>JAUNIH010000046.1 GCA_030523555.1 Erysipelotrichaceae bacterium
TAAAATAAGCTGAATACCATTCAGCAAAAATGGTACTTGTTAAATGTACTATAATATTAAACGTGAAAACCTGTAAGATGAAAAAGTTAAGTACTTTATTGTTATGTTTATTCATGATCATAGCCATCACGGGATGCAACGTCCCTGGTCTAGGAAATATCGACCCTGAGGAATACGTTACGGTTACCTGTTTGGAAAAGCTCGATTTTACCAACGGCAAGGATCTTAACAGCGTCATACATTTCTATGGACCGGATGGAGATGGCGAATACCGTTACGATGAGCCGGGTTTTGATGATTATAGTGTCATTTCCGATAATGGCGATATCTTCTATGTTGAAGATGAATCCTACAAGACTTCAGCAGGATATACTACCGTTTTAAGGGTAATTAAAAATGATCAGGAGATCGGTACTATCCGGCTTGGCATGCATATTGATGAAGCTGTCGGGGAAATAAATGAAGTTTCATATTATCAGCAGGAATTCATCGAAGGCGGTTTTCATAATGGAGATAAATTCCACGTCGATCTGGTTCCTGATGACGATTTGAAAAACCTGCTTCTGGAAGAAGGACTTGATGTTTTGACAAATGATGAACAGATAGAAGTAACAGGCTTAGGTGACCCGCTGGATGCGGAAATAGTCTTTAACGAGAATGATCGTCAGCAGCTTATCGCCAATTATCTGGAATATCTGGATTATCGTGCCGGAAATCATTCAAATATCGATGTGTATTACGCAACCTTAAAACCGGAAACGGTAATAGATCCGCAAGTGAAATCAGACAAATTAATTCTGTTTCTTTCTGACCAGGGTCAGGGAGAAACCAGTCTTTCACATATCTGGTTATATAACATCTATCGGGATTCAGATGGTCAGATTAAAGGTGAATACGGCTCTCCGGTCAGTACGGATCTCGATTATGTCCATACCGACAGGCAGACTGTGCTTGATGTTCTTTCAAAATCAGTTGATTTAAGCAGGATAGATTAGTCCAATATCAATGTATTATGATATTAATAAGCAGATAGGGGTTTATGGGGATATGAAAAAAGGAACAATGATCATTGCGACAGTGGCGTTATTGGTGATGTCCTGTTTTGGCTTGTATGGATGTGCTCAAAACGATAACGCAAAGGAAGAAGTTATTACGGCAGATGAAGAAACCGAGAATACCGATACTCAACAGGAAGAAATGATAGAGGTTTTCAGCAGGAATCCTCTAACGTATTTACGGATGGCTGATGAAGCTGTAGGGAAACGCCCGGTAGCGATCATGGTGGAAAACAGCGACAGTGCCCGTCCGCAATGGGGGATGGATGACGAGAATTATTCACCTGATATCATTCTGGAAGCAGAGGTTGAAGGCGGTATTACCAGGACGATGTGGCTTTTTGCGGATTACACTGCTCTTCCGGAAATCGTAGGACCAATCAGGAGTGCCCGCCCGCCTTTTGTGAGGTTTTCAGAATTGTTTGATGCTTTTTATATCCACTGGGGTCAAAGTGAATCAAAAGCTAATTATGTTGGAGCAGATGATGTCATTGCTCAGGATGGAGTCGATAATATAAACCAGCTTGATTTTAAGAGCAGCGTCAGTTTATTTGGACGTAATAACGAAAGAAATGTTGCCCTGGAACATACAGGGGTCATTTATGGGGAGAAATTGCCACAGGTTATAGAAGATTACGGTTACCGTACACAGATAGATGAAAGTAAATTTACTTCCCTGGAATTTAATGAAGAACCCATCAGGGTGAGTGATACGGATTGTAACGAAATAATCATCGATATTTCTTCACGCAGCTGGACCAAACACTGGACCTATTCCAAGGAGGATGAACTGTATCATACAGATGATTTCCGAAATAACCTGACAAGAGAAAATATCCTTGTCCTGTTTGATCAGACAGAATATATCACAAAACCGGGGGCAAGTTTTTCCTATTGTAACTACGCTTTAGCCGGAGGAGAGGGTAAGTTTGCCAGTGAAGGCAGCATCATGGATATCGAGTGGAGTGTTGTTGATGGTAAACTGGTACTCAGAGATTCAAATAATCAGATCATTAAATTAAATCCCGGTAAGTCATATATTGCCTGGATCTCTGCCAATAGAGGCGGAAATGTTGAAGTAAATTAGTCTGTTTCAACAACTGTATTAAGTTTAAACCGCTGTAATAAGGGCGGTTTTTCAATTATTGTTTTTTTTCATCTTCTCCCTTTCATATATGCTATTTTGCATAATGTGTGTTATGCAAATTATTTTCAAGTAATTCCGGAATCGTAAAGAAAGACGTTGCTTTAGCGTCTGTTTTGGAGTTGTATCTTTATATCAAAATATCGACATACTGGTATCTGTCACTTAAAACATCTGTGGCTCGTCATCCTCGATCATTTCCAGCTTGAATACGACCGGACGAACTCCATCATTACAACATGCGATATGCACATCATCATGACCGAAAACCTTACCACCACCAGCCAAAGTACTTGCCTGAATGCAGATTGCCTGCCATGCCATATCACAGAATCCTTCCGGCATCTGATTTCCAAAAGGTCCTCCTGTAATAAAGACATCCCCTTCTTTCATCATATGGCAAGGCCCAAAACCCGGAACAGGTACATATTCATCAGCCAATTCTTTATAAAATTCTCTCTTTAATACTGTAATTTTGCACTTTTTCAATGTCACCACCTCCACAGATTAGAATTTCTTTATCTGTCCTCTTCCCCTATGGTACCACACCTGTACCGTGCCTCCTTTTCCCCGGAATATGAAAAAGACGCTGCTTTAGCGTCTGTGTATCTTGGAATTTGATCCTTTTAAATATAGACAAACTGGGATTTGTCACTCTCCAATCCTGTGGCTGATTGAGGGGTTCAGTTATCACCCGCCTTTTTATCGACATAATTCCTATACAATATAGGCAGTATATCCTCTGTTCTTCCTGTTTCCTCAATATTATGTCTGACCCAATGTTCTGCAGTTTTCTTGTTGTAGATAAAGGGCAGAATCAGCCAGTTGAACAGCCATCCGAGTACAGGAAAGTCAAAGCCGATCTGTGTCTCCGCATAGAAGCTTGAACCGCCGTCCACTGCTTCGTATAAGTGCGTGATATGACCGGCTTTGAGCCCTGCGAACATGATATCGAATGTGAATTCGGACGCATCCAGCTTCGTGGTATGCATCACGGTATCCACATGAAAATGATATTCGTTAAAGCGCTCCTGGATCTTGCTGTCGCACCCCTCCAGGAAGCCGTGATTGATCGTGCCGTCGGCTGCGTTGGTAAGCGGAATCACGTACTCATGATCCCGATGGTGCCACAGATGATTGAATGTCACCTCCGGACCGGAGAAGTCCTTCCCGTTCCAGGTGGTCGTTTCCGACAGATGATGGAACCACCAGCAGATCATCTCGGGGGTGCAGTTCTTCACGTCGTCGTGTTCAATCTGAACCAACACCCTGCCGTCCCAGCCTCGGCTAATATCTGTCCACTTGGCAGATGTAACCGGTTTGAATTCCAGCGTCCCCGCCTTTTTTAATGTCGACCTTGCGTGCAAACGCATGGTACGAAGCTTCTGGTTGGTATGTACGATCTTTTTCATATAATTCCTCCAAATTTACCCTTTATCGTACTAACGTGCATCCCTACAAATTAGTTCAACTGGGATTTGTCATTCTCCCATTCTTGGGTTGGTAAGTGTCTTCTTTTCAATCCGGAAATCATCAAAGAAACGCTCGCCGCCTTCGCCGCAGGGAGACTGTGCTTCAAACCCTACCTTTAACTTCGCAGAAAAAGGCATGGAACAGATCCTTGCCAGGAAGAACTTTTCACCATTCAAAGAATAGTGCACAGTGAAAACATCCCCGGTTCTTGCCAGCTGCATCCAGATATGATCCTGATTCACTGTGATGCCATTACAATCGTCGGATAATCCGTTTGTCATCACAGTGCATACGGATTTAAATCCATAGTCTCCAAGTTCAAAACATGCCTTCGCCCAATGTGTCTCGTCCTGCATCGCGAGCAAAACACCTGCATCATACATGGTCTTATGGGCTAATGAAATGCGGGCTTTACATACGAAATCCCCCTCAATCTCCTCATATACGAAAGCTGCATTCGCTGTAATACTCCCGTCTACCGGATTCACAAAAAAATCCTTTTCCGGAATAGCTTCCACTACCAATCGATTGCCTTCAACACGAAATCTGCCATTACCTGTTAACATTTTCATCCCTCCACAAATTAGAATTTGTCTATGTGTCCTCTTTCCCCTATGGTACCACAGTAGTACCGTGCCCCCTTCTCAGGAATATGAAAAAGACGCTGCTTTAGCGTCTGTTTTGGAGTTGTATCTTTGTATCAAGATATCGACAAACTGGAGTTTATCGATGGATGTACATTCTTGTCATATTAGACTCACCATCTCCCTGAACCATACAGAGAAACTCCCAACCATATCTTTCATAAAAGCCGATATGATCTGTCACAAGATAGAGCGGGGAAATTCCCTTCTGCCTGCAGTCTTCTACAACCATATTCAAAAGCTTACCGGCAATCCCCCGGCAGCGATAGTCTTCTTCAGTATAAACTGCGCATACATTTGGCGTCAGATCTTTTCTGTCATGAAAATCATTCTCGATCACACCCATTCCTCCGACAATCTTTTCACCATTCAGGCACAAATACCAGCCATATTCAGTTTTATTTGCCAGATATGCGTCCATGCATTCGAGATATGCTTCTTTGGGTACGCCCCATTTGTCATGAAACCATGATGCTGCGGCGTCTTCCAGCTCCGGTTGTTCTTTTAATGTGATGTATCGTATTTCGTTCATCCGTTCAATTATCCTTTGCTTCGCTAAATTAGAATTTATAAATTACTTTCCAGTAACCGGTTTTGTTGAATTATATGTTTTACTCATCACTTACTGATGGCAGTTGTTTCAATGCAGAACCGCTAAGTGTTACCAGAGTCTGCATCTGCTTTACAGCCATATCATGAAGCATGATTAGACGCTCTGACTGTGTTTTGCTCTGCTCAATCAGAACAGCATTATAACTCTCCATATTTGCAAGAACCAGTAACTGGTTCAGATCAGCATAATCTCGTATATTACCCTTCTTATCAGAGTTTGCATCCCGCCATTGCTTTGCTGTCCGGCCAAACAGCGCAACATTTAGAAGATCTGCTTCACTGGCATAGGTATAAGAAATCTGCTCCGGTGTCAGTTCTGGAGGGATTAAATTGTCTTTTATAGCATCAGTATGAATACGGTAATTCAGCTTAGAAATCTCTCTGTTCAGATTCCAGCCTAATGACAGATGACTGTTCTCGTCTGACTTCAGCCGCTTATAGTCCTTAATAATGTAAAGCTTGAATTCCGGAGATATCCACGATGCAAATTCAAAAGCAATGTCAGAATGAGCATAGGTTCCTCCATAACGGCCCGCTTTTGAAACAACCCCTATGGCATTAACTCCTTCTATCCATTTTGTAGGAGACATCGTAAACGCATTTAGGCCGGCCTGACTCCTAAACCCCTCGAATTCGAGGGGTTTAAAACCCGGATTGTGCAAACTTTCCCATAATCCCAGGAATTCAAGTGTATCCCTGTTTCTCATCCAGTTGCAAATTGTTGCATTCGGATCATCGCTTTTATATCTGGCAATGTCCGTTAAAGAGATATACTCATTTTCAAAATCATTCGTATAAATACCAATTTCAAAACCTTTAGCGTGAATCATATCTTTAACAACCTTTTTTGCCATTATAATTCTCCTTCCTGAAGTTTTTCATTTCTCTTAGTTCACCGTTTTAAATTATATGTTTACAGACTATTTAGACTTAAGTCTGGTCGTGAAGCCTCACACAACTTAAGTCGCGCGCATCCTGTAAGGTGTCACACGACGCCTGCACGTTTTATATCCCATTCATTAATACAGACATCTATAAGGAAATCTACGGCATTACGGTATACAGTGACAGTATCTTTAAAGATATGATTGTAGTGTTTTATTTTTACACTGTAGGTTGAATAAATCTTCATAACACAACAGACCTCCTTTCTGTATCTGATATAATTATAGCACAATACTTGAAATATAATCATTCAATTCAATATATTATTAATTATTTTCTAGTACTCAGTCTTTTGTCTCATTTCCTATTTAAAAAGAAGCATTTCTGTTTCTTTAAATATAGAACCATAATGATTCTTCGTTTTATATATCGGATTAACTTCTTCTGTTAAAGGGATATTATCTGAATATTACATAAATCCACCTGACTCATGACTGAAGTCACGAGTGCGTGGTGGATATTTATCAAATCAGAATCTGTCTGTCCTTTTCACCTACGGTACCACACAGTAGCCACGTGTCTTCCATTTCTCACCTGCGCGCTTTGCTATGAGTTTATTTGAGAACGACACTTGTCTGTCCGGATACTGTTAATATGCCGTCTTTATATGAGGCAGTTCCCTGACCTATAGAATCAGTAACCGTAATATCCTGAAGATCTATTTCAACACTTATTTCTTCAAGAGATACATTATGAAGAAGATAAGTCGTGCTTCCTTCATAGTCTATTGAGAAGCCGCCAAGATAGGAACTTGAAGTAGATAGTTTTGTGTACTCACCCCTGGCGATTTCGGGATACGAGTTACGGAATTTTATAAGTCTGTTGTAGTAATGAAGTAAAGAATCACTATTCTTTAACTGTTCACTTACGGTGCCGTTGACCTGTTTGGATGCCGAAAAGCTGCTTCCTTCCGGATCACTTACGCTATCTCCATCCCCCCATAACATGGCCAGTCTTCTGTTCGCATCAGTATTGGCTGCACCTCTAGTACCCTTCATACCGATTTCTTCACCATAATAGATAAACGGTGAACCGGAACAGAGTATATAAAGATTGGCTCCCATATACATATATTTATCGGTAACGTTAAGATAACCCGCTGCTCTGTCGGTATCGTGATTGGCGATAAACGGGATATACATCGCATCAGATCTTGAAGCATGTATTTTATTAAGATAGCTTTCAATATAGTTTGTATAGAAGTTGATGGAATTTCCTTTGGCGGTAGAAGCGATAATACCTTCAGTCATGGCTGATGTGAAATTGAAACAGTTTAGAGCTTTGATATATTCAATCGTTTCATTATCAGAGCTCCATACTTCACATACGGTATAGACATCAGGTTTCATCTTCTTAAGTTCCTTCATATACCAGTCCCAGAAGGCAACGGATTTGGTATTATCACCATAATAGATATATTTACCCGCATCAAAACGGAAACCGTCTATACCCATATCAAGGTAGTATTTCGCAATATCGACTACTGCGTTTCTCACATCCCAGTTGTCATAATTGAGTTCCGGCATCTCTTCCGAGAAGTTGCATTCATAATAATCGTTAGTACCAGGTATCTGATGATAGGCCGTGTTCGGTTTCTGTTCACCATCCTTTACATATGAATAGAAATCATAGTAATAGGAGTTTACCGCGTTATCCTGATGGGCTTTGACAAAGGCTTTAAACCATTCATGATTTGTGGAAGTGTGATTTATCACAAGGTCCAGTATGACCTTTACGTTTCTTTGATGCGCTTTATCAATCAGTTCTTTAAGATCATCCATCGTTCCGAACTGTTCATCAATCGTATAATAGTCATTCACATCATACTTATGATATGAAGGTGATGAAAAGATTGGGGATAACCAGATGCCCTGTACATGTAAGGAATCTTCTGAATCGATATTGCCGTCATTTAGATAATCAATACGGTTGATGATACCTCTTAAATCACCAATCCCATCATTATTGGAATCAGAAAATGAGCCGACAAAGATCTGATAGAAGACGCGGTAATTGTCATCGATGGTGTCGATCTTGCTGAGGGACTTAGAAGTCCTGCAACCTGACAGCATTAACAGTAAAACTATAAAGAGTATTATCTTTTTCATATTATTCAGCTGAGTTGAGTTTGGCATCATCAATCTTGCCCCAGGCACCTGCACCTGATCCGGCACATGATACATGGATTCCGACAGTCAGGTCAGATGTACCATCATAGGTAAAGGAATCAATCTTACCGGTATGCCAGTCATTATAGGATGTTATTGACATAGGTGCTTTGGCTATTATTTCATCATTGATCTTCACGAATGCGTAGACATCAGTAGTACCGGCATCACCACCCATTATGGATATTTCAAAACTGTAGTTACCCGCATCCAAAGATGATACATTCTGTACCAGATCAAAGTTGATGGAAGAAGGAGCTGAGCTCCAGAAATGATAGTGCTTTGTACCGGTTAAAGAGTCGGTCTTTTTATCTTCAACATAAAGTTCACTGGCACTTCCATATTCAATTACTTCCCAACCCTTAGGTGTATGATCGCCACCCTTGTCATCTTCAAATGAATAGTTATCAAGGAAGTTGAAATATATCAGTGACAGATAACATTTCGCCTCTTTATTATCCGCAGTACCGTTAATGGTATAGGTTCCTACACCCTGATTCTTTAATGATTCTTCATTGATTGAATCCCAGATGACAGGTACTTCCTTGGTAGAATTATCATTCATAATCGCATTTACCGTAGATGGAAGAACAATTGCAGAACTGATATCAACATTTATATTGGTATCTTCAATGGCATCGGCAACCACTTCTATCTCATTACCGGTTTTACATAAGGCAAAGAGTTTTAATGATTCAAGCGGATGACCGGTAGAATCAAAGAAGGCCTGATTATCAACCGCACAGCCACCATAGTATTTACCCGCATCATTTGGATCATATGAGGCAGAATATGAGCTTGCCCAGCCGGAGCCGTAGGTTTCCCATTTCTGTTTATTGGTTTCATAATCATTACCTACAGAAATCCAGGTACCTTCCCAGTAACATACCCCACTGCCGCCTTCAATATTGGCAACTGTTTCAATGACATCAAGCACACTGTTTGTCTGGCCCTGTACCGTATATGGATAGTTTTTGACAACGGCACTTCCTTCACCGATAGTGTTACCGTTAAAGTCGGTATCTTCAATAGTGTAGGCATATGATGTTTCCATGACCATGACTTTCTTGCCGTAGGTCTGATGAAGCTCTTCCATTAAAGATGAAAGATTGTTTAGGGTACCATGCCAGTAAGGATAATAGGAAAGACCAATCACATCGTAATCAAGATTATAGTATTCGAGTTTGGATGCGTAGCTTAAAATCGTATCGTAGTTTTCGGGATTCGCAAAATGGACGGCGATATCCGCTTTAGGATATACTTCTCTTACAGCTTTAGAACCAGCTGTCATAAGATAATAGACAATATTCATCCATGTCTTTTCGCCGGCCATGGCACCGTTTGTTTCATTACCGAGCTGCACCATCGTGACATTGACCTTGGCATCTTTCAGTAAGTTTAAACTTTCATATGTATACTGATATAAGGCATCAGCCTTTTCTTCAATATTCATACCTTCCCATTCTTTAGGGCACATCTGTTTACCTGGATCGGCCCAGAAATCAGAGTAATGGAAATCTACCAGTAAGCCCATACCGTATTCAGTAGCTCTTTTACCGATCTCCAAGGCTGTATTGATATCACAGTTACCGCCACCATAGGCATTGCCGTTTTCATCATACGGATTATTCCAGACTCTTACACGGATGGTATTGATGCCGCTTTCTGCCAGCACCTTGAAGACATCAGCCTCATTACCGTCATAATCGTAATAGACGACGCCACTGTTTTCTTCCGCAATGACACTTGAGGCATCCATACCCATCACAAAATCAGCAGGGGTATCAATCTTTCTTACATAGAGTGAATCAGAAGATGTAACAGTTGAAACCTTTGTACCATTACTGCATCCGCAAAGACACATAAAAGCCATCAGAATTAATATTATTATCTTTTTCATAAGAGTTATCTCCTGATATTATTTTATCGCATGATAAGATTAATTAAGAGATAATTATGAATCTGATATTTGATTTATACGGTACCTTAATAAGAATTCATACGGATGAAGATACGAAAGATTTATGGCATAAACTTTCGCTATTTTATGGATATCATAATGCGGTATATAAACCTGAAGAATTAAGAAAGAAATATCTTAAACACAAGAAAGAACTGTTGAAAGTATCTCATAAAAAAGATGAGTATCCTGATCTTCCAATCAATCCGGTTTTTGAAAGACTATTCATAGATAAAGGTGTAAAAGAAAACGTTAAAGAATTATCAGTAGAAGCGGCAAGGTTATTCAGATTATGTTCAACTGAATATATAGAACTTTATCCTCATGTCCATGAGGGACTGAAGATGCTGAAAGATGCGGGATATCATCTCTACCTTTTAAGTAATGCCCAGGCAGCATATACCGTTAATGAGATAAAAATGTTTGAACTGGATAAGGACTTTGAAAAGATATATCTTTCTTCTGATTACGGATACTGTAAACCGGATATAAGATTCTACAGGGAATTAATGAAGGACCAGAATATTAAACCTGAAGAATGTATGATGATTGGAAATGATGCCAATACGGATATTCAAGGTGGAAGAAACGCAGGTATGAAGACCTTGTATGTAAGAACAGATATGGCCGAAGGAATACCGGAGAGTGATTATGAAATAGAGGGCAATGACTGGAAAAAGATTGCCCAGAAAATAATAAAAATGAATCTCTGATGGATATTATAATTAAATAAATGAAGAACCGCAGTCTTAAATTTATATTACTGATAATTCTTACAGCCTTACTCTTTATAGGGGTAAGTTCTTTTCTATCTACAAAGTCAGATCCTCAATCAGACAATATTCCTGTTACAGTTACGGAACCGGAAAACAGTAACACCACAACCGAACCCGTTATAGATAACAATACAGTTACAGACAACACAACCTCTGATCCAGTAAGCGAACCTGTAACTGATACTTTTGAGGTAAATGTCACTGAAGATGGAACATATACATCCAAGGAAGAAGTAGCTGCCTATATCATTAAATTCCATAAACTTCCAAGTAACTATATCACCAAGACCAAAGCCAAAAAGCTTGGCTGGGATTCCAGTAAGGGAAATCTTCAGGATGTCTGCAAGGGATGTTCAATAGGTGGAGGACCATTCACCAATCTAGAAGGAAATCTTCCGGAAGGTGATTACTATGAATGTGATATTGATTATGAAGGCGGATACCGTAATGCCAAAAGACTGGTCTATACCCATTGGGGGACAATCTACTATACTGAAGATCACTATGCGACTTTTGAACTGATATATGATGAAAATAATTGAAATAGATATTAAAAGATTAAACGAAGATAAGTATGACTATCTTAATGAACTGTTCAGTTTTCCTGAATATTTTGGTAATAATCTTGATGCCTTATATGATGTCTTAAGTGAAAAAGAAAGCTTTGGCGTAATCTATAGCGATATAACCAAAGCTGATGATTATTCAAAGAGAATAATTAAAGTTATAAATATGATAATCAGAGATAATTATCTATCGGAATGATTTGACCCAGTTTAATAAGGAATCACGGTATACATTCTCGTATACTGTTTTTTTCATCTGATCTGTAACTTCTCCATTTAATGACATCTTATAGAGAATTGACTGCTGAAGTTCTTCGACAGACATTTCTTCATATGACTTGTTTACAGGATTTGAATAATTCAGATCCTTATGATTTTCTTCTTTTTCTTTTTCTTCTTTTCTGGTTTCAATCTTTTCGATCTTATATGAAGAATAATCCTTATCTCTGATAAAAAGAATTTCTCCACTGTTTCCTTCAAGATCTACTTCAATAGTATTGTCATGAGGTACATATTCTTTCTGAGAAATCAGACCATAATATGTTTTGTCTTCATTGATATAGAATTTATGACTGTTATCCTGATTTGATAAAAAGACATAGATCTTTTCATTATCAAGACATCTTTCATATGAATAGAATCCGGTCTGCAGTTCCAGTTGTTTATAAGATCCATAGGCCAGAATCATATTACCCTTATGGAAATTTCCCAGGGTATTGATAATCTGCGTATAAGGGTTATCTTTGAGTGAATTCTTATAGTCTTCAATATTTAATGATGGTCTTATTTCATCATCTGATCCACCACGGTATTTTCTTCCTTCAATACCGAATTCACTGCCGTAATACATTGAAGGAATACCCGGTAAGGTATACAACATAATACTTACAGGCAGATAGTGATTCCTGTTGTTGAGTTTGGAAGATATTCTTTCAACGTCGTGATTGTCTAAGAAATTATAGAGGCTCAGGTTATTGTTTCCGGTAAACCTGTTTACGGTATGGGCTATTTCAAAGAAGTTGTGATCATTCATGCCGGAATAGAAAGCCTTATGAAGCTGATAGTTGGTAACTGAATGTAAAGTATCACCATTTACCCATCTGTTATATTCTCCATGAATTACTTCACCCATGAGCCAGAAGTCTTCTTTTATATTGGATGTATGCCGTCTTAACTTTTTCATGAAATCAAAATCGAGGACATCGGCCGCATCAAGTCTTAAGCCGTCTATATCAAATTCTTTAATCCAGAAAGATACGGCATCAAGAAGATAATTAACCGTATCTTCATTATGAAGATTGAGTTTGACAAGTAAGTCATATCCTCCCCAGTTTTCATATGATAGACCGTCGTTGTATGAATTATTGGAATAGAAATTGACATTGTACCAGTTGCGGTAAATGGAATTTTCTCTATAGGTCAATATATCCTTGAACGCAAAGAAATCTCTTCCTGTATGATTGAATACTCCATCAAGGATAACCTTGATATCTTTATCGTGGCAGTATCTGACCAATTCTTTTAAGTCGTTATTATCTCCAAGCCTTCCATCAACCTTGAAGTAATCCGTTGTCTCATAACCGTGGCCTACCGATTCAAATAAAGGACCGATATACAGACCGCTAAATCCTAAAGTATGGATATGGTCTATCCAGGGATATAAATCGTTTACGCGATGGGTGATTGTATGATAATCGTTTTCCTTAGGGGCATTCAATAATCCCAAAGGATATATATGATAGAAAGATGTTTCGTTATACCAGCTCATAAAAATAAACCTCTTCTATTAATTATAAATTAAGTTAAGATAGAGTTATGAATGAAAATGAACTGTTTCTTGATCTGAATGTGGGACTGCCTTTAGATATTGACCAGTATAAAAAAGCCGGTGATTTTGATAAGGCCATTAAACTCATTGATGAACTTCTTACAAAGGGTGTAAATGATACTCATTTAAGAAACTCTCTTATATTACAGAAAGAAATCATGAAAAGAACTGTATATGATTATCCTCATACCATGGATGATGCCTTAAGGATTCTCAAAGATAAGAATGATTCTTTTACGATGGAAGATCTTGAGAGGTATATGGATGAAAAAAGATTCTCCTGGGTCTATATCAATAAAGAAATAAGAATACTCGACAGATTTGATGGATGTCTTTTAAGATACGAAGATTACCGTAAAAAGATAAATGAATATAAGGATATAAATATTGAAGATACCGACAGATATAAGATGATATCCAAGATTAAATCTCAAGGACATCTTGAACATAAGATAAGAATCACTCATTCCATTAAGATAAAGGATGAATACTTTAAGAAGGGTATGAAGGTAACTGTACATATACCGATACCTAAGGTATGTGAACATCAGAAAGATATCGTTATTGAAAAATGTTCAGACAATCCGATAATATCTGATGAGAACCATAAGTACAGAACGGTATGTTTCAAGAAAGAGATGAATGAGAATGAAACATTCTTTGTGACATATTCATATACCTCTTACTATGACTATATTGATTTAAATAAATATGTACCTGAAGAATGCGATATTAAAGAATATCTCAATGAAGAATATCCGCATATCGTTTTTACAGATCATTTAAGAAAACTGACAGCCGATATTACAAAAGACTGTGATAATGATTTAGGTAAGGCAAAAGCGATATATGACTATATTACTTTGAATATGAACTATTCTTTCCAGCCTGCCTATTTTATAAGAGACAACATTCCTGAATATACCGTTAATAATCTAAGAGGTGACTGCGGTTTCTTTGCGTTAACCTTTATAACGATGTGCCGTATTGCGGGTATTCCGGCTCACTTTGAATCAGGATTATATGTGGGTAAGGATGATGTCGGAGCTCATGACTGGGCAAAATTCTATATTAAGCCTTTTGGCTGGTTATACGCTGATCCATCGTTCGGCGTAGGTTCAAGAATGGGAAATGATGAAGAGTCGAGAAAATATTTCTTTGGAAATCTCGATTATGAAAGAATGACAGCCAACAGTGGATACTATCCAAAGTTTGAAATTGAAAAGAAATATTTCAGTAATGATCCTTTTGATAATCAGACAGGTGAAATAGAAACGGATGAAAGAGGTCTTAGAGATACGGAGACGCAACACAGTATAACAGGGGAATATTATGATTAAGGGTGCTTTGTTTGATATTGATGATACTTTAT
>JAUNIH010000047.1 GCA_030523555.1 Erysipelotrichaceae bacterium
GACTAATTTCCGTTTATTATCGAAAACGGAAATCCAAATGGAAATTCACATTAATGATTAAAGGTTGGCTCAGCCAGCCTTTTTTATATGTGGGCTTATGTTATAATTAATGGGTATTTGAGGAAAACAAAATGGGATTTTTAGATAAATTATTCAACAGTGATAAAAAGATACTTGATAATGTTGAAAAGGCTGTAAGACCTGTAGAAGCTCTTGCGGAAAAGATGGCAACATTAACTGATGAACAGCTGAAGGAAAAGACGGCAGAGTTCAAACAGCGTATAGCTGATGGAGCTACGCTTGATGATGTGATGGTTGAAGCTTTTGCGGTGGCTAGAGAAGCAGCTAAGCGTGTAATCGGTGAATATCCTTACTTCTGTCAGCTTGAAGGTGCATATGTCATGCATACAGGTGATATTGCGGAAATGAAGACCGGTGAAGGTAAGACTCTGACATCGGTTATGGCTGTATATCTTAATGCCTTATCAGGTAAAGGTGTACATGTCATTACCGTCAATGAATACCTGGCAGAAAGAGACTCCAAGTGGATGGGTGAAATTCACCGTTTCTTAGGTTTAACTGTAGGTCTAAATATGAGAGCTTTAACCCCTGCTCAGAAAAGGGCAGCCTATGAATGTGATATAACCTATACAACAAACTCCGAAGTAGGTTTTGACTATCTGAGAGACAACATGGTCACCAGAGTTGAAGACCGTGTTTTAAGACCATTGAACTTTGCGCTGGTCGATGAAGTTGACTCAATTTTGATCGATGAATCAAGAACACCTTTAATCATTTCTGGTGGTCAGAAGCAGACAGCCAATCAGTATACCAACGCTGACCGATTTGTAAAGAGATTAACCAATGAAATTGATTACGTAATTGATGTTAAAGACAAGAATGTTCAGCTGACTGAAGAGGGTGTGCACAAGGCTGAAAAGGCTTTTAATGTAGCCAACCTTTACGATATTGAAAATACATCTTTAGTACATTATATAAACCAGGCTTTAAAGGCCAATTATATAATGCATCTTGATGTTGAATATGTGGTTGAAGAAGGCGAAGTAATTATCGTCGATCAGAATACCGGACGTAAGATGCCAGGCAGAGAATACTCCGATGGTTTACATCAGGCGATTCAGGCTAAAGAAGGTGTTCAGATCAAACAGGAAACAACAACTCTTGCGACTATCACATATCAGAACTTTTTCCGTTTATACAACAAACTTGCGGGTATGACCGGTACAGCCAAGACTGAAGAAGAAGAATTCCTGGATATCTACAATATGCGAGTAGTAGAGATTCCTACAAACCGTCCTGTAGCCAGAGTCGATTATCCTGATCTGGTATATGGCACAAAGAAAGCCAAATACGAAGCTTTACTTGAAGAAGTAAAGGGATTATATGAAAAAGGACAGCCTGTACTGGTAGGTACAATATCTGTTGAAACATCAGAACTGATATCCCGTATGTTTAAACAGGCACGTATAAAACACGAAGTACTGAACGCGAAAAACCATGCGCGTGAAGCTGATATTATCGCCAAGGCGGGAAGACCCGGTTCAGTTACCATCGCCACCAACATGGCTGGTCGAGGAACCGATATCAAGCTTACTCCTGAATCAAAGGAACTGGGTGGTCTTGTGGTTCTGGGCTCAGAAAGACATGAATCAAGACGTATCGATAATCAGTTAAGAGGTCGATCAGGCAGACAGGGTGACCCTGGTTATTCAAGATTCTATGTATCATTACAGGATGAACTGATGGTAAGATTCGGTTCTGACAGGATGATGGGCCTCTTTGAACAGATGGGTGATGTTGCCATCGAAAACAAGACTGTAACAAAGGCTATATCATCTGCACAGAAACGTGTTGAAGGACTTAACTTTGATGTACGTAAAGCCTTACTGGATTATGATGATGTAATGCGTCAGCAAAGAGAAACCATGTACACTCAGCGTAACTATATCCTAGAGAATGAAGATATCCATTCTGTCGTTGAAAACATGTTCAGACGTGAAATGGAAAATACTGTCAATAATAACACTCAGGAAGAAGGCAAGAAAGTAACGATTGATTATGAATCAATCGTTAAGCGTATCAGTAATATGGGTGTTACAAACTTTGTGAAAGCCGATATTGAAGGACTTAATTCTGAAGACTGTATCAATAAATGCTTCGATGTCCTGTTTGGTGCCTATGAAAAGAAGATCAAACCGGTTAAGGAACAGATTATTCCGGTAGAAAAGAATATGGTATTAAGACTGATGGATAGAGCTTGGCAGAATCAGATTGATGTCATGTCCAAGTTAAGAGAAGGTATCCATTTAAGATCATATGCTCAGAATAATCCTTTACAGGCATATATTGAAGAAGGTTATGAACTCTTTGAAATGATGATGAATACTATTTCCAATGATGTCGTTACTTTCTGTAATAATCTTAAGATTGTGATAAAGGAAAAATAAATAATGGAAATATATGAAATGAAACAAGGCCTGAACACTTCCCTAAAGAAATTAAAAGATTTAGGCGACTCTCTTTGACCTCGCGTCTATCGAAGTAAAATTAAAAGAACTGGAAGATCTTCAGGCGGAAGAATCTTTCTGGAATGATCAGAAGAAGGCTCAGTCAGTAATCAAAGAATACAATAATCTTAAAGATCTCAAGAATTCATATCAGAAGAATCTTGATTCTATTGAAGGAATTTTGGAAGAGATTGATGAACTGACCAAGAACTATGATGAAGAACTTCTTGAACTGGTCAATGAAGAATATGAAGAGATAAGTAAGAACTTTGAAGAATTTGAAATCAAAGTATTATTATCCAATGATTATGACCATTCAAATGCGATAGTCGAAATTCATCCGGGTGCCGGTGGTACGGAATCTCAGGACTGGGCGATGATGCTGTACAGGATGTATCAGCGATATGCACAATCTAATGGATACGGTTTTGAAGTATTGGAATATGAAGAAGCGATTGATGCCGGTATCAAGTCTGCATCATTTATGATTAAAGGCAATCTCGCATATGGATATCTGAAGGGTGAATCAGGAGTTCACAGATTAGTCAGAATATCACCGTTTGACGCTTCAGGAAGAAGACATACATCATTCGCATCAGTAGAAGTATTACCGGAATTCAATAATGAAATAGAGATTGAATTAAAGGATGAGGATCTCGAAGTAGATACAATGAGGTCTTCTGGCGCCGGAGGTCAGCATATCAACAAGACCGACAGTGCCGTACGTATGAAACATATCCCTACGGGATTAACCGCTTTCTGTCAGACGGAAAGATCACAGATCTTAAACAGAGAAAAGTGTATCAATATCTTAAAGTCTAAACTGTATCAGAAAGCTATTGAAGACAGAGAAAATGAAAAGAGAGCTTTAAAGGGTGATCAGAAAAAGATTGAATGGGGTTCTCAGATAAGATCCTATGTCTTCTGTCCGTATACGATGGTCAAGGATCACCGTACAAACTATGAAGAAGGAAATGTCGATAAGGTCATGAACGGCGAAATAAACAATTTCCTGTTTGCGTATTTAAAGAATCAGATTTAATCAAAAAGTCTCAATAGAGACTTTTATTATGTTAGAATAGTTAATGTTAAGACGGATTGAGTAAGTGAATGTCTGTTGATAGAGAGTCTGTGGGTGGTGTAAACAGATAATGGAATTCATTGAAGATGGATCCTGAACATCCTGTACGAACAGTTAGTATGGGACGTGTACTCGCGTTAAGAGTTCAAGTAAAAAGAGAAGGTGGTACCGCGCAGATGCGCCCTTTGTACTGCCTTTTATTATTTTAGGGGGGTAAATATGTCAGAAAAGAAAAGCTATTATGTAACGACACCTATCTATTATCCAAGTGATAATTTCCACATTGGACACTGTTATACAACGGTTATTGCCGATGCCCTGGCAAGATACAAGAAACTTAAGGGTTATGATGTCTATTTCTTAACAGGATCTGATGAACATGGTCAGAAACTGGAAGACCGTGCCAATAAGGCAGGGGTAACACCTAAGGAGTTTATCGATCCGATTATTGAAAATGCGAAAGACCTTTGGAAATCATTAGACATTGAATACGATAAGTTTATCCGTACAACTGATGATGAACATGTTGCCTGTGTACAGAAGATTATGCAGAAACTCTATGATCAGGGTGATATCTATAAGGGTGCCTATGAAGGATGGTACTGTACACCTTGCGAATCCTTCTGGACTGAATCACAGCTTGTGGATGGAAAGTGCCCAGACTGCGGCAGAGAAGTAAAGATGACCAAAGAAGATGCGTACTTCTTAAAGTTATCAAAATATCAGCCTAAGCTTGAATCATATCTCAAGGAACATCCTGAACTGATGCAGCCGGTATCAAGATATAACGAAATGTACAATAACTTCTTAAAACCTGGTTTAAAGGATTTATGTGTATCTCGAACATCTGTCAAATGGGGTATTCCTGTAACCTTTGATCCTAATCAGACGGTTTATGTATGGGTTGATGCCTTAAGCAACTATATCAGCGCCTTAGGATATCTCAGTGATGATGACAGTAAGTTCAAGAAATACTGGCCAGCTGATTTACATCTGGTTGGTAAGGAAATATTCAGATTCCATACGATTATCTGGCCGATAATGCTGATGGCTTTAGGACTTGAACTTCCTAAGAAAGTATACGGTCATGGCTGGCTTACAATCGGTGGCGGTAAGATCTCTAAGTCTAAAGGTAACTATAAAGATCCTAGAGTATTTATTAAAGACTATGGTGTAGATACCGTAAGATATTTCCTTTTATCCGAAGTACCTTTCGGCTCTGATGGAAACTTCTCTGAAGAACTGATGGTTGAAAGAAGAAATGCCGATTTATGTAATGTTCTGGGTAATCTTGTAAACAGAACAGTAAGTATGGCCAATAAATATTTTGGTGGTACTGTGACAAAGAATGTCAATTACACTGAACTTGATGAAGAAGTTGTATCATTCCTCAACTCAATGAATGATGAAGTTGATGCCAAGATGGAACAGCTTGATATTCCTAATTCATTGAAACTGATCTTCTCAAGAGTAGAAAGACTCAATAAATATATCGATGAAACAACTCCTTGGACTCTGGCTAAATCAGAAGAAACAAAGGGAAGACTCAATGATGTCTTATATACTATCCTGGATGGTATCCGTATGGCATCTTTAGAGCTTCAGGCCTATATTCCTAGTACAAGTAAGCGTATCTTTGAACAGCTTGGCTTAAGTGATGTATCATTTGATAATTATGCGTTCGGCTCTGTTGATTCCTATAAGGTTACAGAAAAACCGGAGATTCTCTTTGCGAGAATTGATGAAGAAGAGCTCAAGAAGAAACTTGAAGCTGAAGCTGAACCTGCAGTAGAACCTGTTAAACATAAGGATGAAATTGAATTCACAGACTTTGATAAAGTTGAAATGGTTGTTGGTCAGGTAACAGAGTGTTCCAAACACCCTGATGCCGATAAGATTCTGGTTTTCAATGTAGATTTCGGTTATGAACAGCGTCAGATATTATCTGGAGTAGCTGCTTACTATAAACCTGAAGAACTGGTCGGTAAAAAGGTAGTTGCGGTAATGAACCTCAAGCCTAGAAAGATCAGAGGACTGATGTCTAACGGCATGTTACTCTCAGCGGTCAAGGAAGTTGACGGTAAAGAAAAACTTGAACTGGTAAGTTCAGATATGCCAATAGGTTCGATAGTTTGTTAAAAGTGGTTTATTAAACCACTTTTTAGTAATGTGAGTATAATTTAGATATGAGAAAAGCTATAGCGATTTTATTATGCAGATTATCCAAGTGGGCCTTAAAGCTGATAGGCAGAGGTTCCAGTATGCCAGGACGTATTGCCCTGAAGATATATCCGGATATTCTTTCAAATATCAGTTATCCTGAAAATATCATTGCCGTAACAGGTTCCAACGGTAAAACGACTACTGTTGAAATGATCAATGAGGTTTTAAGCAGGGTAGGTTATTCTGTTGCCTATAATGTTGAAGGATCAAATCTTCTTGATGGTGCGGCAACCCTTATTCTTGATAACTGTTCATTAAATGGTGATTTCAATAAGGATGTTCTGCTTTTAGAAACAGATGAAAGATACTGTCAGTACATCTTTAAATATGTAACACCTAAATATTTTGTGATTACCAATATCTATCGTGATCAGATGAGCCGAAACGGTAATCCGGAATTTGTTTTGGGAGAAATAAAGAAGGGTATTAAAGAAGGTTCAACCCTGATACTTGATTCTGATGATCCTGCCATATGTGCCTTGAGTAAAGAGTTCGAGAATGAATGTTATTTCTATGGTGTAGGGGAAACACCTTATGTCTATGAAAAACTTGATTCGATCTATAACGATGACTATTACTGTCCTGAATGTAAACATAAGATGATTTATGAATATCATCATTTTGCGCATGTGGGTAAATACAGATGCCCAGGATGCGGATTTGATAGGCATGAGGCGGATGTTGAAGCTACAGACCTTAATCTTGAAAAGAAGACTGTTGAAATAAACGGTAAACATACCATTAAGATGGCTATGGCATCCTTACATAATGTCTATAATATTCTTTCAGCATTCTCAGTATGCAAGCTTGTAGGTGTTGAAGAAGAAAAGATATGTGCTTCTTTGAATGATTATCTTATCGTCAATGGACGTATCAAGAACTTTAAGGACAAAGACAAAGAAGGAACATTATTAATCTCCAAACATGAAAATTCCATATCCTATAATCAGAATCTGAAATATGTCACATCATATGATGGCGATGTCAGCGTAATTATTATTGTTGATGCGATTTCCCGTAAGTATTTCACTTCGGAAACATCATGGTTATGGGATATCAGTTTTGAACTGCTGCAGTCAGACAATGTGAAACAGATTGTCGTATCGGGATGTTATGCCAGTGATGTGGCTTTAAGAATGGAATATGCCGGAGTAGCTGACAGGATGACTATCATAAAAGATATTAAAGAAGCTGCAGATTATCTTAGTGATAACGCCATTGGTCATATATTCCTTCTGACCTGTTTCTCTGATGAATTCAAGTTTATGAAAGAGGTGTCTCATGATTAAGATACTGCATATGTTTCCTAACCTGATGAATCTTTACGGTGAATATGCCAATCTTATGGTTTTAAGAAAACATCTTGAAGATCAGGGAATGGAAGTAAAGATTGATAAAAAAGATATCGATTCCATAATCGTTATGGATAATTACGATATGATCTATATGGGTTCAGGAACCGAAAGAAACCAGAAGATTGCGCTTAAGGAGCTTAAGAAGTATTACGCTGATCTCGATAAGTTCATAAATGATGGAAAGATTGTTCTGTTTACAGGAAATGCCATGGAACTCTTGGGTAAATCAGTTAATGAAGAAGAAGCTCTTGGCTTTGTGGACTTTACAGTTGAAGAAAAAGATAAGCGTTATGCGGGTGATGTTGTTGTAGAAAATGATGAACTGGGTAAGCTTGTCGGTTTTATCAACAAGTCATCGATAATTAACGGCGGTGAAGATAAGGCTATGTTCAGATACATTTTTAAAGATAACAGTCTGGTTGATAATGATTATGAAGGATATCATTTCAGCAATGTCTATGGAACACATATCATTGGACCGATACTGGTTAAGAATCCTGAGTTTATGAAAACGATCGTTAAAAAACTTCTTCCAGAAGATAAGAAGTATCAGGATATATCCTATCAGTATGAAGAAGAAGGATATGAAATTACTTTAAGAGAACTGGAGAATCGTAAATAGTGGGCGTAACATTTCAGTTTGAATGGGAAATAGCGCTTATTTCATTTTTCCAGAATATTCTAATAACCTATCCGATACTGGCTGATGGTGTAACTTTTCTGACGATGTTTGGTGAAGCCATATTATCAATTATTCTGATAGGTATATTTTATTGGGGATGCAACAAGGAATATGGTAAAAGGTTACTTTTACATGTAGCGTGTTCTTCACTGATAACTTTCTATGTAAAGAATATCGTTAAAAGAAGAAGACCTTACTTTGATAATGAAGAAGTAGTATGTTTCAGACCCGCTGATCAAAGTTATGATGCGATGGATATACAGGCACAGGGTTATTCATTCCCAAGCGGACATGCCACTTTAGCCAGTTCTACCGGTGTATCTTTAGCCAGAGAATTCAATAAGACACCTTTAACTGTATTCTGTATTACGATGATAATCCTGGTGGCTTTTTCAAGATTCATACTGGGTGTTCATTATCCTACAGATGTCATCGTGGGTACGGCTATTGGTACATTATGTGTCTTCGGGATTGATTATCTGTTAAGTAAATATGAAAAAAAGAAACTGTATCTGATTTTTGCGCTTGTTACCAGTACAGGTATCTTCTTCTGTAATTCTCTTGATTTCTATACGATGTATGGAATGCTGATGGGATTTTTAGTGGCAGATCTATATGAAGAAAAATATGTAAACTTCAAAGAATGTCATAAACCTTTAAAGATATTGTTGAGATGCGCTGTTGGTGCTTTGATATTTGTGGGCACAGCTGAAATAATTAAGTTCATTGCACCTTCATCCATAGCGGATGGAGCAGAAAAGGTGGCTTTATTATTCAGGAGTATGAGATATTTTGTCGGTACGTTCCTGGCATTCGGTTTATATCCTAATCTGTTTAAATATAATATCTTCAATTAAAAACGAAGTTCATTAGAACTTCGTTATTTATTATTCTTCGACATGTTCAATGCCTAAACGGATAATATTGTAGACGTGATCATCATCAAGAGAATAGTATATGGTTTTGCCGTCTCTGCGATTTCTTACCAGTTTGGAATTTTTAAGGATTCTTAACTGATGAGAAATAGCTGACTGATTCATGGTTAAAGCTTCCGCTATTTCATTGACACTTTTTTCACCCTGTAACAGGTAATGGAGTATTCTGATTCTTGTTGAATCGCCAAAGACCTTAAAGAGTTCAGCAGCATCATATAATGTATCTTCACTTACTTTCATAGATTCTTAACCCTCAACGCTCTGATGGCGTTCAATACACATATTACCATGACTCCGACATCCGCAAATATCGCCAGCCACATATTGGCTATGCCTAAAGCTCCTAAGACAAGGCATATCACTTTGACACCTATCGCAAAGATGATATTTTCATAGACGATACGCATACATTTTCTTGATATCTTTATCGCTTTGGATATCTTTAAAGGATCATCATCCATTAAGACAATATCGGCTGCTTCTATAGCGGCATCTGAACCCAGGGCACCCATGGCAATACCGATATCCGCCATACCCAATACCGGTGCATCATTGATACCATCACCGACAAAGGCAAGCACATCATTTTCATTTTTGGATGAAAGCAGTTCTTTTAATCTTTCAACCTTATCCTGAGGCAGCAGTTCAGTATATACCTGATCAATGTCAAGTTCTTTAGCGACACTTTCTCCGGTTTTCTTTTCATCACCTGTCAGCATAACCGTTTTACTTACACCGTTTTTCTTTAATTCAGCGATAGCTTTTTTACTGGTAGGTTTGATGATATCCCCGATATGAATATGACCTTTATATTCTTTATCAATTGCGACATGGACTATCGTTCCCGGTTCATCACATGGAATAATCTCGATATTATAGTCATCCATCAGTTTACTGTTTCCGACTATGACTTCCTTATCATCTATAAGGGCATATATTCCTTTACCGGATATCTCTTTAATTGATTTTACTCTTGATTTGTCTATCTCTTTGCCGTATTCCCTGATAATTGATTTACCTATAGGATGGCTTGAATATACTTCAGAATACGCAGCGTATTCCAAGAGTGTTTCTTCTTCAATGAGATTGTTGTGGATAGTCGTTACTTCAAAGACACCTTTAGTCATGGTTCCGGTCTTGTCAAAGGCGACAATCTTTGTTTTGGATAACTGTTCAAGATAGTTTGAACCCTTGATCAGGACACCCGCATTTGAGGCACCACCGATTCCACCAAAGAAAGAAAGGGGAATTGAAATAACTACCGCACATGGACAGGATATGACAAGAAATGTCAGAGCTCTTGTTATCCATTCTGTGAAGTTGGGATTCTGCCCTGTAATCAAAAGATACAGCGGCGGTAATATCGCTAAAGCCAGCGCACTGTAACAGACGATAGGGGTGTAGGAATGGGCAAACTTTGAGATAAAGTTTTCAGATTTTGATTTGACACTTGTCGCATTTTCTACAAGATCAAGAATCTTTGAAACCGTTGATTCTTCAAATTCTTTAGTCGTCTTTATCTTTAAAGGTGATTCCATATTGATACATCCGGAAATTACCTCATCACCAGTTTCTACATCTCTAGGTTTTGATTCGCCTGTTAAAGCACTGGTATTCAAGGATGATTTTCCTTCATAGACTATACCATCAAGAGGAATCTTTTCACCTACTATAACGGTAATGATATCACCGACTTTTACATCATACGGATCAACTCTTACAAGTTCTCCGTTTTCTTCAATATTGGCATAATCAGGTCTGATATCCATCAGTTCTGAAATGTTCTTTCTTGATTTACCTACTGCGTAGGACTGGAACAGTTCGCCAATCTGATAAAACAGCATTACTGCCGTACCTTCTGTATAATCACCCAGTATAATGGCGCCTACAGTAGCTACTGCCATCAGAAAGTTTTCATCAAAAACCTGTTTATTCCTGATGCCGTGTATAGCTCCCTTTAAGACATCATATCCCACGATGAAATAGGGGATCATATACATGACAAACTCAACAATCTTATTATTGAACGGTATGAAATGATAAATGATAAGAAGTAATGCAGATATCAGAATTCTATAGAGATTCTTTTTCTGTTTCTTATTCATGATTAAAGATAAATCTCGCAGTCGTCTTCAACTTTTTTGCAGTTTTCAAGAACCTTCTTCATTACTTCTTTTTCATCTGCACCATCTTCAAATTCTACTTTCATCTTTAAAGCCATAAAATTGACAACAGCTTTCTTTACGCCTTCAGTAGAATTAGCTGCTTCTTCCATTTTGTTGGCACAGTTTGCACAGTCAACATCAATCTTGTAGTTTCTGGTCATAGTATATCTCCTTATTTAAACATATGAACATCTGTTCATATATTATAGTAGAATATGTTTACGGATAATTCAAGAGATTTTATAATTAACTTATGAATATGAATGATTATATTAAATGGAGAGGGGACCTGAGTTTTCTTAACAGTCCTTTCAATGCGATAGACGGGCTTATTATGGCTTATCTTTCCTATATTGATTTTGATAAGTGTCTTTCAGATAAAGGATCAACGGTTAAAGAGGCAGCTGATAAATATTTTGAGATACATGGACTCGATATTCTTGAATCACCGATTGAATTTGTCAGAAGTTCCAGTACCTGTCTTAAAGAGATGGCAGAATCAGAAAGATTCAAAGACTGTCTTATCTATAATTACGTCAATATCTTTCACACTGATATCGCTGAACAGTTTTCGGCAATCTGTGTGGATGTTCCATACAGCCCTACAGTAATAGCCTTCAGGGGAACTGATGATACGATTATCGGCTGGAAAGAAGACCTGATACTTTCCTATGGCGATATAGCTTCTCAGGATGATGCGATTGCCTATCTGGAAGAAAATGTCAAATGGTTTAAAAAGTACAGGGTAGTAGGACATTCCAAGGGTGGTTTCCTGGCCCAGTATTCTGTAGCCTACGCAAAACCGGAAATATCCAAAAGAGTTGTTCAGTACATCTCCTATGATGGACCCGGTTTACCTAATAAAGCCTTCAGAGAACTTGATGAAGACATCAGACATAAGTTCCTGAAAGTTGTACCGCATTCCGATATTGTCGGAACAATTTATCCTAATGAATGTAAACAGATTATCGTCAAATCCAGTGCAGCTGCCATGGCTGCCCACAGCGGCTTTACCTGGGAGGTTGAAGGTACCAGGTTCATAACTGTTGAAGAACCAAGTATTGAATCAAGGCTCATAACCGAAGCTTTCGACAGTTTCATCAATGATACAACTGTTGAACAAAGAGAACTCTTCGTTGATCAGTTCTTTGCGAAAATTGATGAAGCCAATGTGACAACAGTTTCTGAATTCATCAATGGTGGTCTCCATGTCTTCTATAAGGTTCTTAAATCGGTAATGGAAATGGAAGAAGGATCAAAGGAAGTCGCCTCAATCTTCATGAGAAAGATATCTCAGCTCATAAATGAAGAAGTAAGTGAAAAGATTGAAGCTACAAGAGAAGGGGTAATTGAAGCTGCCCAGCATCTTACTGATCAGGCAAAAGAAATACTTAAAATAAAGAAATAGCGACGCTATTTCTTTTTGTATATCTTATCTTCAGTAACTATATAATCCAATGTAATATCATTTGTTTCAGTAATGACTTTATCGAGTTTCTGTACTTCAAAGCCTACACCGATTTTAATGAGATCATATTTATCAAGGAAACGGTCATAATAACCCGCTCCATGTCCAAGTCTCTGACATTTTTCATCAAATCCCAGTAATGGAACAATAATATATTTATATTTACTTATATCTTCTTTATTTAAACCTTTAATATCCGGTTCATGAATACCGTATTTATCTGTAATGAATTTATTGTTTTCAGGTATATAGAAAGACATCTGATAATCTTTTTCACATACCGGATAGGCAATCGTATAATCTTTATTTAAAGCTAAAACATTTACTTCATTATCTGTCGGATAATATGATAAAAGCTTATCATCATTAATGATATTTCTTAACCTGGAAAGGATAATATCCGAATATTCTTCTTTTTCTCTGATACTTAATGATTCAAGTTTTTCTTTGCAGTATGTACGCTGTATGTTTTTGGTATCCATGACAATTCTTAATTTCTATAAATGATTTTAGCATATAATTAAATATACAAAGGGGTATTAATAAAATGAAAAATATCAAATGGACAGCCATTGTTATGGCTTTAGGATATATTGCTGCCGGTGTCTATTTCTTTATGTTTCCGGATACCAGTGAAGATATGATCCGTACCATTCTGGGCTTTGCCTTGATTGGTGTTGGAATTATAAATATAATTGCCTATTTTGTCAGAAGTAATGAGGAAAGTTTCCTGCGTGATGATTTCAAAGATGCGCTGATTATGATTACCATCGGCTGTTTTGCCCTGGCATTCAAAGAACTCTTTATTGAACTGGTATATCTTGTGATCGGTATTATCATCATGATTTCCGGTTACAGTAAACTGCAGGACTGTGTTGATACCTGGAGATTCGGTGCCAATCATGGACCTTTATATATCGTTCTGGCACTTGTATCAATCGCTGCAGGTTTAGTTGCCGCAATCAATCCGTTTACCAGTACTCAGCATCTTCATTATCTGATTGGTGGAGCTTTAATCTTCTCAGGTGTATCGGATCTCTTCTCTTCCATCTATCTTTCGACCAAGATGGTTCAGCTCAAGAGTGCCAGAAGAAAAGAAGAGCAGGAAGCTATGGAGGCTGCCGCAGAAGAAGAAACTGTTAGTGTTGAACCTGCATTTGAGCCGATCAGCATTGAAACTGTTGCATCTATACCTGAAGAAAAACCGGTGGAAGAAGTATCGGTTGAAGAAACAGTTGCAGAAGACAGCAGCGAAAATACTCAAGAATAAAAATGAGCTGCAAAGCTCATTTTATAGATTATGAGATAAGGATATATATGGAAAGACTTGAAGAAATATACGGTGAAGATCTCCTGATGATTTTTAAAGATGATCAGCTGAAAGATCACTCATATAAGATGATGGCGGTAATAAGAAGTGGTGTCAGAAAAAAAGACATCGAAGATACTATTACTTTTAATTATGATGAAAACTTTGAAGATGCTTTGTCTTATAAAGTTCCCCCAAAGACCAGAAAACCATATAAGCTTTTATCATATACCCGAATATATGAAATTCTCGAAAGAGTAACATTCGGCGCTATCGGCTGTCTTATTGATGATATGCCTTATACCTATACGATGAATTATGTCGTTCTTGACGGACATATCTATTTTCATACCGGCAGAAAAGGTTATAAACTGCTGGGTTTAGATCAGAAAGCAAGTTTCAACGTAGTTGAAGATCTTGGCATTGCCTATAACGGTACACATAATTTCCGTTCTGTTCAGGTATATGGAACCTTAAAGGCTACAGAAGACCACGATCTAAAGAAAAGAATCCTGCAGAAATATATAGACCATCTTAATCCTGCTCATCCAAAATATGTTGAATCAATGCAGGAATCAACGCTTGTCTATGAGATAGAAACTGATTATATAATCGGGAAGGAACATCTTTTTCTTCCGGGAGATGGAAAATAAACGATTATAAAAGTCCTCAATCGAGGACTTTATTTCTGGGCTTTTTATCCTATCGTGTGTATGTGTCTTTGCTATGTCTTCATATGTGGCCT
>JAUNIH010000048.1 GCA_030523555.1 Erysipelotrichaceae bacterium
ATCTTTCCCATATAATCAGAAATGTTCCCACCGTTTTCCACTAAAGATGCGATAGCCTTCATAGAATCAATAGGACTACCTCCACCCAAGGCAATAAGAAAATCACACTCTTCATCCTTATATTTCTTAAGACCGTTTTCAATCATGACATCTGTAGGTTCACCAGTGATATCTGAATATACAGTATAAGGAATATTCTGTCTTTTAAGAACCTCTTCAAGCTTTGCACAGTTACCAAGGTCTATCATCACCTTATCTGTAACTATCATCGCCTTTTTACCCATCGAAGAAAGAATCTTTTCTGAAGCATTAAGCGCATCTGATCCTGTAATAAGCTGTCCCGGTACAATAAACTCTCTTGCCATATATCTCCTTATTAAACGCGGGCTATCATTTCCCCGTATTTTTCTTTTTCTTCCTTTATAAATGCGTGTACTTCTTCTGGTCCCGGAAGTGAATCTGAACAGTTGTTGCTGCGGACCATCATCGAAGCTTCAGCTGAACCAAATTCAAGACAGTCGATAATTTCCCAGCCCTGATATAAACCATAGAGGAAGCCTGAACCGTAACCGTCTCCACCACCGAAACCTTTTCTGGCTTCTACAGGGAACGGCTTGATAGAGAATTTAAGGCCATCACAGGTATAGGCGCTTGAACCCTTCATACCATGTTTGATGACGACGATCTTCGCATTCTTTGACTGCCAGTATTCAGCACTTTCTTCATCAGACATACCCGGCTTAATCAGTTTCTCTGTCAGATCAAACTCTTCTCTAGAACCCATGATGATATCAGCCTCTTTTGCCACTATAGAATAATAGATTGAAATATCATCGCTGTTTTTCCAGTTGTATTCACGATAATCTATATCAAAGATAATCTTTGTATCACATTTCTTTGCCAGCATTACCGCTTTGATAGCCGCTTCTCTTGATGGACTTTCCGCTAAAGATGTACCAGAAATCAGTAAGGCTTTAGCGCTTTTTATATATTCTTCATCTACATCATCAACACTGAGCTGCAGGTCGGCTATGCAGTTACGGTACATCAGAATACTGCTTTCTTTAGGAGATAACATCTCTGTAAAAGTAAGTCCCAGTTTTTCGCCACCGGTACACTTGGTAATATGTGAAGTATCAATTCCCTTTTCATTGAAATAGTCTGTCACATATTCTCCAAACTGATCATCAGACACCTTACCGATAAAGCCCGCTTTCATACCATGTTTTGTAACACCAACAGCTATATTGGCAGGAGATCCTCCTACATACTTTTCAAAATAATGAACTTTCTTCAAAGGCTTGAATTCTTCCTTTACCACATCGCTGTATGCCGGATTAAAATCAATCGCCACTCTTCCTAACAGTATCAGATCCAATGGTCTCTTCTCATCAAATTCAATGTACTTCATAATCTCTCCCATTCCTGAATATTATTATTTTTATATATCTTTATCTATATAATATTATTTTTTAATCCCATTAATTTATTCACCATATAAAAAGACATAACTTTTTTAACGATTATGTCTTCATCTTCTCTTTATGTAATATCTGATTATACTGATTATTCCAAACACTATTATCAGTGTAATTATGAATGATAATGGATGAAAGTTTATTTCCTTAGGAACATAGTAATCATAATTATCAGTTAATGGATAAAATGTCAGTTCATCTATCCCGAAACCTATTTTTTCAGTTACTTCTCCACCTGAAAATTCCATACCAATCATCATTCCGGCATTTGACAGAAAATAATTGACAATTGTCGCTATGACAGTCACAACAGCACTTAATATTACATTCAGTATCATTCCTGTTTCTTTATATGTTTTTCGTAAACAATCTCAAGCCAGTCTTTTTTAAAGAGTTTGATTTCCATCTTGTCTTTACCATAATTATATGGACATCTCTATAAGAATGAAATCTCCTGCCCTGTTACTGTATGAGGGCTATATTGCCATGAAGACATATTCGTAAGATGCCTATTATTAATAGATGCGCAGGATAGTAGAGATAGAAAAACCATTTCATACCCTTCCAGTTTCCTTTCTGCCCGTTATACATTTTTAGAAACGGTACCGCAAGAAAAGTAAACATCTGAATTATTCCATATGTCTTATCCAGACAGAAGAAATAGACTATCGCATATATCGCCGTCCACATCACGATATCTACAGCCTGTTTTTTAAGATCTCCTCTATGACGCAGTAAAGATCCCGGAACCATAGCCGCAATTATCGACCAGTCTGAAGGAAAAGCCAATAGACCTATACCAATTACAGAAAGTCTTTTTAACCCTTTGGAAATATTCTCATTTTCTCTAATGATTATAAGCACCACCGCCAAAGCCAGAGACCACATGACACTTGTCTGATTGATGAACCCCGTAGTAAAAGGAATCATCGGTATCCCAAACGCAAAATCATACGCAAAATGTGATATAAACACAAATAAGAAAAGTCTCATCATATATTTCTTTACATCATGAGTATAATGATATCCCTCAGCTATAAAAAACCACATGACAGGTGCGGTAAGTCTGCCGATTATATGCATTAATAAAACATACCATCTTGTATCAAAACCGGGAAACAGTACCCACGCAAGATGATCTATAGTCATCGCGATAATCGCAATCATCTTCAGCTGATTACCATTTAAACCTGATATCTTTTTTTCTTCTATCATCATTTATCCCTTTTTCTATATGGTATATAAACAATGTAAATAACGTAATCATATATATGAAAGACAAATGTAAAAGGAAATCAGAACTATCTGATTTCCCCGTTACCTTCTAAATAATATTTATAGCTTGTGAGCTCTTTTATACCTAATGGACCTCTCGCATGAAGTTTCTGTGTTGAAATGCCGATTTCAGCACCAAGTCCGAATTCGCCACCATCAGTAAATCTTGTCGAAGCGTTATGATAAACACACGCACAATCTACCATATTCATAAACCTTAAGGCATTATCATTATTATCCGTAATGATACATTCGCTGTGTTTTGTACCATAGGTATTTATATGATCTATCGCTTCATTCAGATCTGAAACAGTTTTTACTGCCAGAATATAATCGTTATATTCCTTACCGAAATCTTCACTTGAGGCATGTATAGCTTTCTTAAAATAAGGATAACTTTTTTCATCAGCTCTTATTTCCACGTTATGTACATCCAGCACTTCTTCAAGTCTAGATAAGATATCAAGTTTCTTTTCATGAACTATGACACATTCAAGGGCATTACATACAGAAGGTCTTGATGTCTTGGCATTATCGATAATTCTTATGGCCATATCATCATTCGCATATTCATCAATATATGTATGACATACGCCTGCCCCTGTTTCAATAACTGGTACACTCGCATTATCTACTACTGCCTGTATAAGCCTTGAACTTCCACGTGGTATCAGACAGTCAATCATCCCGTTCATCTTCATCATTTCATCAGCGCTTTTATGATCTGTGTCTTCTACCAGCTGAACACTATCAGGATTCATATTATTTTCTTCAAGAGCTTTTCTTAATACCTTTACAATCGCCATATTTGAAAGTATTGATTCTTTACCACCCCTCAATATCAGCGCATTACCACTCTTTAAGCACAAACCAAAACTGTCCGCAGAGACATTGGGTCTCGATTCAAAGATAATTCCTATAACTCCTAAAGGAACACTCTTTTTTAATAGATGTACACCACTGTTTAAGGTTCTTTCTTCAAGAATATTGTTTACAGGATCAGGAAAAGAAGTGATCTTTTCTAAACCTGATGCCATATCTTCAATTCTTTTTTCATTAAGTCTTAAACGGTCCATAAAGGCAGCACTCAGATTGACCGCATTATCTAAATCCTTCCTGTTTTCTTCCATAAGAAAGAAGCTGTTTTCTCTTAATAATCTGGCGGAACTTATTAAAACCCTGTTTTTTGTTTCATTATCCGCTAGAGCCAGCTCTTTTTCAGCATCTTTAGATAAAACAGCCATTTCTTTAAGACTTATCATTGTTTCTTACCTTTAAACAGTGTGCCTGTTTTCTTTCCTTCCAGAAGATCATAGAGATTTTTAAACGTTGAACTGCTTAGGATAAAGGTATCGATTCCTTCGGTCGTGGCAATCTTTGCGGCTTTTATTTTGGTAATCATACCGCCCGTTCCTCTATCAGTTCCACTGCTTCCTGCCATCGCTTCAATATCTTCATTTATCTCTTCAACTACATGTATCAGTTTCGCATCTTCTTCGTTAGGATTTTTATCATATAATCCATCAATATCTGTAAAGATAATAAGGGCATCGGCCTTAATAAGTGTAGCTACTTCAGCTGAAAGACAGTCATTATCACCATTAACGATTTCTTCAACGGATACACTGTCGTTTTCATTGACGATTGGAATTGATTTATATGATAAAAGAGCTTCAAAAGTATCAATAAGATGTCTTCGGCTTTCTTCTTCCTTAATATCCTTCTCTGTCAGCAACATCTGTGCCACGGTCTTTGAATACTGGGAAAACTGTCTGTCATATATGGCCATCAGTTCACTCTGCCCTACAGCTGCTGTTGCCTGTCTTTTCGCAATATCGGATGGTCTAGAATCAAGTCCGAGTTTTCCTACACCTACGGCAATGGCACCTGAAGATACAAGAACGATTTCAACACCACTGTTATATACATCAGATAAAACCTCTACCAGTTCTGAGAGTTTTCTTAAATTTATATTGCCTGTTGAATAGGTAAGTGAACTCGTACCTACCTTAACCACTATTCTTTTTATATTGTTCATAAATCAAGTATACACCTTACAAAAAAGCCATCATAAGATGGCGGTAATATTATGAAAGTTTATTGAAGATCCAGTTACCGATACTCTGTACTACCTGTACAAAGACGATGAGGATTATGGATGTGACAATAAGATAGGTTATATTGTAGGCCTGATAACCTCTTCTAATGGCGACATCGCCCAGTCCTCCAGCACCTACAGCACCACCCATGGCACTGTATCCTACTAGAGATATCATCGTAAGCGTAATTCCGGAAATAATACCAGGTACAGCTTCTTTAAGATATACCCTGAAAATTATCTGGAAATCACTTGCGCCAAATGACCTTGCGGCTTCTATTAATCCTGGATCTACACCTCTTAAAGCTGTTTCAATAACTCTTGCGACAAAAGGAATAGCTGATACTGTCAAAGGCACAATACATGCCGTAGCACCTAAAGATGTACCCGCAACCATTCTGGTAAAAGGTATGATCAGCACAATCAGAATAATAAACGGAAAGCTTCTGAAGGTATTGATAATAAAATCAAGAACACGATAGACAACCTTGTTGGGCTTTAAGCCGTCTTCCGCTGTAAGTACGAGAACAATAGCCGGAATAAAACCGAGTATGACCGAAAAGAAGGTTGACGCAAACACCATATACATTGTTCCCTGTGTAGCTTTAATCATCGCATTAAGCATTGTTAACAACCTCCTCCCATTCAACGCCGATATCATCAAGATATTTGAGTACGGCTTTCTTGTCTTTTTCTTCAACATTTATAATTAATGATCCCATGATAGATCCTCTGAAATTTTCAAGTTTTCCCTGACAGATATCAAAATCAATGTTGAGATCATGCGCCAATGATGTGATTGTATGTCCTTTGGCATTATCCTTGGTAAAGAACAGCTGAATATTTGCGCCTGTTTCCGGCAGGATATCGCTGTTGTCTCCCACAAAGTCTCTTACATCTTCGTTTGATGATACAAAGAGTTCTTCAGGCTTACCCTTCGCCACAATCTTTCCGTTTTTAAGGAAAACCGTTTTATTGCAGATCTGTTTAACCACTTCCATCTGATGGGTAACCACAATTATCGTAATACCCATTTCTTCATGAATCTTCATTAAGAGTGCCAGTATACCCTGAGTAATTTTTGGATCTAATGCCGATGTGGCTTCATCACATAACAGAATTGATGGATTCATAACCAAGGCTCTGGCGATCGCAACCCTCTGTTTCTGACCACCTGAGAGTTCCCTTGGTCTTGCCTTGGCCTTATCAGATAGACCTACCAGTTCCAGCAGTTCCTTTATTCTTTTATCATTCTGAGGATCTTTAGGATTCTGTCCCCAGAACTTTAAAGGCAGGGCAACATTGTCATAGACATTCAGTCTGTTCATCAGATTGAAGTTCTGGAATATCATGCCCATGTCTTTCTGTTGCCTGCGTAGTTCTTCTTTACTGAGTGATGAAACCTCTTTTCCATCAATCGTAATACTTCCTGAGTTATATGGTTCTAGACCATTAATACATCTAAGAAGTGTTGATTTACCTGCACCACTTTGTCCTATAATGCCAAAAACATCACCCTTTTCTATCTCGAAAGATACATCGGTGATGACATCATTATCGCCAAAACTCTTATACAGGTTTTTAATTTCAATCATAATCATTCCCCCTAAAGACAGGAAAGGGCGTAGATAATACGCCTTTCCTGTTATTAAAAACAATTGTTTTACAGTTTAAGGATTATTCGAATACACAGATTACTGCTGAACCGTAATTTTCTTCAATATAAGCCTTAACTTCAGGTGAAGTGATAGCCGCAACTAAAGCCTGAGTCTTTTCACTGTTTTCGTTACCTTCTTTTACAGCCACATAGTTTGTTCTCTTGGCAATATCAGGTACTTCTACAAAGAGGTTGTTGGCTCTGTCTTTGATGTTGGATTCAAGGGCATAGTTACCATTGATAACCAGCGCTGCCACATCATCTAAGACATTGGCTACGTTAGCTGCTTCAACTTCCTGGAATACCAGATTCTTAGGATTAGAAGTAATACCATCCAGTGGGCTTCCATCTGCGGCAACACTGTCCGCATCATATTCAATAAGACCTGCAGCCGCTACAACAGCCAGAGCTCTTTTTTCATTATCGTAATCATTAGGTACGGCAATCTGATCACCATCACTGATTTGAGATAAATCTGTATAAGTCTTCGCAAAGACAGTCATTGGTTCATAGTGGATACCAGCCACGGCTACAAGGTGTAAACCACGTGTTTCGTTCTGATCTTCAAGATAACCTAAAGTCTGGAAATAGTTGGCATCAAGTTCACCTTCTTCTAAGGATGTATTAGGTGTAACATAATCTGTAAATTCTACAACTTCAAGTGTCCATCCTTCGTTTGCGAGAATTCCTTTAACCACATCATTAAGAATCATCGCATGAGGTACAGCGGTAGCGCCTACCTTGATAGTCTTGTCGGCAGTATCAGTAGATGTATCGGTAGAAGCTGATCCACCACTTGAACATCCAACCAGCAGCGCCAGTGCCAGTAAAGCTAATAATAATTTTTTAATGTTTTTCATATCTATATTCTCCTCTAGTGCTGATTTAATCTTACTAAAGGTACAGTTATTTGTGTAATACATAATAAATATACTTTGTAATAAATATTATTTATAACTGTTATTACGCCAGGTAGTTCTTAAGTTCCTGTATGTAGGTCTTTGCGATCTTTGACAGGATCGCATTCTTACGGGTAATATAACCTATTTCCATAGAGGCATTAGGGTTGTCTTCATCTGCTTCATAAGGTACAGCTATATAATCACCACCATTGAGTTCTTCAGATATGATACCTGAACATAAGGTATAGGCATTGATGGATCGCATAAGATTGAGATTGGTAGCTCTGTCGGTTGTATGAATTACACGATCATAGATGTTTTCGGTAAGTATCTCTTCTGCCAGATACCCTAAAGATTCAGAGCCCTGTTCAAAGATAAGACACGGATAATCCTGAAGCTGTTTTAAAGTAATGGAAGACTCTTTGGCTAAAGGATGATCCTTATAGAGATATACCATCGCATTTACGCTGACTAAAGGTGAAAACTCAAGATTACCGTTCTTAAGCAGTTTCTCAATATACTTGCGGTTATAGTTTGAAAGATATAAAATACCTACTTCACTTCTTGCCTCGGCCACATCCCTAATCACATCAAGCGTCTTGGTTTCTCTTATCGCAAATTCATAGTATAAGGTATCGTAATGTCTTACCATCTGTACAAAGGCTTTGGTCGCAAAGGAATAATGCTGACAGGATACCGCAAATCTTTTCTTGGCATCTTTTTTCTTGCCATATTTTTCTTCGAGCATTTCGTATTGCGAATATATCTGTCTGGCATTGAAAAGGAATTCATTTCCTTCTTCCGTAATGGTTACACCTTTATTGGAACGTTCAAAGATGGTAATACCTGTTTCTTCTTCCAGCTGTTTTATGGCATTAGTAAGATTGGGTTGCGATATATACAGCTTTTCTGCTGCCTTGTTCATGGAACCTTCTCTGGCAATCATCAGAGCGTAATGTAACTGCTGCAGGGTCATAGTTCACCTCCATATAAATAGATTTTATTACAAGCTATCTCTATTATCAAAATCAATTATAAAACCCCTTATGACTAAGGGGTTGTGGTAAACTGTTCTGCAAACCTTTTATTGTGCTTGTGTTTCGCTTAATATGAAGGCTGGCTTCATTAGCTCGATCTGGGCTCTTGATATACCATACTTTTCCGCAAGTTCCTGCCAGTTTTCTTTGACGGTTTTAAAAATCATATTTGCGTATTCTCTTGCCTGTGTTTCATTCAGACCGAAACTGCTGGCTGTACTGATTGCCAGATCAGCATCAATACGGTTGTCATTATTATTAACATTCAAAGACAGGCTGTCTCCATAAGGAAGGGGATTTACATCATATAACGGTGAAAGACTCCATCCGTTTTCACTAAGGATAAAACCATGATTTCTTAGATGATCATCAGTATTTGTGACAGCCATACTGAAGACAATTCTCTTCCATAGCTCAACAAGGTCTTCCTTTGGTCTTGCGCCGTTTGCCTTTATAAAAGCGACCATATCAAGATAGCTTATACCATCAGACGCAGAAACTCCATCATCTTTCCCAAGCAGCGTCATCGCCGAGGCAAAGTGAATCCTCTTTTTACCATCGCGGTCAAAGCGCTTAACCATAAAGGTACTTCCATATTTTGAAAACTTCTCCAGTCGGGATTCCGGAACATTCAGGCCACACATCTTCGCCATGTCATGCACAACCTTTTCCCATGCCCCCACATCGTTTTCATCATTCTTTGAAGGGAATTTCGCAATCCAGAGATTTCCCTCTATATCTGTAACGTTTGCCTTTGGTCTTGCTCCACCTAAAGATGATCCAGGTTTAAAAAGCTGATTCAGCCATTTTTCCGAAAGAAGGTTTTCATCTTTTTCAAAATTTCTTGACGCTTCTTCCAGCGTTCTTAAAGAAGTCCATGGTGGTGCTGCAGTTTCTTCGTCATCCGCAAGAAAAGGTCCGTCAGGATTGTCCTTTATTCTGATGCCTCCCATTCGTGTCTCATCATAGACACCAATAAGATAGTCGCTGTCATAAAGCTTTCTCGGTTTTCTGTCTTCCTTATCGGCAAGCAGTCTCTCTTTTTTATTTATGAGGGCTCTTCCCCAGCGGTCAGGAGATGAATCCGCAAATATTCCAAAGATATTTTTACCCCCAGGATAAAGCCTTCCGGCAAAAGAAGGAAGATCAGGATCTATATCAATCGGATAACGGGTCTTTTTAAGCCATTCCTTTTCATATTCAAACGAATATATTTCCTCCCCACGGATTGTATCTATATAAAGAATGCCCATCAGGATCGGCACATCCGAACTGAAATTATCATAGGTGTAAATTACTTTCTGTTCCCTTGCCATTATTTATTTCTCCTTGGAGCTCTTTTTCTGGTAATAAGGTCAAGATCCTGGAGTTTTCTTCCCATTTCATCATCTTTGGCTACCAGCAGAAGATCTTTGTCCATATTGTTGAGGGCATGCAGAACAGCGGCATAAAAACCCATGGCACAGGCCGGGTTCCCAGACTCCACTTTCCATAAGGTTGCCCTGCTGATTCCCGCTCTTTCTGCCACAAGTTCCGCCGAAAGATTTCGTCTTAATCTCGCAAGCTTTATCTGTTCTCCCATAGTTTTCAGAATATCTTCTGTAACCGGTAATATATTATAAGCTGATTTTTTCATCTTTTTACCTCTTTATGTTTACTATTATATACTTTATCTTTATATTTGTATATATCTATAAACATTAAGATTTAATTTATGACCTTTCTTCTAAGCAAAAGAAAGGTCATTACGATGAACGACCTTATGTACTATAGATATTTTTTTAATTCGTTAATGATTTCTTCGTATTCAGTTTCGCTCAGGGTTTTAAGTTTAGGATCCATTGCGAAGGTTCCGCCCCATTCAAATTCATCAGTATATTTAGGTACCAGATGGAAATGAAGATGATGTCCGGTATCGCCATACGCACCATAGTTTACCTTCTGAGGATTAAAAGCCTTATGTATAGCTTCTGATACATGATTGATATCTTCAATAAAGGCGGCTCTTTCTTCGGCAGTAAGTTCAATTATTTCACTGACATGTTTCTTATGGGCAACGATTACTCTTCCCTTATGGCTCTGTTCCTTAAACAGATAGACTTTGGATGTGGGCAGTTCACAGATTTTGATGCCGAACTTTTCAACAAGCGCCCCTTCCATACAGTAAGCACAATTCTGATCCATATTATTATTCTCCTTTGATTATTAACTAAATTATAACTTAAAAGAAAAAGCCATCCAACAGGGATGGCTTAATGATGATTCTTTTAAGAAATAAATCTTATGGTCTCTGACCCATACCACCTTCAAGAGTCAGGGTTTCACCAGACATATACTTGAAGTCAGGGTTAGCCAGCTGTACACATACACGGCCGATTTCCAGTTCGGAATTTCCGTAGTGTCCCATAGGAGGCATCTTTACGTTAGCCTTGAAAGCTTCAGGCTGGTATTCAGCCCACTGTTCAAGCTGAGAAGTCCAGGCTAATGGACATACAACGTTAACGTTGATTCCATCTGGTCCCCATTCAGTAGCGGCAACACGGCTTAAACCACGGATACCTTCTTTTGCTGCAGCGTATGCACACTGACCGAAGTTACCGAATAAACCAGCGCCTGATGCAAAGTTGATAACTGTACCCTTTGTTTCCTTAAGATGAGGATAAGCAGCTTTCATATAGTAGAAAGCAGAATATAAACCAGAGTATAAAGCCAGATCAAACTGATCAGTAGTATGAGCTGCAAGAGTTACACCTGATGCTGAAGCCTGAGCGTTGTTGATAACGACGTCAATTCTACCGAATTCAGCCATAGTCTTATCGATAACAGCCTGTACAGTAGCTTCATTATCTGCACCCGCATTAACGTCAGCCTGACAGATCAGTACCTTAACACCATATAATCTTTCAATTTCTTCTTTAGCTTCTTCAAGCTTTGTAACATTACGTCCTGTCAATACAAGGTTGCATCCTTCTTTGGCATACGCAATCGCAATACCGTAACCGATAGAGCCTGCGCTTCCGTCTTTTAACGGTTTAGCACGTCCGCCGCCAGTGATAATAGCGGTCTTACCTGTTAAAAATCCCATTTTCAATTCCTTTCCTTCTATAGTGATTCTTATTTTGTGATTCAGACTATCAGTTGATAGTTTTTTCACAACGTATATATTTTAACATAAATATTATTATATTAAATAACGATATTACAGTGTTTTTACATCCTCTTACATCTATAATTCATCTTCATTCAGTACCAGCACATTAACCATCTTTGATAAGGCTGTACACGCATCCATAGCGATAATACCTTCATCCTTAAAAGGATCATGTCTGGCATATGCCGTACCGTTATTATTGTTGTAATCTTCCAGGAATTCACTTCCATCATTATGAAGATACGCATGTCCCCAGCTTGAATGATACTGTCCGCACACAATAGTCTTGTCTTTTTCTCTTATTCCTTCTTTCCACATTTCCATTCCATTTAACCATGAAGCATCCTCAAATTCATATGGACTGCTGTCTCTCCAGTCAGGCTTGTATTTTAAAGGTCTGCTGAACCACATACCACCATACTCTGAATCACACGGAATCCATCCATGCACAAAGATATATTTATCCGTTTCATAATAATCGATAAGATGATCAAGATACATATTCCATTTACTGTTCTTTTTCATTAATCTCATTCTGTAAAAGATATCATCTTCTATCGCCTTTGAATCTGTCAGCTGTTTTATTGTCTGATCCAATCCATTGTGAAAATCATGACTTTTAAGATATCCTCTATCGATAGCTTCCATAGCCATCCATTCATGATTACCCCTGATGCATATAGCTCTTTCTTCCCTAATCATCTTAGTAAGAAAATTAAGCAGTTTTACAGAACCCGGTCCTCTGTCAAAACAGTCCCCACAGGTGATAATGATGTGTTCCCTATTATCAATATCAAAACCACTCTCTTTCAGAGCCTTATCCATCTCCTTATAGAAGCTGTGTATATCTGACAGTACAAAATATTTCTTCATGGTGCTGTTTCTTCTAATCTTACAGTAATTCCGTCTACATATACAGTTTCGGCTTCTATATCCGGTTCGTCAATCCATACAATTAAGCAATAATAAAGATAAAAGGTGTCAGTCTCTTAATATAAAATAAAGATAGAGGAATAACTTATGAATAAAACAGATTGGTATAAGAACGCGATAGTCTATCAGATATATCCCTACAGTTTTAAAGACAGTAATAATGATGGTATCGGTGATATTAAAGGTATTATCAGTAAGCTTGATTATCTTAAGGATCTCGGTGTAAACGCCATCTGGTTTTCGCCTTTATACAAGACAGGATATTACGATTACGGTTATGATATATCAGATTATTATTCCATCAATCCTGATACGGGTAGCATGGAAGATTTTGATAATCTGTTAAATGAATGTCATTCAAGAGATATGAAAGTAATCATGGATATGGTAATTAATCATACCTCTATAGATCATCCATGGTTTAAAGAAGCAATTGCGGATAAAAACTCTCCATATAGGGACTACTATATAATCCAAAAAGGCAAGATTAAAGATGGAAAGATATCCCAGCCTACAAACTGGAAATCTACCTTTACCGGTTCAGCCTGGGAACATATTGAAGGAACTGATGAATATTATCTTCATCTTTTCTGCAAGGAACAGGCTGACTTAAACTGGGAAAACCCAAGTGTACGTGAAGAAGTAAAGAAGATCCTTAGGTTCTGGCTTGATAAAGGTGTAGACGGTTTCCGTTTTGATGTCTTCAATATGTTTTCTAAAGTATGGCCATTAAAGGATGATGAAAAGAAACATAATGGTGAATGTTACTTCATTGATGGACCTCGCATGCATGAATTCCTGAAAGAGCTTAATGATGAAGTATTCTCTAAATATGACTGTTTCACTGTAGGTGAATCATATAAACCTAGTCCTGAAAATGCGACAGCCTATGTAAATAAGGATAACCATGAACTGGATGCGATATTCAATTTCGCTCATCTTGACTGTGACAACATATCCAAATTCTTCCCTCTTCCTTTCTCTTTAAAGAAGTTCAAAGAAGGACTGTTCAGCTCGCAAAGAGAAGGATTTAAGAACGGCTGGAATACATTAGTAATAGAAAACCACGACAATATCAGATCGGTATCCCGTTTCGGTATTAATACTGATAAATACCGTTATGAAGCAGCGACTTTCCTTTCATTAATCACTTTCTTTGGTTTTGGTACACCATTTATCTATCAGGGTGAAGAGATAGGTATGACCAGTGCGCCATTTAAATCCATTGATGAAATGAATGATCCGGTTTCTCATTTTGTCTATGATATGATAACAGGCTATGGTATGCCTAAATCAGTGGCGTTTAAGTTTGTGAATGGTGGCGCAAGAGATCATGCCAGAACACCTATGCAGTGGAATTCGTCCACCAATGCCGGTTTTAATGAAGGAGCTAAGCCTTGGCAGATGATAAATCCAAACTATAAGGATATAAATGTTGAAAATGATCTTAAGAGCGATAAATCCATATACCGTTTCTATCAGTCAGTAATAAATCTTAAAAAGACAAAACCTGTATTAAGAGATGGCGATATCAGAGAATACAATCATAATCACCGCCAGATTATTGCCTATTCAAGAAACGATGAAATCTTTGTCCTGGGTAACTTCTCTTCAAGAACTGTAAAATATAAGCTTCCTGAAGAATTTGGGGAAAGCGATATTCTTCTTAAAAACTATCCTGATCTTAATAAGGAAAATGAAGAACTGATCTTAAGACCTTATGAAGCAATAGCTTTTGAAAAGAAAAAGGAGGCATAATGGCTTATATCATTTCTATGAACGTCATGAATATAAACAGACACACTATAAATATACGGGCTTTTTATCCTATCGTGTGTATGTGTCTTTGCTATGTCTTCATATGTGGCCT
>JAUNIH010000049.1 GCA_030523555.1 Erysipelotrichaceae bacterium
ACCATGATTCAATTCTATCACCTTAATATTTTAATGTAGTATAATTTATCTTATGGAAGAAAAAGATTTAAACACTAACGAAGAAGCAAACGAAACAAAGGAAGAAAAAGTGAGTGAAGCGGAAATCAGCGCGATTACTCCTGATTCCTACAAAGCTCCTTCATCAGATAAGAAAAAGCCTTTATTCAAATTCAGAAAGCCAAAGAAGACAAACAAAGTAAAAAAGACAGAAACAGTCAAAACGGAAAAAACTGTCAAAGAACCCCGTCCTAAAGCTTCTTTAGGTGTACTGATAGCTTCGATTATCGTATCTATTATCGTCTTTATCGGTATTATCGGGGTCTGCGGTGCAGGCTATTTTGCCTATAAGCTCTGTGAAGATATGCCTACATTAAATACCGAGGATCTTGTAGCTCCTGATTCATCTATTATCTATGATATTGAAGGAAACAAGATCTATGAACTTGGAACATACCTAAGAGAATCCATCACCTATGAAGAGATGCCTAACTGTCTGATTGATGCGTTCTTGTCAATTGAAGACTCAAGATTCTTTGAACATATCGGCTTTGATGTACCGCGTTTTACGATGGCAGCACTTGTCAACCTTCAGAGTGGAGACTTCTCTCAGGGTGGTTCAACTGTTACCATGCAGCTGATAAAGAATACCTACTATTCAATTGAATCAGATGATGAATCGACTATTGCCGAGCGTCAGGGTATGTCTGGTATCAAACGTAAGATGCAGGAAATCGTCCTGGCTTTACAGCTTGAAGCCAATAAGGATGTCAGCAAGAAAGACATCATCATGATGTATATCAACAAGATCAACTATGGAAACAATATCCGTGGTGTCCAGAAGGCAGCTGAATACTATTTCGGTAAGGATGCGTGTGAACTCAATATCGGTGAAGCTGCATTCTTAGCCGGTATCATCAATTCACCTAACTCCTATAATCCATATAATGATCTTGAAAAATACGATAACTATTATCTTGATGAAAACTCTGAATACCTTAAAAACGGTACGGAGAGAAGAGATGAAGTTCTCGATCTGATGTATTCCCATGGATATATAAATGAAACAGAACTAAATCTGTATAAATCAGTAAAACTGGAAGATCTTCTGGCGGGTATTTCTGAAAACTTCTATTCTGTAAATGAAAAATACCAGTCATATATCGATGCGGTTATCGACGAAGTAGAAGAAATGACCGGTGAATCTCCATACAAGGTAGGTATGAATATCTATACCAACATGTCTCCTTATCTTCAGGAACTGGTTTATGATATCCAGAATGAAGCTGATTATACCGGTATAAAATTCCCTAATGAACAGTGCCAGAGCGCTATTGTGCTCATGGACAACCAGGATGGGTCGGTACATGCGATCGGTGGAGGAAGAGGTGAAATCGATTCTGCCAGAAAGTTCAACCGTGCCACATCGGCATATCTCAATCCTGGATCATCCATCAAGCCTATTGTTGACTATGCCCTCGCCATTGAAAAACTCGGCTGGGCTACATCTCATACCATTACCGATATGCCATACTACTTCTATGGCGGTAATATCCTGGTCGCAAACTATGACGGCAACTATTACGGGGATATGCTGATGACAGAAGCTTTAGGAAGATCACAGAATACTCCTGCAGCCCAGACCTTGGCGGCAGTAGTTGATGAAATCGGTGAAGAAGCGGTAATAGATTACCTCAACAGTATCGGCTTCAAATTCGACTACGAAGATTTTGATCTGCAGTTTGCGATCGGTGGAAGCACATGTCTTGTTACACCGATGCAGATGGCAGGTGCCCACGCCATGTTTATGAATGGCGGAAGATACATCGCTCCGCATACTATTGATCATATTGAATACGTCAAAGACAGAGAAGACTATGTCGCTGATACAACAGGTACACAGATTATAAGTGATGCCACAGCGTTTATGGTAGCCTATCTTGAATACTACAATATGTACGGCAACTACTCATCATTAATGTGGTACTGCAAACGTGATTATCCATTATACGGCAAGACCGGTACAACCGACTGGGCTGATGCCGGTGAAGAATATGGTATTCCAACAGGTGCTACCAAGGATTCATGGCTAGTCATGCAGACAAACAAATATACCATCTCCTGCTGGACAGGTTATGACCAGCTTGAAAAAGGTGCCTACTTCACCAATGCTGAATATCAGGAAAACACCAAGTCCAAGATTGTTGCCAAGATTCTTGATGAACTTGAAACCCATTACTATGGAGAATATGATCCATACAAGGAAATGACAATGCCTGACAGTGTAACGGAATTCACTCATGTAAAGGGTGCCTATCCTTATGCTGCACCAGGCGGTGGATATGAAACAGTTACCGGATATATCGCCAAGTCAGCACTCGAGGCTCATCCTCTGATTTCTGTAAGTGAAGCTCTGGCTATTGCTGAACAGAACAGAAAATATGTTGTAGGCGGCGTTGTAAACCTCAACGGTTCATATGACGGCAATGTCGTAACTGTCGGATTTGATCTGGGTGTAGGAGAAAACGGATTCTGTACAGGCGTATGTGATATCTCTACTACCAACTATGAAGATGAAACAACACACGCTTCCGGAAGAATCTGGTTCCCTCACTGGAACACAATCTATACCGGAACTTCTTCGCCTCCATTCCATTTCACCGTATCAGTCAACGGCACAAGAGTAGCCGAAGGTGATACGATGGATCAGGGATTTGCAGTTGAGGCTCCAGGAGGAAGCGAGGTTACAGTCTGCGTCGAAGGACCATGTATTGTAATCCCCGTCTCCTGAACAGAAGACAATAATCAAAATAACCGTAATAATAAACCTGCCCGTGGCAATAATCATTAAGCCATGGGCTTTTTTATAACTTATAATATAAGTGAAAGTTCGAGGAATACTCATGAATAATAAAGAAATGAAAGAAATGGAAAAGCTGAAGAAGGCTCAGGCTTTTCATAAGTCCAAAAACTATTTCTGGATTCTGATTCTGGTTCTGACGGTTATCTATGTCGTTGATGAACTTGCCAGCAATGTCCGTGGTACAGTTGATTCCTATACGATATGTGACTTGTTCAATACCACATTCGGAACCAGGGAATACGATATGGCCAGCGGTCAGATAGGTCTTATTACCACTGCGTGCTATCTGATATATCTTGTTGCCCCATTCTATAAATCCCTGGCTGATAAATACGGAAGAAGAATATTCCTGATCATCAATACCATCGGTATGGGTGTGGGTATGTTACTGTCAATTATTTCTCACAATGTAACCTTATATCTTGTGGGTTTAGTCATCATGACTTTCTTTACTCCTAATGATATGCAGGTTATCTATATCATGGAATGTGCCCCTAAAGAACACCGCGCAAAACTCTGTTCCATCACCAAAGGTATAGCCCTTTTATCCGTATCACTGCTCGGTGTCATGGTAAATGCCTTTGTAGATAGAAATAATCCAGCGTCGTGGCGTAAGGTATATATCATTCCTATTATTCTGGCCTTTGTGATTGGTATACTTGCCATCTTCTTTGTCAAAGAAACACCAACCTATACTCAGAAAAGACTGGAATATCTAAGCGCTTCTGAAGAAGAAAGAAAAGCTGCTGAACAGAAGGAAAAAGAGGCAGCCAAAGAAGAACAGAAAAAATCCGGTGGTGTCATTGATGCCTTCAAATATATCTTTACCAATAAACAGACAAGAGCTATTGCGGTTGTTGCGGTACTCTTTGCCTTTTCTACCGGTTATACCGGCAAATACCAGAATATGATTGAAGCTGGCATCGCCAATAATGTTCTAAGTGGTGCAGACTCAAGTACCATCCTGATGATATATCCTTTAGTCAATGGTGTATTCACTCTGATCGGTGGTTTTATTACTGACGCTTTAGGCAGAAAGAAATCCGCTCTTATTTTAGGTTTATGGGCCGCCCTTGGTCTAGCGGGCTTTGCGTATGCCTGCACATCAGGAATGAATGCGTATCTGGCTGCCTTCTGTTTTGGTATCTCCATCGCAGGACTATGGTCGATCTCCGATATGATCTACTTTGTCATCACTTCTGAATCAACACCTACGGAAAAAAGAGCTTCAGTTGTCGGAACCATGCAGCTGATGGGTATGGTTGGTACAGGCTTAAACATGGTCTTCAACTCTGTCATGACCATGATTGCCGGAGCTACCAATCTTCCTAAGGTACTTACCCTTGCCTATCTTCCATTAATGACTATCGCTTTAGTTATAATGATGCTGAAAGTCAAAGAGACAAAAGATGTCGATCTTGATAATGTAGAACTATGATTTTCCTGTTTGTAGTCTTTGAGCTTATAATTGTCATTCTGGGTATCGGATATCTGATTTTTATTTCGACCCTTGGACGTAACTTTTCCCTTCCGGGAAATCCTGATGCCGATCCGGATGATGGAAATATGAAGCCTACTGGAAAAAGACTTATAGCTTTCCAGAAACCTTATATTGATGCCTTTAAAGAACTTCCTTTTGAAGAATGCTGCATAAAATCATTTGATAATCTTAAACTTTATGCCTATCTTATTAAAGGCAATCCTGAAGAAGTCGTTATCTTTATGCATGGATACCGTTCAAATAAAGAAAATGATTTTGCGGATAAATATGAGATCTATAAGGAAAGAAATTCAACGATGCTGTTTCTTGATGGAAGAGCGCATGGAAAATCCGAAGGAAAATATATCGGTTTTTCTGAACTGGACAGGTTCGATATAGAAAAGTGGGTTGATTTCATCAATGAGAAATATGACAATCCAAGAATCTATCTTCATGGCGTATCCATGGGAGGAGCCAGTGTCATCCACTGTGCCAATATGCATCTAAATAACCTCTGCGGTATCATCGATGACTGCGGTTTTACTTCGGGAAGAGATATTACCGCTGTACAGATGAAAGGCACCTTCAATCTTCCTTACTTCCCGTTTGCTACCCTGGCAACCTTCTTTGCCAAAAATGTAGGCGGTGTTGATTTTGATAAGTCAAAGGGAGAAGAATGTGCCAGAGAATCAGATGTTCCTATTGTCTATATACACGGCAAAGCTGATGTCTTTGTACCTTGCTGGATGTCGGAAAAAATGTATGAGGCAACTGTTAAACCAAAAAGATTACTGCTCGTAGAAGGGGCAGGACATGCGGCAGCCTATATGATGGCACCTGCTGAATACAAAAACCTCGTAAACGAACTTCTCGATGGAAAAGTAGTATAAATAAAAAAAGCTTCGTAAGAAGCTTTTATTCTGCTCTTTTACGCGCAACAATGGAAATCGGTACACCTTCAAATCCGAAAGCTTCCCTGACCTTGTTTTCGATATAGCGCTGATATGAGAAATGAAATAATTCAGGATCATTCACAAACAGCACTATCGTACAAGGTGCACTTGATACCTGTGAGGCATAATAGATCTTGAACTTTTTACCGTTATGCGGTTTTGCCGGATTGGCTAACTGCGCATCAAGTATTACTTCGTTTAAAACATTTGTTTTAATACGTTTATTAAGGTTCTCATAGACTAAATCTATTAAAGGAAGTATTGTATCAATTCTTTTTCCATCCTTCGCTGAAACAAACGCAATCGGCGCATAATCAAGATACTGGAATTCTGAACGTATCTTCTTTGTTATCTGAGCCATGGTCTTATCATCCTTATCAACCGTATCCCATTTGTTGTAGACGATAATTACGCCCTTTCTGGCATCATGGGCCAGACCTGCCACATGTTTATCCTGATCGATAATACCTGTTTCGCCATCAAGAACTACCAGACACATATCACTTCTTTCAATGGCTGACTTCGCTCTTAATACCGAATACTTTTCAATATTCTCCCAGACTTTTCCTCTTTTTCTGATACCTGCCGTATCAATTACGACATAGTTTTTACCGTTTGCCTCAAATACCGTATCTATCGCATCTCTGGTTGTACCTTCGATATTGGATACGATAACTCTGTCCTGTTTTAAGAAAGCGTTGGTTAAAGATGATTTGCCTACATTAGGTCTTCCTATTACAGAGAAGCTTACCATTCCATCATAGCTTTCAGAATGTTTTTCAGGCATCATTTCTACAACCTTATCCAGAAGATCACCGATACCTATGCCATGTACACCTGAAACGGCAATCGGATCACCCAGACCCAGATTATAATACTCATAGATATTATTGATCATCGTAATATCATCTATCTTGTTTACGGCGAGTATTACCGGCTTGTTTGATTTTCTTAAGAGCTTTGCGATATATTCATCATCGTTGCTTAAACCGGTTCTGCCATCAGTCATAAAGATGATGACATCAGCTTCTTCAATAGCTATTTCTACCTGAGCTGTTATCTCTTTCTGAAATGGCGCATCCTCTAACTGTATACCACCGGTATCAATAAAACGGAAAGTCTTGTTCAGCCATTCACAGTCACCATATATACGGTCTCTGGTAACACCTGGTGTATCTTCGACAATCGATAATCTCTCCTGCAGAACACGATTAAAAACTGTCGACTTACCGACATTGGGTTTACCAACGATTGCGACAGTTCCATCTATCATTTTATTTCTCCATCTTTTCTATAACAATCTTCATGATTGTATCTACAACTTCTTCAATACTCATATCCGAAGTATCGATTTCTACGGCATCATCAGCCTTTCTAAGAGGCGAATGTTCACGATGCGTATCCTGATAGTCTCTTTTGACAATATCTTCCAGAATGGCATCATAATCAGCTTCTATGCCCTTTTCAATATTCTGAAGGACTCTTCTTTTCGCTCTTGCTTCAGCAGAAGCTACCATATAGATCTTTACCGGCGCATCTTTGAGCACAACTGTACCTATATCTCTTCCATCAAGGATATATCCGCCACCTTCACAGATCTTCTGCTGCATAGCCACTAAAGCTACTCGGCATCCGTTAAGTTTGGATACATTTGAAGCACCCATGGAAATATCATTCTCTCTGATCTTCAATGATACATCTTCACCATCAAGAATAACTGTTCCATCAGGTTTCATATCAAGATCCATTCCCGATATCATCTTAACGATATTTTCTTCATCTGCAGTATCAATACCCAGCATCTTTGCCTTATAGGCAACCGAACGGTACATCGCACCTGTATCAAGATGCGTATAATTAAGTTTTTCCGCCAATATATTGGCTATCGTAGATTTACCGGCAGCACTAGGCCCATCAATCGCAATATTTATTTTCATTAAATAATACCCTTAGTCTTTAAGATATAGAAGATAATCAGTCCAAGTACAGCTACCAGAACAATGATCAGAATAATCAGGATGATATTAAGTACAGTATTTGAACCTTCTTCTTCATCCTCATCATATTCATCTTCATCATCATTTGAAACAATAAATGGTATTGTACTTGAAATAGTCGCATCCTTAACAGGTTCAATATCTATTTCCTTAAGATTCTTTATTTCTACTACTTCTTCCTGATCTTCTAAAGACTGAGTAAGAACTGGATGTTCTAAAGATTTGACTTCTTCTTCATTAACTTCCTTAACATCTTCTACAGGAGGAATAGTATCTTTGATTTCTTCAATAATCTTGGAAATTTCCATAGAAACAGTATTACTGAATTCTGTATCTGAAACACTGTCTTCAACAGGAACTTCCTTAAGATCTACCATATCCGCATCAAGTTCTTCTTCTGTTTCATATGTGTTTAATTCTTCTACAAGATTATTCACCACATCTTCTAAACTTGGCTCAACTGTTTCTTCAACTGGAACTTCTTCTACTGTTTCTTCAGCCTTCGCAGGAGTTTCTTCGACAACAGAAACAAATCCCATATCATCATCACCATCATCCATGAAATAATCAGCGTAGTTCTTGATTACAGGTTCTTCAACAACCGGAACTTCCTTGCTGAACATATCTTCATCAGATGCAGGTTCTTCAATTTCTTCTACAACATTCTTGGCTTCTTCAACATCAGGAATAACTGTAACATCAACTTCTTCAACAGGAGCTTCTTCTTCAACTGGAACTTCAACTGGAGTTTCATCTTCAACAACTTCGATTTCTTCAGTTACAAAAGCCTCATCTTCATTTACAGATTCTTCTGCTGGAGTTTCTTCAACCGGAACTTCTTCAACAACAGTTTCTTCTGCAGTTGGAATATATTCCTTTGTTTCTTCAAGCACAGCTTCTTCAACTTCAGGAGCTTCTTCAACTGTTTCTTCTGCTGGAGTTTCAACGACTTCTTCAACAGTAACTTCTTCAACCGGAGTTTCTTCTGTGAATTCTTCAACTGTTTCCTCAACTGGAGTTTCAGCAGTTTCTTCAACGATTTCCTCAACTTCAGGAATTTCTTCTACAAGTTCTTCAACTTCCGGAACTTCTTCAGAGATTTCATCAATCGCAGGAACTTCTTCAACCGGAGTTTCTTCAGCAGTTTCAGGTTCTTCGCTGATTGTGAATTCTTCAACCGTTTCTTCTACAGGAATATTTTCATTGAGATCTTCAATGATATCTTCAAGACTTGGTTCATCAATTTCAATATCTTCAGCCTTTACTTCTTCAACGATTGGATCATTCAGAATTTCTTCAATACTCCAGTCACTGATAATCTTATCGAGATCTGTAGTAAAGTCTTCTTCAAATTCTTCCCAGAAGTATTTACCGGAACTTTCTTCTGCAACTTCCTTAACAGGTTCTTCAAAAGCTTTGGCTTCTTCTATAATCTGTTCTACTGTTTCTACAGTATTTTCAATTGGATTTTCATCATATTCCTCAACTTCTTCAGCAGGAGTTTCTTCTTCAACTGCTGCAGGTTCTTCTTCAATCGGAGCTTCTTCGGTTTCTTCAATTGGAGCTTCAACAAGTTCTTCTATTGTTTCTTCAACAGTTTCTTCAGCTTCTGGCTGAGGATGTCTTACTTCTTCTACCAGACTGTCAGCAATATCCATGATATTCTGACCACCGTTATTCTGATTATAGCTTTCAATTTCAGCCTTTGTTTCTTCCATCAGATTAACACCCGGAGTATTAACATATTCTTCTTCAAGAGAAGATAAACCGGTAATAACCGTAGTCATATCATCGTAGTCTGCTTCAGCAGCTTCTTCAATTATTTCTTCGACTGGAGTTTCAATGACATCTTCAACAGCTGGAATTTCTTCCACTGTTTCTTCAACTTCTTCAACGGTTTCTTCTACTGGAGTTTCATTTACTGTTTCAACTGATTCTTCATATGATGGCTCTACAACTGGAGATTCAATTACTTCTTCATAGACAGGTTCTTCTTTGGTTTCTTCAATAAGTTCGTTGACATTATCATTTACTTCACTGATAACTTCTTCGATCTTTGCGCTTTCTTCCTCAACAAAAGCGTCCACAGCCGGATTTTCCATAACAGTTTCTTCAACTGATGGAACAACTGCATCTATAACTTCTTCTATTACTTCTTCAACAGTTTCTTCTACTTTAGGACCTAAAGTATTCTGTATGTTTTTTAATCTATCTTCGTAACCTGCCAGCTGACTTGTGCTTGTAGAGTTTTCTCTATCGTTAGCTAACTGTTCTCTTAATTCTGCGTATTTCTGAGTACGTGTTAATCGAGCCATAATAAAAACCTCCAAAGTCTTTTTTAGTACAAATTATTATAACATATATATATTTTAAATAATAGAGAAGCCTTTTTACCCGTTTCAGTATTTACTTTACATATCTTTACAAATCATCTCTCATATCTGCGTATGTTAGAATTAAACTATGATAAATAAACTTAAAGACGCAATCAATAAGGCAGATAAAATCGTATTCTTTACCGGTGCCGGTATGTCTACAGCTTCCGGTATTCCTGACTTCAGGTCAGCTACCGGTCTATACAAACAGGTATACAGAGCTGAAGAAATGCTGTCACATACTTTTTTTGAAGAGATGCCTGAACTGTTCTATGAGTTCTACTGGGAAAAGATGATCTATCCTGACGCCAAACCTAACTATGCCCATGAGTTTATGGCAAGACTGCAAGATAAGAAGAAAGTTACAGTCATAACCCAGAATATTGATGGTCTTCATCAGCTTGCGGGCAGCACCAATGTCGTTGAACTTCATGGAACAGTTTTAAAGAATCACTGTGTAAACTGCGGAAAGTTCTATACCCTCAATGATATGAGGCATGTTGGTATTCCATATTGCGAAAAATGCGGGCATATTATCAAACCTGATGTTGTATTATATGAAGAATCCTTAAACGAAAATGATATCAATAAAGCCGTAAATGCCATCTATGAAGCTGATCTTCTTGTAGTATGCGGCACCTCTTTGGTTGTCTATCCGGCAGCCTCGTTTGTCAGATATTTCAAGGGTGATACCTTAGCCATCATCAACAGAGATCCGACATCATTTGATTCCAACTGTGATATCGTCATCTATGATGATCTCGTCAAAACATTTAAAGAACTGGACAAGATTCTGTGAAACAAAGAATAAAATTCTTAAGCATCATATCTCTTATATTACTTTTGTGCGGCTGTTCAACCAAGCCCGTTTTCTATTCCAGATGGGAAGTCAGAGCCTACGCCAAAAGTATTTTTAAAAATATCACTTATACCGGCAGGAAACTCCATCAGTCAGATGAAGAAAATATCGACTACTATTATTTTAAAGATAAAAAAGGAAGAAGCTTCAGTGTCTATACCTATACATACCATCCATATTTTGATGCCACCGAATTGACCGGTTTCTATGAAAAAGGCATCGGTGATTCCTATCTTTTTGATATCTATACTCAAGAAAAAGAAAACATAAAATCCGTTCTTGATAAATATTCAAAAGAAGGAAACTGGAGTTATGAAACGAGTGATGATGTGGCCTCTATCCTGATAGATATGAACTCGGAGTTTGATGAAACAAAACTAAGTTCCATAGCCAAAGCGGTATGTGAAATCGATCAGATTCTTGACTATCAGTATGATTACTCTAACGCCACCATCAGCACTTATGAAAAAAACGCCAATATATGTGTAGCCATAAAACCGACTGATGAATTTATCGCTACCCAGAAAGATGATTATGACTATGTCCATAACTATTACTGTCAGCAGCAGGGTGTTGCCTTCTCTTCCGATTCTTCAAAACGCTACAGCGAAGAAGAAGTCATAAACAAACTTACTGATGCCTATTCCAATACCATGAAAACCTGGTATGGTCAGGAAAGATATCCCTTTGATGAAACATTATGGTTGAGGACAAAATGTCCAAATCTTACTTTCAACGCTGAAAACGCTGACTACAGTCTTATTTTCACCTACTACAGAAGTGTTGATGACTACATCGTCAGCAGTCTTGACCCATGTCAGGACTTTGATGATTTCCCATACAGCTACACTAATTCAGGAGCTTTCAAAGAGCTTGTTGAAACGCTTGGCGGAACATACAGCTGTGATAACTGGAACGCCGTATGGGATATAAACGGACATCATTATGAAGCCACCTTAAAGACCAGAAAAAAAGACAGTCATAAATACTACTTTGATGATTTTATCGTCTATAAGGATGGAAAAGTTCTAGAACTGTCGAAACATATGGATGGGATTTATAATAGTACTGTTTCCGGCAGAGAATTCACATTGAGTGATATCGAAAAACTCCTTTCCATTGAGTTTGAAACCGATCAGTTTAATATGACGGCCACAATAAAATAGCGTCTTACCGCTATTAGATTGAATCTATAAAATTCTTGAGATGCGCTTTATACGCATCTTTTTCTTTATCAAGAAGAATAAAGATATGCCACTGATCCCTAACCATCCAGATATCTTTCTTCCCTTTTAAAGTCTCATATATCTTTTCGGCATTATCAGGTGTGACCATTGTATCTCTATCACCATGAATCACCATCATCGGAATATCGCAGTATTTAAGAGAATTAAGCGCATTTCCATAATATTCGAAATCTTCTTCACTGAATAAACCGCATCTTTTATAAAGTTTTTTATTATCGCTTTTGAAATCACCGATTTTTATATATCCGCTGTCTTCCACCAGTCCCTTAACACCAAGATCTTTTAAGGATATCAGATCTTTTGAATGCGTACCGTTTTTCATAAAGCCGTCAATGCCACTGATAAAGTTGACTGTTGCCCCACCTAAAGAACATCCGTGAAGAATGATTTCTTCAGGCTTATATTCTTTATTGAGATATATAATCCAGTCATATAAATCTAGCGCTTCGAGAAATCCTACCGCAACACTGCCCTTACTTTTACCGAAACCTCTTGAATCAATGGCAAGCACATTATATCCCCATTCATAATAGAAAGATCCTATCTTTCTTGACATAATCTTACCGTTCAGCATATTCGCATGGCAGAGTATCACCCACTTCTTTGAATCATTATTGAGATAGACATATGAATGAAGTTTTACCTTATATCTCTCGCCCGAAAACATGGCAGCCGTTTCTGCCATCATATAGTGTTCTGCAGGTTTTACAGGAAGTTCCCCTTCCTTGCCGTATATGGTTTTTAATCCCTTATACCGAAGATAATTTATACATATGTTTTTTTATTAAAACAGTTATTGTTTAGACAATAACTGTGTTTTTGGTCTTTTTGGCCTCATACAGTTTCTTATCGGCCTTTTCAATACTTTCGAAGTGGCAGTTATCAGTCATCTGTCCACCGATACTTAATGTCACTTTAAGATCAGGATAGTCTTCAAATCTTAAGTCTTCTACAGCACTTCTTATAAGTTCCAGTCTTCCCGGAAGTACTGCTTCCTGAATACCGGAAAAGACAGCGATAAACTCATCACCACCATACCTTATCAGGGCATCGACATTTCTGATCTTACTCTTGATGGTTTCCGCTACTTTCTTTAAAGCCTCATCACCTGCCAGATGTCCAAAACCATCATTCACATTCTTGAAGTTATCGACATCGATAATCGCAATAGCTGATACTTTTAGATCAATGAGCTGTTCATTAAGATAATTACGGTTATAGGCACCCGTTAAGGCATCGACATATAGTTTACTGTTCTGGGCCAGCACCTTCTTGATTAAAGACTGTTTACCCATGGCATCAAGGAAAATCGTATCATCAGCCGCACTTACCATTTCAATCACAAAAGGCATTCCCTCAATCTCAATATATTTGGTAGTAGCCAGAAAGATATTATCACCAATAAATTCATACTTGGAATGTCTTCCCTTGTCATGGTATGCCCTGGCAGAAATACAGTTTTCACAGCGTCCGGTCTTTCCCCATACTTCAAAACAGTGATGTGCTCCCTTACTTACATGACCGTCTTCACTCACCTGATATTCAATCATATTGCTGACATCGACAAGTCTTACGATATCGTAGATATTTTTTAGACTTATCAGGCTTTCGACAATAGCCTCAGAATCATTTCTTTTTCCATCAAGAGAGTTCTTCATATAATCAGCTGCTTCATTAATTGAATCCAGCTGTTTTTTCTGCATGGCATATAAAGATATCTGTGTATCAATACGTCTCTTCATAAAAGCCATATCATAAGGTCTTCTTACATAATCAGAAGCTCCTAAAGTATACGCATCCTTTTCCATACTTTCAGGATCTTCTGAAGATATCATTATTACCGGGATATCATTATATTCACTTTCTTTTATCTGTCTTAATACTTCAAAACCATCAATTCCACCTAAAACGATATCCGAAAGAACAAGATCAATCTCTGATCCCTTATCCTTAAAGATATCCATTCCTTCTTCACCACTCTTCGCACTTAAAATGTTATAGTCATCCTTTAATATTTCATCAAGGATTTCCATATTGGTGGAATTGTCTTCTATTACCAGTATTGTGTTTTTCATATCAGCTTACCACTTAAATGATATCCTATAACACCCGATTTCTCCAAATTAAAAGATCCGGTAAACCCGGATTGTGAATTTCCATTTGGATTTCCGTTTTCGATAATAAACGGAAATTAGTCTGAA
>JAUNIH010000050.1 GCA_030523555.1 Erysipelotrichaceae bacterium
TATTGTCAAACAACGTTATCAACTATTAAGTTGAAAATAGCCTATATATTTATCTATATTGGAATGAGAGTCATGTATCAGTTCATAGTTGTCATAATCCTTTAATCTCTTTTTGGTGTTTTCGATAGCTTTTTTAGAGATATCAAAGGCGTATACTTTCTTAGACAGTCTGCATAAGAAAAGGGTATCGTTGCCGTTGCCCATTGTCATATCGACACATATGGAATCTTTGTCTATCAGCGATTTCGCATATAGCTGCACATAGGTCGTATTATTCATGATAGAGATCTCCCTGATATACATCCTTTTTACGCATCAGTTTATCTATATCGTTTAAGATTGTGGTTTTGTTTAAAACCCATTCAGGAGCTATGAGGTCTTCCTTTAAAGGATCGCCGGTCAGACGCTGTATGACAATTTCCGGTTTTAAGTATCTTAACTGTTCAACTACCAGTTCGATATATTCTTCTCTGGAAATAATATTGAACGGTCTATCCTTATAGAACTCAGCCAGTTTTGTACCTTTAATGATGTGCAGCATATGTATCTTGACTCCGTCCAGAGGTAATACTGAGATATCTTTTACGGTCTTTAACATAATCTCCATCGTTTCATACGGTAAACCGTTGATGATATGGGCACATACCTTGATATCGGTTTCTTTCAGTCTGTATACAGCTTCTTTGAAGTCGTTATATGTATACTGTCTGTTGATATATTCCCCGGTCCTGTCATTACTGGTCTGTAAGCCCAGTTCAAGCCATACCGGTTTATATTTACATACCTCATTTAAATATTCAATAATCTCATCACTGAGGCAGTCACATCTTGTAGCTATCGCTATTTCTGCGACTTCATCCATATGAATAAAAGGTTCTATCATTTCTTTAATCCTGTCTAATGGCCCATAGGTATTGGAATAGGACTGGAAATAGGGGATATAGAAAGAGTTTTCCCATTTGAGGTCCATTACTTCCTTATTATCAGAATACTGTTTTAATACAGAATCAGATAATGAGACATTTGAATCACCACTTCCTTTAGATGAACAGAAAATACAGCCTCCATACGCTTTACTCCCATCTCTGTTTGGACAGGTAAAGCCGGCATCGATGATGACTTTTGCTACCTTGCCGTTATAGTGAGTCTTCAGATAATAATTGAAGGTATGATATCTTTTCTCGTTAAAGGAATATCTGAAATTGTTTTCCATATCTATATTCTATAAAAAAATCCCTTTAAGGGATTATATCAGTTTGGAATCAATATCTTCTTCAAGGATATAGGAACTGAGTCGATCAAACTTTTCTTTGAAAGCTGTGACACAGAATTCTCTTTTGCCTTCTTCTTCATTTTTATCTTCTAACATATCCAGAGTATAGTCAGCTACACATTTGGAAGATGAGACAAAGTTTATATCGGGCATGATATTCTCACAAATATCAAGCAGAAGATCATAATGGGTACATCCGAGTACCATCGTATCAATACCGGTATTTTCAAAATGAGAGAAATAGTCTTTTAATGTTTCTACCGTATCCTCACATTCCATGGTATATTTTTTTGATTCTACCAGGGTCACAAGGGCAGGCGTTGCCAGAGGATATATTTTCGCATCAGGATCAAGATTTTTGAATGTTTCCTGATACTTGCCACCGTTGATACATGCCTTGGTAGCTATAACACCGATCTTCTTATTCTTTGAAACCTTTAAAGCTTCTTTGCAGGTTGGTTCAATAATATGACATACCGGAATATCAAAGAATTCATCAATCATTTCTCCTGCCAAAGAATCGGCAGTATTGCAGGCAATAGATACAGTCTTGAGATCATACTGATTTATAAATGATATATTCTTTGAAACGATATCCAGCAGCTGTTTTCTGGTTTTGGAACCATAGGGACAGTTTTTATAGTCTGCCAGAAAGATGATATTTTCTTTTGGAAGATATTTCTTGAGATAACGGACGACCGCAACTCCGCCAAGTCCTGAATCAAAGACACCTATATATTTATTACTCATAGTTCATTTACCAGTTTCTTGAAATGTCTTCCTCTTTCTTCATATCCTGAATACTGATCAAAACTTGAAGTGGTAGGAGACAGTAAAACAATATCGCCGTCTGTTGCCATTTTATAGGCTTCATTTACGGCTTCATCCAAAGTGGTGACGATGATTGGATTATCTACAAGATCTCCGGCAATTCTTTTACCGGCTACACCAAAACCGATAACCTTTTTGACCGGTTTAAGATATTTTTTCATCTCTTCCATGGACAGTCCTTTTTCAAAACCGCCGACAATCAGAATGACATTTTTGTCAAATGCCTTCAAGGCCGTAATAGTCGCATCGGTATTGGTACCTTTGGAATCGTTGTAGTATTTTACGCCGTTAACTTCCTTTACAAATTCAATACGGTGTTCTACACCTTTGAAGTTTGAAATGACATCATAGATATCTTCGTTTGAGATACCAAGTCTCTTGGCAGCCATAATGGCGATGATGATGTTCTGTTTGTTGTGCATACCGACAAGTTTTATGCATTCTGTCGGTAATACCTTTTCATTGTCGATGATCATATATCCGTCTTTGATATACGCATCCGCATTATCATTTTCCAATGAGAAAGTCTTTATTTCACAGTTGATTGGATATCTGTCAGTATATTCTTTTAAAACAGGGTCATCATTGTTGTAGATGAAAAGATCGCTTCCTTTAGAGTTTCTGTATACTTCCGTCTTTGATTTATAGTAGGCATCTAAAGTTCCCATCGTTGATAGATGGTCTGGAGTCAGATTGATAATCGTTGAGATCTCTGCTTCAAAGTCGATGATATCGACAAGCTGATGATTGGATATTTCTAGGGATATGTAATGTCCTTCTTCTTCCATGAGGTTATAATCAAGCACCAGTTCGCATAATGGAGTACCGATATTGCCACCTACATGGGCCTTATCTTTGAATGCCTTATGAAGGAGTTCATAGACCAGAGTAGTTGTGGTGGTTTTGCCGTTAGTACCGGTTATAGCCACATAGTGCTGAGGTTTACTTATCTGATAGGCCAGTTCAATTTCGGTGATGACTGGTATCTTTCTTTCATTAAGTCTTTTGACAATTGGCGATACCGGTGGAACACCAGGATTCTTGATGACGAGATCATAGTCTTCTTCAAAGGCTTCCATGGACTGATCCTTAATTTCAACATTTATACTCTTCAGGTAATCAAGATCTTCCTTTTTAGGTTCCTTCATTTCCGAAAGAACGATAGAGGCACCAAGCTTATGTAAGACCTTTATGGCAGCCATGCCCGATCTTGCAAGACCTATTACCAGAACACGTTTATTTTCAAATTTATTTTCCATAACAAGATAATTTTAATACAAATCGTTGACTTATTTCATTGTTTATATAAAATAATCTTTGTGAATGTTCTTGTAAGCCTGAAAAACCTGAATGAACACAGCGTTGATGAAGTACTCGTTGAGGATGTAAGGGACTGTAAAAACTTTACATATATTGATAACGAGGGATGCCTTATTGAGATGTCTGTCCATGATGATGGAATTGATATCATAAGACACGGAAAAGGCTATGTTCTTGAAGTGCTGGGGCATACTGAAAAAACAGTCAGAATCACCAGTAATGAAGGGGTTATGGAACTTCCACTTAAAGATGTTGACTTTATTTGCAGTAATGATATACTAGCAATGCATTATTTCCTTGAAAAAGAGGAAAGAACAGTCGAAATCAGGTATATTTAGGAGAATATTAAATATATGGCAGCTAAACAATCGATGACAGACATCGCCTACGAAATCTTAAGCAAAAAGAAACGTGCCTTCCCGTTTGCGAAATTATGGGAAGAAGTATCAGCTGAGACCAGTGCCTCAAATGATATGATTGCCCAGTTCTATTCAGATCTGACTCTGGATTCAAGATTTGTGTCCATGAAAGATAACAAATGGGATCTGATTGAAAGAAGAAAGTTTGAAGAAACCCACATCGATCTTTCAGAACTTGAACTTGATGATGATGAAGAATCTGAAGAAGGCGAAGAAGAAGAATACAACTGAGGAAAGACTTTATAGAAGTCTTTCTTTTTTAATATAATAGGAATGTGAAGTATGTTGTCTTTGATTTCAACGGCACAATCCTTGATGATGTGGATGTATGTCTGAGGGCACTCAATCAGTGTATTGAACATTTTGGTATAAAAAGAAATCCTTTAGACAGAGATGAATATCTTCATGTCTTTGATTTTCCGGTTAAAAGCTATTATGAAAAAGTTGGTTTTGACTGGAAGGGTTATTCATTTGAAGAAGTAAGTGCATACTGGTTTGATCTTTACTGTTCATTAAAGGATGAATATAAGGTTCATGATGGTGTTATTGAAATATTAAAGAAAAACAGAGAAAAGGGATATCAGAATATAATTCTGAGCGCATCATCTTTAAATGAGATGAAAAAACAGCTTAGAGATCTGAAAATAGAAGAATACTTTGATGAAGTACTGGGAATAGATAATATCTATGCAGCTTCTAAAATAGATATAGGACTTGAATGGATGAAAGATAAGAATCCTCTAGAATGTATTCTGATAGGGGACTCTCTTCATGATATGGAAGTTGCCAGAAAGATGAATATCGACTGCATTCTGGTAGCTAAAGGCCATCAGGCAAAGGATGTGCTGCAAAATAAATATGATAAGGTAGTAGATGATATCAGGCAGGTAGAATTATGAGAATAGGACAGTCTAAAGATATCCATCAGCTGGTGGAAGGAAGAGATCTGATTATCGGTGGCGTTAAGATACCTTATGAAAAAGGTCTTTTAGGTCATTCTGATGCGGATGTCTTATTGCACGCCATAATCGAATCGATTATCGGAGCTATGGGTCTAAAAGATATCGGTACCCATTTCTCGGATAAGGATCCTAAGTATGAAGGGATATCATCATTACTCTTACTTGATGAAACATACAGAATGATGGAAGAAAAAGGTTACAGACTGATTAACCTTGATTCACTTATTATTATCGAAAAGCCTAAAATGGCTCCTTATATAGATCGGATGAGGCAGAATATCGCTGAACATCTGCATTGTGATATCTCTAAGATCAACGTCAAAGCTACCTGTTCCGAAAAGATGGGCTTTATCGGAGAAGGAAGAGGGGCTATGGCGGAGTGTGTCTGCCTTATTGAAGAAAAGTAAAAGGATTAACCATGAAAGATTTAAATGTCTGTATTATGAATGATTCGTTCCCGCCAACGATAGATGGTGTGGCAAACTGCGCTTTTAACTATGCCGATATTCTCACCCAGAACAATCACAACGTCGTTGTAGCTACACCTAAATATCCTGATGTAAAGGATAACTATGATTTTGAGGTTTTAAGATACGCCAGTGTCGATGCCACCAAACTGATCGGTTATCGTGCCGGTATACCATATAATCCAAAAGTCATCTCTGAACTCTCTCAGAAAAATATCGATATCATTCATACCCATTGCCCGGCTATGTCTGCGGTTCTAGGAAGAACTCTAAGAAAGAATATCAGAAAACCATTGATATTTACCTATCATACAAAGTTCGATATTGAAATCAGGAAAGCGATTGATCTTCATATGATACAGGAAGCTATCATCAAGGTAATGATTGATAATATCTCGGCCTGTGATGAAGTATGGGTCGTATCCAAAGGTGCCGGTGAAAATATGCGTTCCATGGGTTATGAGGGTGACTATATCGTTATGCCTAACGGTGTAGACTTCGATAAGGGAAGAGCGAATGAAGAACTGATTGATGATGTCGTTAAAAAATATCATCTTGATAAAAATATACCTACATATCTGTTTGTAGGAAGAATGTACTGGTACAAGGGGCTGAAGATTATTCTTGATGCCCTTAAAAAGAAAAAGGAAGCCGGACAGAAATTCCAGTTTCTGGGTGTCGGTTCAGGAAGAGAACTTGAAGAAATAAAACAGTACTCCATTGATCTCGGATTACAGGATGAATGTCAGTTTATCGGTCCGATCTATGACCGCAATTATCTTAAAGCCATATTCTCAGCTTCTGATCTCTTTCTTTTCCCATCGACATACGATACAAACGGTATTGTCGTAAGAGAAGCGGCAGCTTCAGGACTCGCAAGTGTGCTGATAGAAGGAAGCTGTGCAGCCGAAGATACTGAACCGATGCGTAACTGTTTATGGATAAAAGAAAACGCCGATTCCATGGCGAAACTGCTCATTGAAACAGGTGATAATAAAGAGCTTTTCCGTAGTCTGGGTGATAATGCGATGAATGACCTATATATGTCATGGGAAGACAGCGTGCTTAACGCCTATAAGCGTTATGAATATGTGAGTGAAAAATTTGATCCAAGTGATGTATCACGTTTCTCCTTTGATCCAAATGAAGGAATGATGTCACTGGTTTCCTCACTCTCTGATATCATGACGATGAATCAGAAAGCCGTAAATGTCTCTAAAGATGTCTTTGGGGATTTAAAGGGAATTGTTGATATGACGGGATGGCGAAGAGAAGAGATAGACTTCTACGTCTCCAAGATGCAGGAAGAAAGCTTTGAAGACTATCTTGAAAAGATAGCCGTCCAGACCAAAGATATACTTAACAAATAAAAAAGCCACCGAAGTGGCTTTTGTTTAATAATTAGATTTTATCGTTGCAGCCTAATACATCGATGATCTTGTGTTTAACAAGTTCTTTGATGTTTGCGCGGGCTGGCTTCAGATATTCTCTTGGGTCGAACTTTTCTGGATGTTCATTGAAGAACTGACGGATAGAACCGGTCATAGCCAGACGCAGGTCAGAGTCGATATTGATCTTGCATACAGCAAGTTTAGCTGCTTCTCTTAACTGTGATTCAGGGATACCAACGGCATCAGGCATCTTACCGCCGTTTTCGTTGATGATCTTTACCCAGTTCTGAGGAACTGATGAAGAACCGTGAAGAACGATAGGGAAGCCAGGAAGTCTTCTTGAAACTTCTTCCAAGATATCGAATCTGAGTGGTGGAGGTACCAGGATTCCTTCTTCATTTCTTGTGCACTGTTCTGGAGTGAACTTGTATGCACCGTGAGATGTACCGATAGCGATAGCTAATGAGTCACAGCCTGTTCTCTTAACGAATTCTTCTACTTCTTCAGGTCTTGTGTATGATGAATCTTCAGCAGATACGTTAACTTCATCTTCAACACCGGCTAAAGAACCAAGTTCTGCTTCCACAACAACACCATGAGCGTGAGCGTATTCAACTACCTGCTTGGTGATGGCGATGTTTTCTTCAAATGGTTTTGATGAAGCGTCAATCATTACTGATGTGAAACCATCATCAATACATGACTTACAGGTTTCAAATGTATCACCATGGTCAAGGTGAAGAACGATTGGTAAACCTGTTTCAATAACTGCAGCTTCTACCAGCTTTACCAGATAAGTACGGTTGGCATAAGCTCTTGCGCCTTTGGAAACCTGAAGGATAACTGGGGCGTTGCATTCCTTGGCAGCTTCAGTGATACCCTGGATGATTTCCATGTTGTTAACGTTGAATGCACCGATAGCGTATCCACCGTTATAAGCCTTTTCAAACATTTCTTTCGATGTAACTAATGGCATGTAATTTCTCCTTTTATTTACGTTTTTATTATAAACTATTAAACAGATATTTGTCTTAAATTAATGTAAGTGTAAAATATAATTGTTGAAAAGAGGATTTAAAATCATATGAAAAAAGAAGCGGGAATACTGATGCCTGTTTTATCCTTACCAAATCCATACGGCTGTGGTGATTTTGGTAAAGAGGCCTATCAGTTTGTCGACAGAATTGCCGATATAGGATTTAAGATCTGGCAGATACTGCCTTTACAGCCTTTAGGCTATGGAGCTTCACCATATCAGCCATATTCTTCAAAGGCTATGGATGAGCTTTACATATCGCTTGATCTGTTAAAGGAATGGGGTCTTATTCAGGAAGTAGAACCGTTTAATGATAAAACCGAAAGAATTTCCTATCAGGAAGTAAGAGAATACCGTACTAAGTATCTCTGGGAAGCTTTCTATACCTATGAAGGGGAAGATGATTTCTGGAGATTCGCCTCGCAGAAGTGGGTTGACGACTATGCGATCTATCTTACCTTAAAAAAGAAACATGAACTCAGATCATGGCAGGAATGGGATGAAGAGGAACAGTTTTATCCGGAAAGAAGAAACCTTGATTTGAGTGAATATGAGACTGATATCCTCTATGAAAAATTCGTGCAGTATGTCTTACACGTACAGTGGGAAATGTTGAGAAAATACGCCAATGAAAAGAATGTAAAAATCATGGGTGATGTACCTTTCTATGTAGGACTTGATTCTAGTGATGTCTGGTGGAACAAGGATATGTTTCTGCTGGATAAAAAGGGTAAACCTACATCTATTGCCGGTGTACCGCCTGATTATTTCTCAGCGACCGGTCAGCGCTGGGGCAATCCTATCTATGACTGGGAAGCTCTTGAAAAAGATAACTTCTATTTCTGGATAGACAGATTATCATTTGCCGCCGATATGTACGATATTGTTAGAATCGACCATTTCCGTGCTTTCTCCAGCTACTGGAAAGTAAAGGCGGAATGTAAGACAGCCATTGATGGTGTCTGGGTTAAGGCTCCTGGATATAAATTCTTTGATGAACTGTACAGACAGTATCCGGATATACAGATTGTCGCTGAAGACCTGGGCGATAATATGAAGGATGCCTATGCCTTAAGAGACCACTACGGTTTAAAGGGTATGACCATTGTTCAGTTCAGTATGGATGGACATTACTATGGTGACTGCCGTGAAAATCAGATCTGTTATACCGGAACCCATGACAATATGCCGATATCAGCCTGGTATAAAAAACTTAAACCTAAACATCGAAAAGAAGTGCTTAAAGGTTTAAAGAAAGCCAAGGCCGTAAATGTGGATGTCGTGGATGCGATAAACAGCTTTGCGATGACAAGAAGCGCTTCTACCGTTATACTTCCAATGTGCGATATCTTAAGACTTGGTGAAGAAGGAAGAATCAATACACCGGGTCTACTTGATGAGAAGAACTGGTCGTGGAGAATGGTGGATTTCAAGGCTTTTGATAAAGAAGCCAAGAGACTTCATAAACTGATAGTCCGCACAAAAAGAATATAAGGATGAGTAATCATCCTTTCTTTTGGCATTTATTCAGCATTATCCTTTAAATATTTAATGTATAATATTTTTTATGAGTATGATAGAAGTCAGAAATCTGATTTATTCCTATAATAATGAGACCAATGCCGTAGATGACATCTCTTTTGATATAAAGGAAGGTACATATACGACAATTATCGGTCATAACGGTTCAGGAAAATCGACACTTGCCAAACTGATGGCAGGTTTACTTGAACCCAAGGCCGGGGAAATAAAAATTGATGGAATGGTCCTCAACGAAGAAAATCTTCCATTAATACGTAATGAACTGGGTATTGTCTTTCAGAATCCTGACAATCAGTTTATCGGTTCTACGGTCAAGGATGATATAGCCTTCGGCTTAGAGAACAGACAGGTACCATCTGAAGAGATGGAAAAGATCATTGAAGAATATATTGAAAAGGTTAATCTTACAAAGTTTATGAATTCTGAACCTCAGAATCTTTCAGGCGGTCAGAAACAGAGGGTAGCCATAGCCGGCGTTATGGCGATGCAGCCTAAAATCATCATCTTTGATGAAGCTACTTCAATGCTGGACCCTAAGGGTAAAAAGGAAATCAAAAAGCTGATGTATGATCTTGCGGAATCTGATCAGTTTACGATCATTTCCATTACCCATGATATCGAAGAAGTCATGCAGTCGGATGACTGTATTGTCATGAATAAGGGAAGACTGTTTATGCATAATACACCTCTAAAGGTATTTGAAAAGGCTGAACAGCTTAAAAAGATAGATCTTGATGTACCTTTTGTCTTCAAGGTAAAAGAAGCTTTTAATAAGAAACATATCAGACTTAAGTCTGACGATCTGAAAGGACTGGTGGATGAATTATGCCAATATCGTTCAAATCGTTAAGCTATATCTATTCCAAGGGTATGCCTTATGAATTTAGGGCTCTTGATAATATCGATCTGGATATCAGGGAAGGGGTAATTACCGCTATAATCGGGGAAACCGGTTCAGGCAAGTCAACGCTTGTTGAACACCTCAATGCCTTACTTATACCAAGTGATGGATATCTTACAGTAAATGAGTTTAATATCGTGCCAAGCGGCAAGATGCCTTTTCTTAAACTCTTAAGAAAAGATGTGGGTCTGGTTTTCCAGTTCTCGGAATATCAGCTTTTTGAAGAGACTGTTTTAAAGGATGTCATGTTTGGTCCTTTGAACTTCGGAATGAATCAGGAAGAAGCCTTAAGAAGATCTGTAGAAGCTTTAACCCTGGTCGGTTTTCCTAAAGAGAAGTTTGAAGCTTCACCTTTAGAGTTATCGGGCGGTCAGAAAAGAAGGGTAGCGATTGCGGGTATTATCGCCTGTGATCCCAAAATCATCGTTCTTGATGAACCTACTGCCGGACTTGATCCAAAGGGTGCCAAGGATATGGTTTCCCTTTTTGTACAGCTCAATAAAAAACTCAACAAGACGATTATTATTGTCAGCCACGATAATGAGATGGTCTATAACTACTGTGATGATACAGTTCTGATGTCTCATGGCAAACTCGCATATCACGGTTCAACTCTGGATTTATTTAATGACAGAGAAAAACTTGAGGAGTTCAATCTTCTTGAACCGGATATCGTTTCTTTCAAAAACAGTCTGATCGAAAAAGGATTCAGGATAAGCGCTGGTGCCAGAACAATTGAAATGATCGCTGAAGAAGTCGGAAAGCAGGTGAAACACTGATGAAAAATATGGTGTTTGGTAAATACATACCTGTCGATTCTTTTATGCATCGTCTTGATCCCAGAGCCAAACTGATTGGTGTTTTCTTACTGATGATTGCGCTTTTTGTCCCAGACAACTGGTGGGTATTCCTGGGCCTGGGTATTCTTATCTTTATTGGTTTACTTATGGCGAAAATCGGGGTGAAGATGGTTTTACAGTCCTTTAAACCGATGATCATGATGATGATATTCCTTCTGGTTATAAATGTACTGTCTGTAAGAACCGGCGATCCTTTATTTGTGATAGGTTCATTTACCATCTATTCTGATGCGGTATTCAATACTCTGTTTGTGGTGGTAAGGCTGATGCTGATGATCTGTATTACGACACTACTTACTGCTACGACTAAACCTTTAGATCTTACTTTAGGTATTGAATGGATACTTAAACCTTTGAACAGATTCCATTTCCCATCCCATGAAATAGCGATGATGGTATCTATTGCCTTAAGATTTATTCCAACGATTATAGAAGAGACGATGAGAATCATGAACGCCCAGAAATCAAGGGGTGTTGATTTTGAAAACGGCAAGATAGGAGAAAAAATCAAAGCCATCCTGTCGCTTATTGTGCCTTTGTTTTCTGTGGCTTTTGAAAGAGCCTATGAACTCGCTGATGCGATGGAAGCCAGAGCCTATGTTCCCGGTGCCCCTCGTACGAGATACCATATCCTTAAATTCAAAATGTCAGACTTTATCTTTGGTTTAGTCTGTCTTATCGCTTTGGGATTATCGATTGCCTCAAGGTTTTATCTATGAGATATAAAGTTGTAATGGCATATGATGGAAGAAACTATGCCGGATTTCAGTCACAGATCAATGCTCTGGCCATTCAGGATGTCGTAGAAGATGTCTTAAAGACCATCTATTCAAAAGATATACGCATTACTATGTCTTCAAGAACCGATGCCGGTGTCCATGCGAAAGGACAGGTTTTCCATTTTGACTGCGATATCTTAAAAGATCTGAATAAACTTAAATATTCCATGAATTCTTTACTTCCAAAAGATATTCATATCCTGAGTATTGAAGAAGTTGATGAGAGTTTTCATGCCCGCTTTTCCGTTAAGAATAAGACCTATGAATATCTGATCAATACGGGTGAGTATGATGTCTTTTTAAACGGCTATGCCTTTCAGTGCTATTATCCTTTAGACATAGAACTGATGAAAAAGACAGCCAGACTCTTTGTGGGAGTTCATGACTTTACATCCTTTAATACTTCAAGCCTTAAAGAATATCCTGATCAGACAAGATTTATCTCGGAATTCAAAATAAGTCAGAAAAAAGATATGATAAAAATAAGGGTTACTTCTTCCGGTTTCTTAAGAAATATGGTCCGTATCATGGTGGGAACACTTATTGATGTAGGAAGAGGGGCAAAGACATATGAAGAAGTTGTGGAAATGTTTGAAAAACCCTGCAAGAGTAAAAGAAGATACAATGCCGATCCTAACGGACTGTATCTTGTAAAGATAAGGTATTAGAATGACGGCCAAGAAAATCATGCGTATAACAGCCATATTGTCTGCAGTACTTTCAATAGTACTTTTTCTGGCGCTGAGTATTCAGTTTGACAGTGATCCTTTACTGTTTTCGATGCTGGAGAATAAGGATGTCATCTCTACCCTTAACCGTATGATGGTTTATGTTATACCGGGAACCTGCTTTATCGGATCATGTTTTGCGTTTGTCTTTTCAACCAAGAAGATTCTGATATTCATGGCTCTTATTCAGATAGGTTCAGCTGTTTTATTAAGAAACTATACCGGAGTAAGTGTCTTCATGTATGCACTGTATATCATTTATCTTGTATTATCGCTGCTCTATTTGCTGGGAGCGGTTATGTATAAGACAGAAATCAGAAAGGCTTAAGTCAGTTATGAGTGAAAAAGAAAAAATGCTTCAAAATATGTTGTATGATGCCAATTATGATAAGGAACTGGAAAATGAGCGTCTTGAATGTAAGGCACTATGTCAGAAATACAACAGCCTTTGCATTCAGGATCTCGATGCACGTCATACGATGATCAGACAGATTCTTGGCAAAACAGGAGAAAATGTTCATATTGAACCTGATTTCTGGTGTGACTATGGATATCTTATTTCCGTAGGGGAAAACTTCTATGCCAATCATGGACTGATTATTCTTGATGCGGGTACTGTTACTTTTGGTGATAATGTCTTTATTGCTCCATCCTGCGGTTTTCATACTTCAGGTCATCCGATAGATTATGAAAGAAGAAATAAAGGACTGGAATACGCCTATCCGATCAGAGTTGGAAACAATGTCTGGTTTGGCGCAGGCGTACAGGTTATGCCTGGCGTTACTATTGGGGATAATGTCGTTATCGGCGGGGGAAGTGTTGTCGTAAAGGACATCCCATCTGATAGTGTAGCGGTAGGTAATCCCTGCGGAGTAATAAGAAAAATAAGCGAAGAAGACAAACAAAAAAAGTTCTGATCAGAACTTTTTGTTTTTAAATGGTGCCAACTACAGGACTTGAACCTGCTACCTACGCGTTACGAGTGCGTTGCTCTACCAGGTGAGCTAAGTTGGC
>JAUNIH010000051.1 GCA_030523555.1 Erysipelotrichaceae bacterium
GGTGAGCTAAGTTGGCGCGAATATTACAGATTAAATATATATCTGCCTATTCTTTTTTCTTTCTTTGCACCCCTGAAAGGTTTCTGGCAGTAAAGAGCTTTTATGTCTTTTTCTTTCTTCATTACTTCCTTAAACAGAGCTCTGTCTGTATCTATGGAATTAAGAGAATCAGTAAAAAGAATATAGGCATATCTATCATATTTGATATAACAGATATATTCAACTATCAGATCATTTTCATATTCATTCATGATTTTTTCGACAGCTGCTCTTAAGTTATCGAGTTCACCGTTTTCTTTATCTTCTTCAAGGCTGTCGTTTATCTTTACCAGAGAATCAATGGTGTTGATGCTTAAAGCCATAATCTTTACATCATCCTTAAAATGTTCAAGGACATCCTTAACATTGTAGCTGAACTGTTTTTCAATGATATCCGCATCATTTATATTCATTTCAGAGATATTCAATGACAGAAGACTTTCCTTGTCATCTTCTTCTTCAGGGAAATAGGAATAATTGAATGTATCTTCGATCTTTTCATATCCCAGTTCCTGTATGGCTTTTAAAAGATAGGCGTTGTTGCCGTATTGTGTCCTGTAAGGAATATTAGGGGAAATAGTAAGCGTCTTAACATCTTTCTCATTTAACCAGGCAACAAGGTCATTATGGAAGTTTTTTAACAGTCTAAGATCGTAGTAGTTGATGATATAGCCGTAATCAACAAAAGCTTCCTTTCTGGAAAAGATATTCTTTCTGTATATTTCGACAATCGCAAAGGCAAAATAGAAAACATCATCCTGATAGGCAAGATAATGATATTCTGATTTGGGATTATTAAAATAAGAAACCCATTTTGAAGTATGATACAGGGAACAGTCGGGTTCAGTTATGACATACCTGTCAAATTCTTTCTTATCCAGTTCTACAATTTTCACAGTTTAATTATAAACTATTTTCCTTAAGATAATTTATGAGCACTTCTTTATGATTGGACAGTTTTTTCTGATGTACCAGATCAAGAAGCTTCTGTTTTACTTCGGAAATCTTTTTACCCGAATAGGACATATCCATCAGGGTATTGCCGTCTATATCCAGATCATTAAGGGTAATGATATATGGTTTTAAAGATGTATATCTTTCAGTGTAATCGGTATTATACAGACAGTTCAGATATCTCAGACAGTCATCAGTATATATATTTGAAAGATTTCTTATGAAATCATAATCGTCTTTAAGATCTGTATCAGTAAGAGAAGATAATGTTTTAACGATATCTGTTTCTTTACCGGAAAGTTTAAGTTCACCTAGTGAGAAATGATTTCTGGCATAAAGATAGGAAAGGGCATATAAAGGATCATTAAAGATGTTTTCTTCCTTATCAATATGATCGATATCCATAAAGGTTCTGAATACTTCAAGATATTCATTAATAACTTTAAAAGAATCTTCGCATGTCAGAATCTTAAAGAGTTCATCCTTTTTTCTTTCAGCTGATATCTCTTTTAAGAGATCTTTATTTCTGAATATTGATTCTTTTGTCTTTTCTTCTATTTCAAACTGAAGTTTACTCTTGAAACGAAGAGCTCTCAAGATACGCAGTCCATCTTCATCAAATCTTTCATCAGGATTGCCGATGGTTCTGATTATTTTATTATGAAGATCATCTATACCGTTATAGAGGTCAATTACAGTTCCGTTAGAGTCCATACATAAGGCGTTGATGGTAAAATCTCTTCTTTTAAGATCATCTTCAAGCTGATCAGAGAAGCTTATCTCTTCAGGATGACGGTGGTCTGAATATTTCCCTTCCTTACGGAAAGGGGTTATTTCGACTTTTTCATTATCGATAAGTATCGCAACGGTCCCGAGTTTTCTTCCGATGTCATAAAGCGGGTAATCTGAAAAAAGAATTCTTATCGCATTTGGATCAGCTGAAGTGTTGATATCATAATCGTCGATATCTTTATCAAGGATATAATTACGGACACTGCCGCCTACAAGGTAGGCTTCATAGCCGTTATCGTTAAGTCTTTTCAGTATCTGTGCGATAGATTCTTTCATAAACTAATTTTACAATTATTAGACAATTCATTTTATTTATATTTTTATAATTTGTGTTAGAATTGTAATGTTGAAAATTAATAAGGAAAAGGAAAAGATGAAAGAAGTATTTAACTTAGACTTCTACGGTCGTACATTTACGATTGAGACCGGTGAAGTCGCAAAACAGGCTGGAGGGTCTGTTCTGGTAAGGTACGGTGATACAGTTACACTGTCTACTGCCTGTGCCTCAAGTGTCGCTAAAGACACTGATTTCTTCCCGCTGACAGTTTCTTTTGAAGAAAAACTGTATTCAGCTGGTAAAATTCCTGGAGGTTTCCTAAGAAGAGAAGGAAGACCTTCAGAACACGCTACATTAACTGCGAGACTGATAGACAGACCAATTCGTCCGTTATTCGCTGAAGGATTCAGAAATGAAGTTCAGGTTGTGAATACCGTACTGTCTACTGATACCAACTGTTCGCCAGAAATGTCCGCCATGTTAGGTGCATCACTGGCTTTATGTATCTCCAATATTCCGTTTGACGGTCCTATTGCCGGCGTCAAGGTAGGTTATGTTGATGGTGAATTCGTTGTCAACCCTACAGTTGAGGAGGCTTCAAGATCACTTATCGATCTGACTGTTGCCGGTACCAAAGAAGCTTTAAACATGGTTGAAGCAGGTGCTAAAGAAGTATCTGAAGAACTGATGTTAGATGCGCTGATGTTTGGACATGAACGTGTAAAGGAATTATGCGCGTTTGAAGAAGAAATCATTGCCAAGGTCGGCAAGGAAAAGATGGAAGTCGTATTATACGAAATCGATCCAAGCGTAAAAGAATATGTCAATGAAAACGGTAAGGCAAGACTTGAAGCTGCCGTATCCATTCATGAAAAACTTGAAGCCTATGCTGCCCAGGAAAATATCACCAATGAAATGAAGGAACATTTCGCAAACCTTGAAGGTTTAAGTGATAAGGAAAAAGACAGACTGGTTAAACATGCCGGCGAATACTGTGATTCAATTATCGCAGAAGAAATCAGAAGACTGATCTCTGAAGAAAAGATCAGACCTGATGGAAGACAGCTTGATGAAATTAGACCATTAAACTCTCAGGTAGACTTACTGCCAAGAGTTCACGGTTCAGCCATGTTTACCCGTGGTCAGACTCAGGTTTTATCCGTAACTACTTTAGGTCCTTTAGGTGACAATCAGATTGTTGATGACTTAACTGAAGTAGAAGAAAAAAGATTCATGCATCACTACAATTTCCCACCTTATTCAGTTGGTGAAGTTGGAAGAATGGGTAACCCAGGCAGAAGAGAAATCGGCCATGGTGCCTTAGGTGAAAGAGCCTTACTTCAGGTTCTTCCATCAGAAGAAGAATTCCCATATGCGATCAGAACCGTTGCGGAAGTTCTTGAATCAAACGGTTCATCATCACAGGCTTCAATCTGTGCCGGTACAATGTCATTAATGGCAGCCGGTGTACCAATCAAGGCTCCTGTAGCCGGTGTAGCCATGGGTTTAATCACTACCGGTGACAACTATTCCATCCTGACTGATATTCAGGGTGCTGAAGATCACTATGGTGATATGGACTTCAAGGTAGCCGGTACAAAAGACGGTATTACCGCATTACAGATGGATATCAAGTGTAAGGGTATCTCCAGACAGGTATTTGAAGAAGCACTCGCTCAGGCTCATAAGGGCAGAATGCAGATTCTCGAAAATATGCTGGCAGCTATTCCTGAACCACGTAAGGAAGTAAGTGAATACGCTCCTAAGATGGTTACCTTCAATATTCCTACTGACAAGATCAGAGAAGTTATCGGTACCGGTGGCAAGACCATCAATGAAATTATCGATACCTGTGATCAGGTCAAGATTGATATCGATGATGATGGAAAGGTTGTAATATACCATACATCAAAAGAAGCCATCGAAAAGGCCAAGGCTATGATCGATGACATCACCAGAGAAGCCAAGGTTGGTGAAATCTATGATGCCAAGGTTGTAAGACTGGAAAAATTCGGTGCCTTCGTGGAACTCTTCAAGGGCCAGGATGCCTTACTTCATGTCTCCAAGATCAGACATGAACGTGTCGACAAACCTGAAGATGTCCTCAAACTGGGCGATATCGTAAAGGTTAAGGTAACCGAGATCGATGAAAAGGGCAGAGTAAACTGTTCCGCAAAGGATCTCTTACCTAAACCTGAAAAGAGCGAAAAGCCTAAGAAGGAAGAAAACAGTGCTCCTAAAACTGAAGAAAAAACTGAAGAACCAAAGAAAGAAAGAAAACTTGGAGAAATCAGAATCTTCGGTAAGAAGAACTAATATTTAAAAATAAAATATATGAAGCCCGAGAGAAATCTCGGGTTTTATTTTATAATAGGTATATGCGAATGAGAAAAAAGAAATGGGTTTCCTCATTTCTTGAGAGTGAGCAGGAATATCTGATTGAAGATTTCAAGGATTTTGAAACAGATAAACCGGTATATATTGAAATAGGTATGGGTATGGGTGATTTTATAACTGAATCAGCTTTACTTAATCCTGATATCTTCTATGTGGGACTTGAAAGAGTTGAAGTATGTGTAGCCAGAGCTATAAAAAAGGCTCAGGAAAATGAACTTGATAATTTCAGGGTGATGTTAAAGGATGCGGAAAATATCGTAGAAGTGTGCGGCGAAAACAGTGTTGATCTCATATATCTTCATTTCTCTGATCCCTGGCCCAAATCAAGAACGCATAAAAGAAGACTGACATATATGAGTTTTCTTGAAAAGTATGAAAAAGTCTTAAAGAAAGACGGTATTCTGATATTCAAGACGGATAATGAATCTTTCTATGATGATTCTTTAGAATATTTTAAACAGTCTTCATTTGAACTTCAGGATTCTTCGAGAAACTATTATGTAGAGGGTGAACCGATGACAGGCTATCAGGCGAAGTTTGTCGCTGAAGGTAAACCCATATATTATGCAAGGTACAGAGTAAACAAAGAAAATGAAAACATTTAAGAAACTTATAACAGTATTAATGGTGCTGATGATGCTGAGCGGATGTACATCCAGGACAAAACAGTATGCGGCATATACGGTATATCCGATAGGATATCTTTTAAACCGTATCGGTGGTAACCGTATCGTTACTGAATCCATACAGACAGATGAACTGGTTCAGGTTTCAACTCTTAAAGAAAATTATCAGGAAATCCTGGATGATTCTTACGTACTCTTCCATATCGGCGGTTTAGAGCCTTATATGGATCTTTATGACAGTGAGATTATCGCTGATGGTATCAGTCTTACAGCCGGAGATCTTTCAGTGCTCAATTATGTCTATGACTATAAACGCTATACACCGGTATATGTAGACGGTAAAGTAAACTACGTTGAAGGTTCATTCTACGAAGGAGACGCCTTTGATACGGTTGACTACTATGACTATGATCCGTTTATCTGGTTATCACCTAGTGGAATGCTGTCACTGGCGACCAGTATCAATGACTATCTTAGTGCCAACTATATGGAACAGTCAGCATATTTCAATGAAAATTATGAAATATTATCTGATGAACTGATAACTTTAGATGCGGCTTACATGTCTCTTGCCAACAGCCTTGTCTCTGAAAACAAAACCATCAAATTTGTTTCTATGACCGGCAGTTTCTCCTGCTGGCAGAAAGACTTCAATATTCAGGTCTATCCTGTCTGCATGTCCAAATACGGAGCCATGCCTACGGAGGCTCAGTTACAGATCATCAAGAATAAAATCAACGCTGATAATGTCAAATATATCGTTTATGAACCTAATCTTCCTGATGATATGCTGCAGCTGTTTGTAAGTCTTGAAGAAGAACTGGGTTTAAAGCGTATCACCTTAAACAATATTTCATCTTTAACCGCTTCTCAGGCTGAACAGGGCAAAGATTATCTTACATTGATGTATGAAAATCTTTCGATTCTTGAAAATATCTCCGAACCGGTATCCGGAAGCAGTGAAACAGTTTCAGATACAGTTGCTGAAAGCATCAGCGATACATCATCTGCGGGTGGACAGTAATGAAAATCATGCTGGTAGACGGTAATTCCGTCCTTTTCCGTGCTTTTTATGCTACGGCATATGGAAATATCATGAAGACTTCAAAAGGCGTATATACGAATGCGGTATACGCTTTTGCCAATATGTTGGAGAAGGCTATCAGGATGATCAGTCCTGATTATGTAGCGGTAGCTTTCGATAAGGGTAAACATACTTTCCGACATGATCTCAATCCTGAATACAAGGCAGGAAGAAAAGAAACACCAGAAGAACTTGTAGGACAGTTTGACCTGGTAAGAGAAATGATGGAAGCCTATGGTATTCCTTATTTTGAATATGACGGTATTGAAGCTGATGATATAGTCGGCACCCTGTCCAAGAAGTTTGGTATAGAGGCATGCGTTCTATCGTCAGACAGAGATATGTTACAGCTTATCGATGATAATACTTCCATCTATATGATGAAAAAGGGTATGTCTGAAGTAGCGAAGATGGATGAAAAAGCCTTAATGGAAGAATACGGTCTGAAACCTTATCAGATCGTTGAATACAAGGGCCTTGCCGGAGATAAATCAGACAATATAAAAGGTGTAGAAGGAATAGGGGACAAGACTGCTGTAAAACTTCTTACTGATTATGATACCTGTGAAGGAATATACGAACATATCGATGAAGTAAAAGGAAAACTCCAGGAAAAACTTATAAAGGATAAGGAATCATGTTTCCTTTCAAAGACCCTGGCGAAAATTAAAACCGATGTTGATGTTCCGATTGAACTTGAAGATCTTAAACTTTCCATTAACGAAGAAAACAGAAACGCCTTCTTTGAAAAGTATGAAATGTATTCACTGATCAGAAAATCAGCATCTTCTAAAGCCGAAAAAACGGAATACAGTATCGTTAAGAATATCGATGAATCCTTATATGATAATCCGATGATCTATGTTGCCAGTGATGAATTCTCCTACTATGAAAGAAAGATTCACGGACTCAGTTTTTCTAATGGCAATAAGACAGAATATATATCATTAAATGATCTTAAAAACGATAATAATACAATGGCTTTTCTTTCTTCTGACAGAAAAAAGACAGTCTATGATCTTAAAGCGATAAAGCACGCCCTTGATTTTAATGGTTTAACAATAGGTTCAAATACTGATGATTTCATGATCAAGGCTTTTCTTTCCAACAACTATAATTCAGATCTTAAAGCTATCATAATGAACTACGGTTATGGTTCCATTTCTGAAATAAAAGATATCTATGGTACCATCAAGAAACCATTAAATCCTGAAGAAAATATTATCGCTTCCTATAACGGGGAAATATGCGAAAAGTTATATCAGATAAATAAGAAGGTTGACGCTGAACTTGTAGAGAAAGAAATGACTGATCTATATCAGGAAATAGAACTTCCACTGGTGGATGTTTTGTATGATATGGAAAAAGCGGGTATATACTGCGATGAAAATGTGCTGAATGTTATAGGCGAAGAAACACTTAAAAAGATTGGAGTTCTTGAAAAAAGAATATATGGCTATGTCGGTCACGAATTCAATATATCTTCACCCAAACAGCTTGCGGATGTCTTATATAAGGAACTTGATCTTCCTGATCTGAAGAAGGGTTCTACAGCTGCTGAAGTTTTAAACAAACTTGAAAGATATCATCCGGTAATTGGTGATATTCTTGAATACCGTAAATATACCAAGACCTATTCAACATACGCTGAAGGTCTGAAAAAATATATCGGTGAAGACAGAAAGATTCATACTATATTCTCGCAAACCATTACGGCTACCGGAAGACTTTCAAGCTATGATCCGAATCTGCAGAACATTTCCGTAAGGGATGAAGAATCTAAAGAAATCAGAAAAGCGTTCCTGCCATCAGAAAATTCACTATTATTGAGTTCGGATTATTCGCAGGTTGAACTGCGTGTACTGGCATCTTTATCCGGTGAAGAAAAGATGATTGAAGCCTTCAACTCAGGCATTGATATTCATACCAAGACGGCTATGGATGTCTTTGGGGTTAAAAAGGAAGATGTGACAGATCTCATCAGAAGACATGCGAAAGCTGTAAATTTTGGTGTTGTATACGGTATATCTGATTTCGGACTGGCCAATCAGACACAGCTGTCTTTTAAGGATGCCCGTAAGTTTATCGATGATTATTTCCTGACCTATCCTAAAATCAAGGAATATCTTGATTCCCAGGTTGAATTCTGTCAGAAGAACGGATATGTCAAGACGATGCTGAATCGAAGAAGATATATCAATGAAATAAATGACCGTAACTATATGATGAGAGAATTCGGAAAGAGGGCAGCGATGAATGCGACCATTCAGGGAAGTGCTGCCGATCTTATCAAAATCTCAATGATCAAGGCATGGAAGATGCTGAAAGAAAAAAATCTCAGGACTAAACTTATCCTTCAGGTTCACGATGAACTTATCTTTGATGTACCACAGGATGAACTTGATACCATTAAAGAAATCATTCCTGAACTGATGATGAACGCCTATAAAATGGAAACGAAACTTGATTCCTCTTTAGCCTATGGCAAAGACTGGTCGGAGGCCAAATAATGCCTGAATTACCTGAAGTACAGACGGTCGTATCAACCCTTGAACTGGAAATCAAAGACAGAGAAATAGTCGGGATGGATATCATTTATCCAAGAATAATTGAAGGTGATCCTGAAATATTCAGGGATAAGATGCTTCATCAGCACTTCCGTAATTTCAATAGAAGGGGTAAATATCTTCTTTTTGAAATGGATGATTTTACTTTTGTATCGCATTTACGTATGGAAGGAAAATACTTTGTCCTTGATGAAAATGAAGAGACAAAGAAACATGATCATATCATCTTCTATCTGGATGATCATCGAAAACTGGTCTATAACGATGTCAGAAAATTCGGAAGAATGGAGATCGTTCCCAAGGATGACAGATATGATGATTTCCATGGACTGGGACTGGAACCTTTTGATGAAAGGTTTGATGATAAATACTGTCTTGAATATCTGAATGGAAAGAATAAACCTATTAAGACAATGCTTCTGGACCAGGGATTTATTGCCGGTATCGGCAATATCTACGCTGACGAAATATTATCGGCAATTAAGATTCATCCGCTTACAATGGCTAAAGATCTCAAGAAAAACGACTGTAAAAAACTGGTATATGAAACCAGAAGAATACTGTCGGAAGCTATTGAAGCCGGAGGTACAACCATCCGTTCATATACTTCTTCTTTAGGGGTTACAGGAAGATTTCAGCTGAATCTTCGTGTTCATACTTTAAAGGAATGTCCAAAGTGTAAATCCGAGATTCAAAAGATTACTGTTGGAGGAAGAGGCACATACTATTGTCCAAAGTGTCAGAAACTTAAATGAGAATAGCCGTTACAGGAACCATCGGTTCAGGAAAATCTGCAGTGTGCAAATATCTTAACCTAAAGGGTTATGATGTTTTTGACTGCGATGAAGTAAATCGAAGACTGCTTAATGAAAGGGCTAATGAACTTTTATACAGTGATTTCAAAGACTGTTTTACGAACAGTAGACTGGATAAGAAAAAACTCAGCAGTATTGTCTTCGACTGCGAGGAAGAAAGAATAAAACTGGAATCGATTATGCATCCTGAGATATTAAAGGAACTTCTTGAAAGGAAAGATGATCCTTTATTTGCGGAAGTACCTTTACTTTTTGAAGCGGGATGGAATATCTATTTTGATGAGTCATGGCTTGTAGTCTGTGATGAAGATATTGCCTATGAAAGACTTCTAGAAAGAGGAGTTGAAAATGATGAGGCAAGAAGAAGAATAGACGTGCAGATGTCCGTTGAACAAAAGATCATCAGGGCAGATCGAATCATATATAATAATGGTAGTAAAGAGGACTTGTATAAGGAAATAGATAAACTTATTGAAGGATTATGTTAGGAAAAGAACAGTATAAAATAGATGTCAATGCCGAACTGTCAAACGAGAGATTAAAATCTCTTGTCTTTTTCTATGGACCTTTAATTGGAAAAGAAGCGATGTCTTTTTATCAGTATCTGGTATTAAGGGGTCCTGTTCCTTTTTTTGATGAACTCAATAATCTATTGACTTCACTTAATATCAGTGTCGACAGTTTTGAAAAACAGTGCGCAAAACTAAATGAATACCGTCTTCTGACAACTTTAAAGAAGGATGAGCGATATATCTTTGTGTTTAATAATCCGATGACCAGAAAAGAGTTTATTAAAGATGATGTCTTTGCAAGAAAATTTATTTTAAAGACTTCCGGTCCGCATTTTCAGGAACTTGTCGCTGATATACACGAAACAAACAGTTACGATGATTATGAAGATGTATCAGAAACAATATCTTTAGAATCTTTACAGAAATGGTCCAACAGGGAAGAAGGGTATCTTAAGCCAAGAAGAATGCAGTCATATGATTTCAAGACGAGATTCAAAACGGATATCTTTCTCAAGGATATATCTTCCAATATGTTCCCTTATAAGTTTCGTACAGAAGAGAACCTGAGACAGATAGCGATTTTATCTGATTTATATAATATATCCTATGATGAGATGCGCAGGTTCATACCTAAGGTATGTAAACTTGATGAAGAAGAATTTGATTTAAAACAGCTTAAATATCTTTGTATGAACGGTAAAGGGGAATATCGTAAGGTTGATTCTTCTGAATATAATGAAGCTCCGATTATCTATCTGATGTCTTTACAGGATGGCAAGGAACTTACAGATTATGATAAGAGAATTATCTATAAACTCAGCAATGACTATTATCTTAATTCCGAAGTTATCAATGTTCTGTTGGAACACGCCCTCAAGGAATGCGATAATCATCTTTATGAGAACTATCTTTATCCGGTAGCTTCTGATCTGCACCGTAATAATATATCTACCGCTAAAGATGCGATTGAACTGTTAAGCAAAGGCAGAAAGAAGACTGAAGAAAAACTTCCGGTATATGATACGGCCAATAATAAACAGATGTCTGAAGAAGAATTCGAAGAACTGATGGCTTTAAGGGGTAAATAATGGAAAAGATGAAAGATTATCTTGAAAGATTTATCGAAGAACACAATTTTGATGAGAATTATATAAGAAATCATCAGAGTGTTTTTAATCGTGTCATCAGATCACTTAAGATGTGTGAAAACTGTAAGGGATTAGATGAGTGTACACAGTTAAGCAAGGGCGAACATCTTTCTCTAAGCTATAAGGGAGTACTCATTGAAGAGATAGAATACTGTGATTATGCCAAGAAGGTCAATGAGACTGAAGATCTAAGGAAGAAATATGTCTACTGTGATATTCCATACAGTTTGATGAATATTGATATGAATAATATCTCTTTTACGGAAGCACAAAAATATCTTTACGCAAAATACCTCGGAATTTTACATGGAAAAAGTAATATAGGTTTATATGTCTACGGTGATATGGGAACTGGGAAGACATATCTTAGTATCGCATTAGCCAATTCTTTGATTAAAAACGGTAAGAAGGTGGCTTTTGTGAAGGTAAGTGATTTCTTCAATACGATGAAATCATATTTCTCAGCTGATAATACGGTTTCATTGATCAATAAGACGATCAATGATCTTAAAAGATGCGAATATCTGTTTCTGGATGATATTGGGGCAGAATCGGTATCAGAGTTTGTAAGGGATGATGTACTGTTAAGAATTCTTGAATACAGGATGGAACATAATCTGTGTACGGTATTTACTTCAAATCTTAAGAAGGAAGAACTGCAGAAACATTATCAGTATGACCGTAAGGAAAAATCAAATCTCATGAAGTCAAGAAGACTCATGGAAAGAATAGATATACTTACTGAAGACTTTGTCTTATCGGGAGAAGATTTAAGGAGAAAATAAGATGATCAGAAAAATCGGTGTTTTGACTTCTGGTGGCGATTCACCAGGTATGAATGCGGCTATCCGTGCGGTGACTAGAACGGCACTGGCCAATGGTATCGGTGTTGTGGGAATTCATGATGGCTATAAGGGTCTTATTGAAGGAAACTATGAAGAATTCACCAAGAGTTCGGTATCTGATATCCTCTCACGTGGTGGTACTATTTTAGGTTCTGCAAGACTTCCAGAATTCAAGAATGACGATGTTCAGCTTCAGGCTGTAGAAACATTAAAGAAAAACAGTATTGATGCGCTGGTTGTGATTGGCGGTGATGGCTCATACCGTGGTGCCGCAGCGCTTACGGCGCGTGGTATCAACTGTATTGGTTTACCTGGTACTATCGATAATGATATTCAGGGAACCGACTATACAATCGGTTTTGATACAGCACTTAATACAATTGTTGAATGTGTCGATAAATTAAGAGATACATCTTCTTCTCATCATCGCTGTTCAGTTGTTGAAGTAATGGGAAATCGATGTGGTGATCTTGCCATATATTCTGGTTTATCATGCGGTGCGGAAATTCTGATTACCCCGGAAACCGGCTATGATGAAGAAGCGGTTCTTGAAAAACTGAGATATCTTGAATCCAGCAAAAAACGTCATGCGATTGTCATCGTTTCTGAAAAGGTTACTGATGTCAACGCCCTGGCTGACAAGATTTCAAAATCTACCGGTTTTGCGGCAAGAGCCACAATCCTCGGACATATTCAAAGAGGTGGCTGTCCTTCGCCAAGCGATCGAGTTCTCGCTTCAAGAATGGGTGCCAAGGCTGTAGAACTTCTGATTGAAGGCATCGGCGGTCAGTGTATCGGTATCAAGAACAACGAAATCACCTATATGCCTATTGAAGAATGTGTAACCATGCCTAGAGAATCAAGAAAACAGTTCTATCGTCTGTTTGACAGGCTGGTATAATGCTGGAAAAAATTAAAATCTTTCTTTATCGGATATACAAAAGAAGTTACGGTATTGATGATCTTAATAAGACCATCATTATCGCTGCCTTTGTATTCAGTATTCTGAGTCTGTTTATATTCAGGACTGTCTTTTCACTGATATCAGATATTCTTCTTGTTATATTTCTGCTGCGTTTCTTTTCTTCAAAGAAATTCAAAAGAGGCGAAGAAAACAGAAAATACCGTAAACTGATAAAGATAATTACGACAAAATATGAATACCGCAAAACACATAAGATTCTGGTCTGTGAATGCGGACAGATTATCCGTGTTCCTAAAGGGCAGGGGAAAATAGAAGTTACCTGTCCATGCTGCGGAAAACATATCGATACAAGAAGCTAAAAAA
>JAUNIH010000052.1 GCA_030523555.1 Erysipelotrichaceae bacterium
AGAACTGATAAGTTTAAACCAATTATAAATCTGGTTGTCTATCAGTTCTTTTTGTTAGTTATTGTTGGAAAGAAGAAAATCAGTAATTTCTTTTAAGTTTTCAAACATATAATCAGCACGGGTCTGATTGATATTGAAAAAATGATCTCTGATGCATAATACTTCCATACCAGCGTTTTTACCCGCTTCAATTCCATATGAAGAGTCTTCAATTACAGCACACTCATCATTTACAAGATTCAATTTTTTCATGGCTGTAAGGTATATTTCTGGATCGGGTTTACTTTTAGTAAAATCATGACCAGATAGAACAACATCGAAATACTGATATATGTCACAATCCCTTAGAGCCTTATTAATATAATCGGGTTTGCTGCTGGAACAGCAGGCTAACAGATATCCGTTATTTTTAAGTGTCTTAAGGCTTTCCCTAACTTCAGGAAATATCAACTCCGAGAAAGGAGGATAAGAGAACAGAGTTGATTTGTAATTCCTAAAGTTTTCCTTAAACCCATTGGTTCTATAATCATCTGGGAGCTGTTTGTATATATTCTCCCAAGGGTCCATGCCTTTTCCTGCGCCTATCAGCGAAACAAAAACCATTGGATCAACATCGTCATAACCCAGATCTTTTAAGCAGACTTCATCTAGCTTGATATGCCATATTTCGGTATCAACCAAGACGCCGTCTAAATCAAACAGCAGGCCTTTAATCATAGCAGACTCCAGTTACCTTTTAAAATTTTATCTATTTTATTAACAGCACCTTTGTCGTTGGTGTTGTTTTTTGCTGCATTCAATAGCTGTATTGCTTTTTCTTTGTTATTGTCATAGTAATACAGTTTAGCCAGACGATACTGATATACAGCTAGATTTTGAGGATTAAGATCTGTTTTGATTAATTCTTCCAAATCCTTTATTCTTCCTGTATCTTTTTTGATGTAAATATCATAAGTTAATTCACAGTCATACATCAGCAGCATCATGTTTATTTCTTTTGTATTTGCATACTTCTTTTTTAAATCATTAAGGATATTCACAACTTTTGAATTTCCTTTTTCACATAAGTAACCGATTGTTAAAGGGTATACGGTCTGTGCTTCCTTCATGTTTAACTTTTTACCGATAAGGTATTTACTTGTTTCCAGAACTTTATTTTCATCGTCAATGTTAACGTAGAAATTTAAAGACATAATTTTTCTGGATACATCAGACATCGTTAATTGAGCCTGTGGAGACCCAATCAGAATCTCAAACAGTTCTTTGTCTTTTTTGATATAAGCTGCATCGTACAATTGTCTACTCAAACGATCAAGAAAAGCTTTTCTGATGAAAGAAGATAAAAATGCTGCAGCTATGATAATTAGAATAATGATTGTTGCTTTGTTCATAATAATAAAGAAAAAATGAAGCGGTATTGCTACCGCTTCATTAAGATTACATAATTCCTAGAAGGGTTAGTACAATACCTAATGCCATCAATGCGAAGATGATAACGTTTGGCTTAGTACCTTTCATAATCTGTCTGTATACAGCTATAGATAATAATAATGGTAATAAGTTAGGCATGATAGAGTTAACTACATCCTGTAAAACAAATGTACCACCACCCATTTCAAGAGTTAATGCTAGAGGGAACTTAACGATCTGTGGAATCATTGCACCGATAACTACCATAGCAAGGATTCTAGATGCTTCTGTTAATTTAGCTAATGTTCCATCAGCCTGGATTCTAGCTAAGAACTTTCTTCCGCCACTGTATCCAAGATTGAAACCATACCAACGAGTTAATGTTGATGGGATAAGGTTTAATAATAAGTATAGGATAACACCAACGATGTTTCCTTCTGCAGCCATAGGAGCAGCTACACCACAAGCGATAAGTCTGAATGTACCCCAGAAGAAGCTATCACCGATACCAGCAAGAGGACCCATTAAGGCAATCTTAACTGCGCCGATAGATTCTGGATCCATTGAACCAGTTGTATCGTTTGCGTATTCTTCTTCCATTGCGCAAGAGATACCTAAGCAGAATGGAACGAATGCACAAGTTGTATTGAACATTGTGTTGTGTCTTCTTAATGCTTCTCTTAATTTATCCTGTTCTGGATATAGCTTTTCTAATACTGGAAGCATAGCACGAAGGTAAGGAATACCCTGCTGTTTATCGTATGAGTAACAACCTAAAGCCTGGTATGAACGCCAGAATACTGGCATTAATTCTTTTTTAGTTAACTGAATCTTTTCAGACATATTAGTCATCCTCCTCTACTGAATCTGGCTTTAAGAAGAAATATACTAAAGCCGCTGCAACACCAACTAATGCACAAGCTACTGAGTTTAAGCCTAGGAAAGTTGGTAATACAAATCCTAACAGGAAGAAGCCAACATACTTCATATCAAATGAGAACTGCATTAATACAGCAATACCGATTGCTGGTAACAGCTTGCTGGCATTTGATAAACCTCTTCTAATTACATCAGGGATAGCGCCGATAACTGAGTTAACTGCAACACTACCTGCTGATACAGCAACGAATGTAGCTAATGCTAATAAAGTAGCTCTTGTTAATTCACCACCGATACCGCACCACCAGATTTTCTTAGTGTCGCATTCTTCAACAGCAGCATTTGCTAAAGGTGACCAAGTCATCATAACAAGTGTACCGTTTAGTTCGTTTAAGATAGTAGCTAATAGACCAACTGGAATAGCGATAGTAACAGCTTCAGCAACTGATAAGCTATTGATGATTGCTAGACCGCAGGCAACTGTTGAACCAGTAACAACTTCAGTAGGTGTAGCACCAACCTGAACAACACCAGCCCAGATAAGTTCAAGAGTACCACCAATGATGACACCCTGAGTAAGATCGCCTAGTAATAAGCCGACAAGTGTGCATAGCCAGATTGGTCTTGCGATCATCTGCTGGCCAAGCCAACCCTGTTCTACACGTCCGTAGAAGGCTACTAGAGCAACTAAAAATGCTTTAAAAACCATAAATACTTTCTCCTTTACTCAAATTTCTTTGCAAATACTGCAAAGTCGGTTTTTGCCATGGCGGGTGTGATTTGTGCAAAGACTTCAACGCCCTTCTCATGCAATTCCTTTAATAATGCAAATTTTGCAGGTGATGTATAAACACCACTGCTGATTTCGATCTTTCCTGTTGTGTCTCTTCCTTTTGCACCATCTACTTCTGGTCCAATGTTAAGAGTTTTGATTGTAGGTACTCTAGTGATTATGTAGTGAGCATCTTCTACAGTCGCAACAGTCAAGAAAACCTTCTTCTTGATAAATTTCTGTTCTTGTAATTTCTCAACAGCTTTATCAAGAGTCCAAACAAGACATTGTTCAACGTTGCCTGGTTTAGCTAGTTTTAGAGTCATTTTGTGGATTTCGTCATTTGCTGCAGCATCATTCGCAACCGCTAGAATTTCCGGATGCAGAACACCACACCAAGTAACCGCTACCATACCATGGATTAATCTACCATCTACTCTGACTAGTTCTACCATAATAATTCACCCCTTTCTAAATTATTTTTGCGCTATACTTTAACCTAATTATATAAATCGTATATACATGTGTCAATCATAAATATATACAAATTGAAATGAATATATATATATTTACCTTTACATTATGTTTTAACCTGGCCTATAATGAAGATGCGCTAATACTTAACTTTAATTATAATGGAGGAAAAATAATGACTGAAGTTCTTTCTATGATTGGACACATCAGAGACATTCCAAGAGTATTAAAAAAGGCTTACGATAATAAGAGCGAATACATTCCTCAGATGGTAGAATTCTTTAAGACTAACGACATTAAGAAAGTATACTTTCTAGGATCAGGAACATCTCATAATGCAAGCTTAACAATGAGAAATATGTTTATGGATATTGTTAAGGTTGAAGCATGTGCACCAGAACCAAACGTTTTCACTTATCATGAAAAGACAAATCCTGCTGGTGTTTACGAAAATAACCAGATTGCTGTATTTGGTTTAACTCAGCATGGTGATAGTATTTCTACTTGCGACGCTATTACTAAAGCTAAAAACGATGGTCATCTTACAGTTGGTATTACAGAATCAGTAGGATCTCCTATTACAAATATCGCTGATGCTACAGTTTATCTTCTTTGCGAAAGAGAAGAAATCGGACCTGAAACAAGAGGTTACAGCGAAACATTATTCCAGTTCTATCTAATTGCTATCGAAGTTGCTAAAGCATTAGGACGTATCAGCGAAGAAGAATACGCAAAATTAGATAATGATGCTAAGAAACTTATCGAAGATATGCCTACGGTAGTAGCAGAAACCGAAGCATGGGTTAACAAGAATATGGATGAATTCCTGAAGATGGAAAAATCTGCAATCTGCGGTTATGGCTACAACTGGCCAACTGCTCAGGAAGGCAGATTAAAGTTCTTCGAAACTTATGCTAGACCATGCACATTCTACGAACAGGAAGAACAGATCCACGGACCACTTCGTGCATACAACGAAAAGAATTATGTATTCATGATTGCTTCTGAAGGTGACTTCGAACTTAAGAGATGTGTTGAAATCGCAGCATACTATCGTCGCGTATTTACAGAACATGTATTTATCGCAACATGTGAGGACATCGAAGTAACAGAAAAGGATTTAAAGTATTCAGTTAAGACTAACGATATGTTATCAACAATTGTTTACGTAACTCCTTATCAGGTACTATCAGCGCTTCTTTGTGAAGCAGTTGGAATTGATACAAAAGTCAGCCCAATCAAAGATAGAAGTGTCTCAGGACACATGCCTAGAAACTAAAAACAAGCGCCTTATGGCGCTTTGTTTTTCCGTGTGATATTATATGAATACAATGGCAAGAAAAGCCAAATATATCGAAATAGAAAATTTTTTCATTACGAATATTGAGAGCGGAAATTATGAATTGAATCAGTTGCTTCCTAGCGAACTGGAACTTTGTCAGCAATTTTCAACCAGCAGAATGACTGTAAATAAGGCGATGACTAATCTGTCCACTAAAGGATATATTAGACGTGTTCCTGGAAATGGTAGCTTTGTTGATGATGCATACGCTAACGATGCAATAAAAACCGATCCGATCCAACAGCATTCATTATCTGATGAGATAAGAGCTTTCGGTATGAAGCCTGGATCGGAACTTCTGGAATATAAGATCATCAAAGGCAAGGATAATAAAAAAATAGCCAAAGAATTGAATGTTAAAGATGATGATTTCATTCATTACTTTGTCAGATTAAGAACGGGTAATGGAAAACCGGTAGTAGTATCTTATTCATATATCAATTACTCGCTGTTACCAAATTTTGATATAAGATGTCTTGATGATTCTTTCAATTCGTATATCAGACAGTTAGGTATTATAAGATCTTCTGGTTATACAGAGTTTTCCGCTGTGCTTCCAAATGAAGAACAGGCAAAAATCATTGGATCTTCCAATAAAGCTCTTCTAAAGCAGAAAATCTTCTGGAGATATGCCAACAAACCATTCGAAATCACCACTCATTATTATCTGGGTGAAAGAATGTCCATAGTCATCAATAGAGATCATAATGATACAGGTGATGATGTATATGGTAAAGCTTTATCAAAATAGTAAAAAAGTCGGTAATTTGAATTAATTCGTGTTTTCACACAATTGTTCAATGAATTATCTCGTGTCTGTTTAAACAGAAACATTAATAATAAACAGGTATCTGTATACGGCTTGCGTGGCTGTTCAGGTACCTGTTTTTATTATGACTGTGTCAGATATTCAGGAGTTAATATCTATTGTTTATTAATGTCTTTTATTTTCTTCTTCTTTTTCTAGTCTTTCTTTTTCTTTTCTTTCAACTATGTACTGATTATAGCTGTTCAGTTCTTTCTTTAAATCTTGCGAACCAAATCTCACAGCTTTTTTAAAGTTATTATTTTCAGTGATTTCAGTTTTACTGTTCTTCAAATCTTCTCTTCTGGAAACATTCATCTCTGACATGAGTTTTCCTAAATATGCCTCTGCATTTTCAGGATCTATATCAAGAACTCTTTCGCAATATTCATCAGCACTTGAAAAATCTCCATCTTCCAAGAACATGAACACTCTTTTTATTAAAGGTGCTGTATTCGAACTTGATGAAGATATATTGTTAGTCACAACAGCTGTTTCTTTCTTTTTGGATTCTTCTGTTAGTTTCTTTATCCCTCTGATAAGATCCTGCATAAAGCCAAGTTTAGACATATCCTGCGCCTGAAGATGAGAAAACTCTTCCGGCAAATCGTATGGGTCCATATCTTTGTAGGCAGGTACCAGTGTTTTATTACCATTAGTTTGTTTAATTATAGATAGATATCGGCTCCATTCATTCTTTACCCATACCGCATTAAAATATTCAGGTTTAGTACCCAAGACAACCATGACCTTGGCACTGTTTAATGCCGCAAAAATATATGGTTCATATTCCTGACCTAACTTATCTTCCAACGTAATTCTTGAAAAGAATACCTTAAATCCTTCATTAGTCAACTGATGATATAAATCATTAGCCAGTACACTATCCTGTGTTCTTCTTCCGTTGTTATCTGTTTCCTTATAACAGATAAACACATCAAAAGGATCTTCCTTCGAAGATATCTCTAGAATTCCCTTCTGTATATTATTTATGGTATTGGCTTCTTCTTCATAAATAATCTTCTGAGATGTATCAGCGTTCTCTATGGCCATTTTATAGTTGTCATCATCATATATGGATGTGTACTGCGCTCTGTTTACTGTAGATATTTTCTTATGAGTAGAAGGATCATCTACATATTCAATACCATATTTGCATAATACTAAAGACCAGTAACTTTCAGCATCCGTTGTATCTTCGGCCAGTATCTGCTCATAGATGGATGACGCCTTATCAAACTCATTGTTTCTTCTGAAATGATTGGCTCTGTCTATAAGATTATTCTTTCGATTATTATCCAGTCTAGGAAGGGTTTGTCTGGTTCCGCAGTAATCACATTCACATACCGTCTGATTCTCTTCTACTTGGAGTTCTCCTCCGCACATCTTACATTTAAAAAGCATAACAATTCACCCCTATTTAATGCCTTTCAAAATTTCAACATATTTATCCTTATACTGGTTAACATTTTCAATATTTATAGCATCATATTCAACATAAAGATATTTGAATAGCATTTCTTTCTGTTTCTGATAATCATCTTCAAAACTATAACCTTCATTAGTCGACTTAGTGACATGAACATCGTGATAGATTATTTTATTCTTTATCAAATTTCTGGCATTATTTATGTTTGAAAAATAAAGATAAGCTCTATAGCACAACAACCACCATATATCGATTTCCTGTTCTTCCAAACCCAAGCCAATAATGTGTATATCAGAATCAAAAAATCTGGTACAAAAATAATTAGACATGTTTTTATGTTCACCAGTTTTGAGCAGATTTAATATTTCTGGATCTCTTTCATTCTTAACAATCACATCTCTTAGTTTTTTGATTATTCTCATATAATGTTCATAACCCAAACATATGCTTTTGATATCCACATTTATTCCGTGCATATGATAGAAGATAACATTTCTTTTGCTGAATCTGGCTGTCTTATTTAAGTAGACTTCTCTACCTCTTTCCCTGTTATTAAGCTTTTTATCATTTGCATGTGTTTTATCCAAACGGGAACCATATTTATAACTTGATCTGTAAGCAAAAGCTTTTTCTAATAATGTGTCATAATTTGTCGTTATGATGTAATCCGGTTTACAATCTCGTAAGCCTTCAATAATTTCCTTATCTAAATTTTTCTTATCTGTTATCGATTTATCTAAATCTTCAATTATCTTCTCTTTACATTCTTTATATGTATGTTCATGCCAGCTATTACGCTCTTCATTTATTACATTGACTATGTACTCAAATTTCAAAGGATACGATGTTGTTTTAATATCGTAATCATTTTTATTCAATTCATATTTATCAAACAAATTCAAAATAAGATTATCCCAGGAAGGAAAATCCGGGTTGTTAATACGATTAAAACCATTGCCAATTAAAAGGCACACGGGCTTTTCACGTTTATTGTTAAGTCTTTTCTTATTGTTTGAATTTTTATTTTTTTTCAACATAATCCTTAGATTTTTCTTTTAAGCAGATATTCTTCCAACACTTTCAGATTTTCTTCAAAATCTTCTTTATTAATCAGTTTATTAAGCACATCTTCAATTTCATCAAGGCAGGCGTTGTTCTTTGCATCACCATAGCGGATATCATCGTATATTTTCTTAAGTTCTTTATTATCTTTGTTCTGTGATAACAGTAATTCCGCTTTCTTTACAACATCTCTGTATTTTGATGTTGCCGACATTATTGCTTCATTAGCTGCATATTCAGCCTCCTGTCCTGATTTGACAGTTAATAACAAGACGACTTCAATAAACAGTATTACTGCACAGATTACGGTTCCAGCCCATACAGGAAGATCAGGTATTACCATACACGCAATACCTACAATCATCATGACAGGTACAACAATAAATCCCAGGGTTACCAAAGGAATACCTACAGCCTTACTTTCCTTTTTATCAGCTGAAAGATAGTAACAGGTAATTACTAACTGGGCAATAAGGATAATGATGATAAAGATATATCCAGGCCAGAAAGAACCACCATACTTGTTGAAGACGATATCTTTAACACCATTGATTTCCATATAATAAAGGAATTCATTTATTTCTCCGCTTATTTCATAATTGCCCGTAGCAGCCGCTACCGCATTAATCAGATATAAAACATTTTTACCACTGACATTGGTTGGAAAAATAAAAGTAATCAGATTGAACAGGGCAAATAAACATACCCAGTAAATAATAAAATTCCTAACACTCTTTTTCATTTTTACGTACCCTATTTATTCAATTCACTGCCACATTCCATACAGAATTTTCCCTTAGGAGTTGTCTTGCCACATACAGGGCAGATAACAGTATTGCTTTCACTAACTATTTTTGCGCCACATTCCATACAGAACCTGGCATTAGAAGGTAAGATCTTTCCACATGTCGGACAGGTAATTGTATTGACGTTTGTTGTGTTTACGGCTGTATTAGCCATGCCATTCATCATTTCCGACATCTTTGGAGAAATGGCATTCATCGCTGCCATACCTACACCTAAATTCAACATTTCTGAAGTAATAGAAGAAGCAGTTCCGCCATTTACAGTATCCGGTCCCATATTGCCGATGGCTTCCGCATATGATTTCTGTATTTCTGCCTGAATGACATCTTTCTGGTTATAACCCTTGGCCTGCATAACTGCAGCTTCCGCTAAACCCGCCATCTGCATAGCCTGAGCTTCCGCCTGAGCCTGAATCAGTTTTCTTTCGGCTTCTCTTCTGGCAATTTCTGTTTCTGTTGTCTGACTCTCTAAAACAGCCTGTCTTTGGGCAGCCCTGATCTGAGCTTCGGCAGCAGCTTCAGCTGTCATATAGGAAGCTTTACTTTCAGCTTCCGTTGTACGGATTTCGGCTTCAGCAGTAAAGGCTCTCTTCTGAAGTTCTATAGTATGTAATTCCCTTAATCTTCTGAAGTTAGGATCATCTTCAGGCAATACAACATTTGTAATATAGAATTCCGGAATAATCAGTCCGTATTCCTCAAAACCTTCAGATATTCTTTTTCCAAGTTCCTTAGACAGTTCACCTAAATGTTCATCTATTTCAATTAAATCAATACCTTTATCTTTAATAGCTGAAGGAAGATAAGTCTTGACGCCTGTGGAAATTAACGGCCTGAATGAAGAAACAACTGATTTGGCAAAACCTGATGGTTCTTCATCCCATTTGATTCCCTGTTTTGTACCTACAAGTTTAATCAACAGCTTCTTACCGTTTTCAACCGTAAGATTCATTTCTCCTGATGTCCCTATTTCCATAGGTAAACCTAAAGTAGGTTCTATCAGTCTTACTTTGGAATCGGTACCCCATTTAACAGCCATCTGTACCGTTTTATTAATGAAATAAACCTGACAATGGAAGATGGATACACCAGTTACTGCACTGGCCATCTTCGATAACATCGGTATATTGGCGGAATCAAGCTGATATCTTCCAGGTCCAAAAGTATCCAGAGCCTGTCCATTGGCATAGAAAATAGCCTCCTCAGATTCATTGACAATAAGCTCTGTCATACTATTGAAATCTTCATGAGGATACTTCCAGATAAAAGTATTATTATCACCCTCATATTTTATTAATTCCGATATAGCCATATTTTTAATCCCCCCTGAACGTACAAAAAAAGACCAGCACTTAACGCTTAAAAGTGTCTGCTGGTCTATTGGCCCTTACAAATTCTCTATTCTTTAAAGAAACACAGTTATCCTGTCTGTCTGTCTGCCTGTCTAATGATGACGGATTATTATTAGATGTCAAGGATAATTTATACATATTTTAATTTTATCATTATTTATATGTTGTAAATAATGATTTATATAGTTTGTCAGATATAATCAGAAGTTCATAAAGAACATGTAAAAACGATACCTTAGGATGCTTATGTCTGATATATAAAAGAGAAGAACTTTTCGCTTACTTTCAGACCTTTATAAGCAGTCTCTTTTAAATCAGGAGTTCTCATGAAAAGGACTAAGCTTTTTAAGATATTCCTCTGCATTAAGATATTCTATTCCATCATATGTCTTACTTTCACCACGATATATCACATATCTTCCAGTAATAGTGCCGTAACGGTATTCACATGCTGCACACTTATCTTCATCCACAAGATGTTTATACTGTTCCTTAACAGCTTCCTTGCTGTGTTTGATTTCATAGATCTCACAAGTCAGTGTTTCAGGATCAGAAACAACCATATCAAATTCTCCTGCCGCAAACTGCAGCTGTAATACTTCCTTACCTGATTTACTTAGCTTTGTCTCTAACAGTACAAGATCTTCCATCATAGCACCCTCTATCGTATTCATAATGCGATCTGTTACCCGTTTTCTTTCTACAATAGAGAGTTCATTAAACTTCTCATCCATAAGTAATACATCAATAATCGCTTTAACCTGAGCATAACGTAAACCCGGCTGAGCGATGATTATCTTTTCTTTTCTGTTCAGATCAGGAAGATAAACCTGATCTATTCCCGTAATCATATCCAGCAGTAAAAGATATTCTCTTATTTCATAGGCATGTGTATCACTTACTTCTACACTCTGTTCTTCCTTTTCAAGGATATCAAGTATCTTGCGTATAGAAGATAAAACAGTTTCAGAATCAATATTATCCATTAAATAAAACGGTGCTTTCCTGTCGTTTAAAAGATTACGTGCTGAAACAGATAATGTATCTGAATGATAGGTCTTTGTAAGTACTTCTAAAGTAAAACGGTGGTTGATATCTTCTACTACTCTATTGATAGCGCTGGTAAGTTCTTTTTTACTGTAGAGTTCATAAAGATGACGGAAATGACCGCCATCCTGATAGTATTTCAGGGAATGCTGAATGTTTCTGGCGATTGCCGTATCGATATATTCATCTGCACTGTCTTTACTGGCAAAAGTAGAACTTTCATTATAATGAACACCACCCATACTCATGGTTCCACCATATCTGATAAACTCATCAACACCCTTTATCCCCAGAACATCTTCAAATTCCCTATAAGAGATAAATGTCGTATGTAACATGATACAGCGATCATAAAGCTGATCTGATTCACTAAACACAAAGCCCAAAGAATCAGTACCGGATAGTACAATCTTCATTCCTGAACATGCGTATATATCTGAGAACAGAGCTGCACCCTCAATAAAATCCTCCATCAGAGTCACTTCATCAATAAAAACATACTTATATCCCTTATCTTCAAGGTATCTCAGATCCTTATTCACATCCGCTAAACTGTCTTTAGTACTGACCTGAATAAAAGCTGTCTTATCTATATCTTCATTACTCATATCAAGGACTATCTGACGCAACATAGTAGTCTTACCTGTTCTTCTTAATCCATACAATACGAAAACCCTGTCACTTATATCTCCAAAGACATATTCCTTCAGATCTTCATAACATTCACGATGTTTATAGTTTTTTGCCGGTAATGCCCAGTTCTTTAGCTGCTCCCCCGTTCTTACATAAGTACGAAAACCTTGTGAATCTTTTTTCTTTCTAACAGGTTTATCTTTCGTCAATGACTGTTTAAGTTTTTTAAGTTCTTTCTCCAGTTCTTTTCTTTTTTCTATCCTGATCTTAAGTTCATCTACCGCATCAAAATCAACATAGTTTTCAACACGCTTCCCATTAACCATATATCGATGATAATAATAATCTTTACCATTTACTTTTTTTGTACCGAGAGTTCCGGGTGGTAAAGTCGCTATATCACGTTCCAGATCAGAAATCTTACTTAGAATATCAGAATTATCCATATCATTACTCCGCATTTGTTATACCCATTATACCCATTATTTATTAATTATTCAATTGGGTATAATGGGTATAATACTTTATATGACAGGAGAAAATTGTTATTATTAGTAACATTTCCCTTTAGTATTTGCCTTATCTCTCTATATTTAGTAACATAATTAAAGAGGTACCAACTATGAAAACTATTTCTAACAAACTCTTAATAAAAACCATTAAAGACAAAAGAAAAGAACTCCATTTATCCCAGTCTGATCTTTCTGATAAGACCGGTATAAACAGAGCTATGATCTCCAAGATTGAAAACAATACCTATAACCCATCTTTAGAACAGTTATTATCTTTACAGAAAGTATTAGACTTTGACATAAATGATATCCTTGAGGAAGATAAGGATAATACTGTAAATAAAGAAAATACTATTAATAAGAAATATAAGATAGCTGTAGCCGGTACAGGCTATGTAGGTATGTCTATAGCGGTATTACTGGCACAGAACCATACTGTCAAAGCTGTAGATATCATTAAGGATAAAGTAGATAAAATCAATAAAAGAATAAGTCCCATACAGGATGATTATCTTGAAGACTATTTAGCCAATAAGAAACTGGATTTAGTAGCTACTTTAGATGGCACGGATGCTTATAGGGATGCTGATTATGTAGTCATAGCTGCCCCTACAAACTATGATCCCAAGAAGAACT
>JAUNIH010000053.1 GCA_030523555.1 Erysipelotrichaceae bacterium
TTTCTGAAACATTTTCATATTTATTAGTACATTCCGCCCATTCCACCGGCCGGCATAGCTGGTTCAGGTTCTTTGATTGTACCTACGGCAGCTTCTGTCGTAATCATTAATCCGGCAATAGATGCGGCATTAAGCAATGCTGAACGGGTAACCTTACATGGATCTACAATACCCGCTTCATACATATCTACCCATTCACCGTTTCTGGCATTGAAACCGATACCTTCTTCAGCAGTCATCTGTTTAGCCACGATTTCTCTACCGTTATATCCGGCATTTTCCGCAATCTGATATAAAGGCTGTCCTAAGGCGCCTAAGACGATATTCATACCCTTCTGTACATCTTCTTCATCAGACTTTAATTCATCTTTGAGTTCATTGAAAATGCTTAATAAGGCATATCCGCCACCTCTTACAATACCTTCTTCAATGGCAGCCTTGGTTGCGTTTAAGGCATCTTCAATTCTCAGTTTCTTTTCTTTGAGTTCTGATTCAGTAGTAGCACCTACCTTGATGACAGCTACACCGTTAGACAGTTTGGCAAGTCTTTCCTTGTAGTTCTTGGTGTCATATTCACTGGTACTTCTTTCAATCAGATTCTGAATTTCTTTGATACGTTCCTGCTGGGCTTCCTTGGTACCTGCACCATCGATTAATGTTGTATGATCTTTTTCTACGATTACCTTCTTGGCAGAACCAAGTTCAGAGATAGTGACATCCTTTAACTGCATACCCAGATCTTTAGAGATAAAGGTTGCACCTGTCAGTACACAGATATCCTGAAGGTTGTTTTTGAGGTTATCGCCAAATCCTGGAGCCTTGGTAGCTACAACATTGAATGTACCTCTTAATTTATTGACTACCAGTGTTGATACAACTTCATTTTCCATATCATCAGCGATAATCAGTAAAGGTTTGTTGGCTTTGACAATCTGTTCAAGTACAGGAAGAATTTCCTGAACGTTATTGACCTTTAAGTCCGTAACCAGAATCATAGGTGATTCCATTTCCACAGTCATCTTTTCTCTGTCATTTACCATATAAGGAGAAATAAATCCCTTATCATATCTTAAACCTTCCGTAACATCCAGAGATGTATCAAAACCTTTAGATTCATCAACGTTGATAACACCGTTCTTGCCTACCTTATCCATAGCTTCTGATACAATCTTTCCGATTTCTTCAGAACCTGATGAGATAGCCGCAACATTGGCAATTTCATTACTTGAATCAATCTGTCTGGCAGAACTTAACAGCTTATCAGCTACTTTCTTCGCAGCTGTTTCGATACCTTCTCTTAAGAGTACTGGGTTGGCACCGGCTTCAATCTCATCAATACCGTCATGAATCATCTTCTGTGCCAGTAAGGTCGCCGTAGTTGTACCATCGCCTGCCATATCATTGGTATGACTGGCAACTTCACAGATCATCTTTGCGCCCATATTTTCAAATGTATCTTCAAGTTCAATTTCTTTTGCGATAGATACACCATCATTGATAATCAGTGGTGCACCATAACTCTTATCAAGAATTACATTTCTTCCTTTAGGGCCTAAAGTAACCTTGACAGCGTCAGCCAGAATATCGACACCCTTCAATACTGAATCTCTTGCGTCTTTTGAATACTTAACAATTTTAGCCATAATAAATCTCCTATTCTACAATTGCCAGGATATCTTCAGCCTTGATCAGGATATATTCTTCATCCCCATCCTTGACTTCAGTACCTGAATATTTTCTGTACATAACCTTATCGCCGGCTTTAAGCGGCATTTCATATACCTTGTCTTCTATTTTTACTTCCTTACAGTCGCTGACTGCAGCTACAACAGCGTAGTCTTCTTTTTCTTCCTTCTGTGAAAGAATAATACCGCTGGCAGTTGTTTTACTTGCGTCTACCTTCTTTAAAAGGACATTGTTATAAAGTGGTTTAATCATACTTTAATACCTCCAACGTTTCTTATTATAACACTATATAGCACTCATTCAATAAGAGTGCTAAACTTTGGCAACGATTTATCACTCATGAAAAAGGAGCAGTATCTGCTCCTGTATATTATTATCAGTTTTCGCTCAGCCATCTTAAGGCAGTATAGGCATGTACGGCACTTCCGATATACAGAATATCATCATTGAAACACACCTTAGGATGATGCTGAGAATATGGATAACCGTTAGTAGAATCTCCTGCTGTAATAAACATTCCTACCGTAGGAACCTCATGCGATACAAACGCAAAATCTTCGCTTCCGCTTCCCGGTTTTCCTCCATTAAAGAGACTCATATCTATAGCCCCTTGTCCTATTAATTCTTTTACATAACTCATTGTCTTTACAGAAAGATCATTATCAGTAATCATCGTCGGACAGTAATCAAAGAAATCTGTTTCACCCTTGCAGCGGTAGGCTGCAGATATTCCTTCCACAATTTCAGACATTCTTGTTTTGATGATTAATCTTGCGTTATCATTCAAAGTTCTGATAGTGCCCCACATCTCTGCTTTATCAGGGATAACATTTGACACATCACCCGCAACAAATTTACCGGTTGTAAAGACACCATATTCCCCCGCTTCAAGTTCTCTGGCGTTTACTTCCTGCAAGGCAAGATGAACAGCGGATGCAGCCGTAATCGGATCGATACAGTTTTGAGGCATAGAACCGTGTCCGCCTTTACCCTGTATTGTTATATGATACTGTTCACAGGACGCTGTTGTAACTCCACCTGATGGTATCAGTACTGCCCCTTCTTTAATAGGCATACCACCTACTACATGTAACATAATTGCCGCATCAACATGCGGATTTTCAAGAACGCCGTTATTGATCATATCACTTGATCCCTGGAATATTTCTTCGGCAGGCTGAAACATCAGTTTAACTGTACCTTTAAGTTCCTCTTCATGATTCTTTAATAATTCAGCCGCCCCCAGCAGCATGGCAGTATGCATATCATGACCGCAGCCATGCATAAATCCTTCATTTACAGATTTATAATCAATATCCGCTTCTTCCTTTATTGGAAGGGCGTCCATATCTGCCCTTAAAAGAATACATTTACCATTGTTTTTGCCTATTGTCGTAACCAAACCTGCCTTACCACATTCTTCAACAGTATATCCGAGTTCTTCAAGTCTTTCTCTTACAAAAGGTTTTGTATATTTGAGATCAAAACCTGTTTCCGGGTGTATGTGAAGCTCTCTACGGATATTTCTTATTTTCTCTTCCAGAGAATAGGCTTCATTCATTATGTTTTTAGTGTCAATCATATCTGCCTCCGTTTACACTTTATAATCTTTTCAATTAAATCATATCAGTAAAAAAGGAGCTTAGCTCCTTTGTGTTACTGGTTATATCCTAAAATCTTTATCAGTCTGCGGTATGGATAGACATAGGCTTCTATCGGATAGTCTTTCATATCGATAGAGTTTGAATCAACAAGCGCATGACCGTCAACAACCTTGGAAACGATTGTTGTATGAGCCATATTATTGGCGTCATTATAGCTTACCTGAATAATATCGCCAGGTTCAGCAAAGAAGATGTTCAGTACATTTTCCGCTGCCATACCATATCCGGTATTGTTTATCGCATATTCATAGAAATAATTGACATTGACCCATGAAGCTGTTCTGCCGCTGGCGTTTTCACTGTTGTCGATTTCAGGCATAACAGTTGAACTTGCACCATAGCACTTCCACTGACCGGCACCGGTATAATCCATTGGAATACCACCCGCGAGTATTGCCTGAGAGGCATAGTTCTGACAGTTTCCACCGATCTCATCAAAGTTGTACCAGTCAGGATTTCTCGTATTGAAATACTGATCGGCGTAGGCTACCGCTGCATCACGGTTATAGGAATTTGTGAAGGTTCTTGTTGAAGTATAGCCGGTTGTTGCGGCTGTTTCCTTCATCGTCTTTTCATAGGCTATGAGATCCTTGTTTTTGGAAAGATAGAAATCATAGATACTCTGAAGTTCTTCTACAGTTTCTGTTTCATCATAGAACATGATATAGAAGCCCTGTTCCTTGTACATGGAATAGATCTTATAGGTACCGTTATCATTGATGATACGGTATGTCGTATAGACATCATAGGTACTTGATTCAATATCCTCAAGGAAATTGAAACTGAAGTAATCATCTTCCGTAAGCGTTACATAATAGTATTCCCCATCAGTATAGTAATCTGTAACATTCAGATCATAATGGGCATCATGCATCTTAAAATCAAAATCATAGGCTTTTCTTGTTTCTACAATAAGTTCTGTAGAACATTTTGATATCGTCTGATAGTATTCTCTGGCAAATAATGCTGAATCATCCTGCATTTCAAGTCTGTACATTGAACGGAAATGTAGATCAAGATATTCAGTAATGACATTCATTACTTCTGCAGGTACATCTTCCCCGCTTACAGTTCCCTTATAGGTATCAGGACCCGCCAGTATACGCTGTCTTTCTTCTTCAGCCAGTCTTTCCTGTTCAGCAATAATCTCAGCCTGTCTTCGTTCCTCGATAACTCTTGATTTATAGATCATTGAAGATAAAAGAGTCATCACCAGAAGACATAAAAGTATAAGAATCATCAGCACATTCGTTTTTAATTTCATAACTATATTATATAAAAAATAAATACTTTATATGTGAAATTTGAATGATGTATTAATAAAAAAGGAGGCTTTTGAAGCCTCCTCGAGTTTTGTTTTATGACGTAGGATTATTTGGTAGCGTCGATGATTTCCTTAAAGGAATCAACCTTTAATGATGCACCACCGATTAATGCGCCATCAATATCTTCACATGCCATATATTCTTTGATGTTTGTTGGTTTTACAGAACCGCCATACTGAATTCTTACTGCTTCTCCAGTTGCCTCATCATATAAAGCCTTAACTGTATCTCTTACGAGTCTGCAGCAGCTTTCAGCGATGTTCTGGTCGGCAGATTTACCTGTACCGATAGCCCAGATAGGTTCATAGGCGATAACCATCTTCGCAACTTCTGCAGCGTCTAAACCGGCTAAAGATCCGGCAAGCTGTTCCTTTATAACATCAGATGTCTTACCTGCGTCGTATTCAGCTTCAGTTTCGCCGATACACAGGATTGGGATGATGTTATCAGCCATAAGTCTCTTGGCTTTGGCAGCACAGGCGGCGTTTGTTTCGTTATAGTATGTTCTTCTTTCACTATGACCGATGATGCAGTAAGTGATACCAACTTCCTTTAACATTGGTACAGAAACTTCACCAGTATAGGCTCCAGAATCCTTTTCGTTGCAGTTTTCCGCAGCGATGATCAGGCTCTTCGCATTCTTTACACATACATCAAGGTCAACATATGGAGCACCGATACCATAATCAGCACCCTCATTACCTGTTAACACTTCTTCAATACCCTTCATGAAGACTTCAGCTTCAGAAGGAGTCTTGTTCATTTTCCAGTTTCCGACAATAATAGGTTTTCTCATTATCTTCCCTCTTATTTTTCGTTGATGATATCTACACCTGGTAAACCGTTACCTTCAAGGAATTCTAAGGATGCACCACCACCTGTAGATACGTGAGATACCTTATCAGCGTAACCGAGCTGTTTGATAGCAGCAGCAGAATCACCACCACCAATGATAGTTGTACCATCAGCTTCAGCAAGTGCTTTAGCTACTTCATTAGTACCGGCAGCCAGTGTAGGGTTTTCAAATACACCCATTGGTCCATTCCATACTACAGTCTTGGCAGCCTTAACAGTTTCTGCAAATAACGCAGCTGTCTTAGGACCGATATCAAGACCCTGTTTGTCAGCAGGAATAGCTGTAGAATCTACTACTTCAACATCGATTGGTCCATCAATTGGATCAGGGAAGTCAGCAGCGATAACAGTATCGATTGGTAATAAGAGCTGTTTGCCTAAGCTTTCAGCCTTGGCCATCATTTCCTTACAGTAGTCAACTTTTTCCACATCAACAAGTGAAGTACCTACTTCATAGCCTTTAGCCTTTAAGAAAGTATAAGCCATACCGCCACCAATAATTAAGGTGTCACATTTTTCCAGAAGGTTATCGATAACCTTTAATTTATCAGCGACTTTAGCACCACCCAGGATACCTACGAATGGTCTAACTGGATTTTCTACCGCATCACCTAAGAACTTCAGTTCCTTTTCTACCAGGAAACCTGCAGCTGAAGGTAAATGAGTAGGAATACCTACTGTAGAAGAGTGTGCTCTATGAACTGAACCAAAGGCATCTTCAACAAAAAGATCACCTAATGAAGCCCAGTATGCGCCAAGTTCAGCGTCGTTCTTTGATTCACCCTTTTCATAACGGGTATTCTGCATCAGAACTACTTCGCCTTCCTTCATTTCAGAAACAGCGTTTTCAAGTTCAGCACCCTTTGTAGCGTTTACGAAGATAACCTTGTTGTCAGGAAGATATTCCTGAAGTTTCTTGGCAACGATAGACATATCGTTCTTCTTCTTTGCGGCATCGATTTCTTCTTCTGTTTTCTTGTAGTCGATCTTGCCTAAGTGAGAAAGAAGAATAACTTTTGCGTTGTTTTCCAACAGATACTTGATAGTTGGTAATGCAGCAACGATTCTGTTGTCATCAGTGATAGTGTCTCCCTTATGAGGAACGTTGAAATCAACTCTGACGATGACTTTCTTTCCTGCAACCTGTAAATCTTTTACTGACTTTTTAGCCATAAAAAAACCTCCTGTAAATTTACGAATAAATTATAACATAGCCCAAAGAAAAAGAAGGTCATCTTAAGCCTTCTTTACATCATTTTCATCTGTGTTTTCTTTTTTATTTCTTTTTTTCTCTTCAATGCCGTATTTTTCACATTTCTGAGTGTATTCTTTTTCGGCAGTTTCAAGTTCTGCCATGATTTCATCTAATGTTCGCATATTCAAAAACCTCTCAAACGTTTCTCATTCTAACACAATAATTCTCAAGATATAAGTAATTTTTTACCCACATTCTAAATGATAGAATATAGATATGTATGTAAAAGATCTTACCATCCATACCCTGATAATAGAAAAATCCGAATTCATCACCTATCTAAATCACGTCGAAAGTGAAGATGAATATAAGGAATTTTTAAGTGCCATCAGAAAAAAGCACCACGACGCATCGCATGTGTGTTCAGCGTTTATCTGCGGCAATATAAAAAGATCTTCAGATGATGGTGAACCATCAGGAACAGCCGGCGCTCCAATCCTCAATGTCCTTGAAAAGAATAATCTGGATAAGACATGTGCCCTGGTCGTCAGATATTTCGGTGGCATAAAACTCGGTGCCGGAGGACTTATCAGAGCTTACTCATCAAGCGTATCTGAAGCGTTAAAAGAAGCAGTCATCATCGAAGAAGCTATCTATCCCAAATACGCCCTTACTCTTCCTTATGATCTTGCGAACAGGATAAACCACTACCTCACCAACAACACTTCAAATCTCTACACCGAATATTCTGAAAATGTCTATTTTGAATTCGGTCTTGATAATGAAAATAAAATAAAAACTATCATGGAATATACCAAAGGCATAAAGCCTGTCAATATAGGAACCATAAAAGTCGAAAAGATAGTAAAATAAGAATATGGAAACAATCAGACAGTATATTATCTATCTCTGTATGGCATTAGGTGTTATCGCCTTCATATATCTGATCAGACTCTTAATCAGTTTTTTGAAACTGGGCAGAACCATCGGCTATACAGCTGATAAATTTGAACCGATAAACAGAAAACTTGAACATATCAGGGAAGATAATGAAAAGATTGATTATACGGTACATAATACCTTACCTTTGTTCATAGGTATCTTCTCTGCCTGGACACTTATCAGAATGATCTTCAATGACTATAAAAAAACCGATAGAGACAAGCGCTCTATCGTAAAATCATCAATGAATGTCGCACTTAAAAGACCGACACATGTCCATCACGCTGTAAAGAGTATACGAAGCATCTAAGCTTCGTTTTTCTTTTCTTTTTTATTATTGATTATATATTTCTCAATCTCTTTAAAACGTTTCTTATTCTTACTGTTGAAGACAAACCTCTGAAGTGCACTCACTGATTCAAGATCACCATTTTCGTTATATGTCAGTTCACAGTTTCTTTCATCTATAGAGACGATATCGTAAATCATCGCATAGTTCATACCCTGAGCACTGTAATCAATCTCAATCCTTTTATCTTTTACAGGGCTTTTGATATCAACATAGGCATCAACCATCTTTCCCTTGTATTGTCTTTGAGTCTTATAGCGCATGCCCTTTTCAACAGTTCTTTTATCAATTTCTCTTCCGGTTTTTTCTCCGGCATCAAGTCTCACTGATTCTAAAAGTGTTTCATACAGATCGTGTGCGTTTACCTTAAGTATTCCTTTATATTCCATCTTTTTCTCCCAATATCATTATAATCAGAATCTGTCTTCATATTCATCAGGTAAAGTGATGGAAAAGATATCATCTATCGGAATGTTTTCTTTATCCATAAACTCTATCGTTCTTTTATCTTCATTTATCTTTCTTACGATACCTGTCTTGTATAAATATGTACCACCTTTTTTTCTTAAGTCTTTCACAAAATAGAGAACCGTAATTTCAAGTTCCCTTTTAATGTTTTTTCTGATGACTTCCAGTTTTTCATCAAGAAGCTTATAGGCTTCTTCATCAGGAATAAGACGCTCATCGGTAAGTCTGGCGGTTTCACTTACCTCTTCTTCATATCCTGTCAAGGCCGCAAAAGGCGCAAACTGTGCCGCCCTATCAGACCTGGACATCTTTCTTCTTTTGGAATGTGGTCTATCCATATGGATAATATCATCATACTGACTCATGATTTATGACCTCCAACCTGTTCATTACGGTCTTTAGTGGTAGCTCCTTCTTCAAGATTGGTACCCTTTAAAATCGCATTTTTACCGTATCTGTTTTTGATATGGATCAGAGCTTTCTGAAGATTTCTTTCTCTTTTTTCATTTTTCTCTTCTTGAATTTTCTCTTCGACATCTTCAAATAAGGATATCGGAATATATTCTTCTTCATGTTTATCAGCGTCTACAAGATTACAGAAAGTGATATTTACTCTTCTTGCAAGAAGATTGCAGTCGGCTATTCTTTCAAAGAGTTCAACGCACGCTTTCTGAAGAATGGTGGTTGAAGATGTTTTATGATCGATACGTATTGTTCCGTGGGCGTGCTGAGGAGTCAGCCTTCCATACATATCCTTAACGACATTACCGCTATAGAAATCCCTGATAGAAGCTTCTTTCATATTCTGGATATCATAACCGATCTGAATAACGACAGTATCCGTCAGAAGGTTTTTATCCACAAGATCTAAAGACAAAAGTTCACTCATTTCTTTAACGATAATCTTTGTTTCATCATACGTGTAAGGTCTGTGTAAGACCTGTCCCTGTCCTAAGGATTTGGTTTCTGGAGTATATGATCTGATATCTTTAATTTCTGTGGGTTCTATGCCCCAGGCGTGATCTATCAGCAGTTCTGCATTTATACCGAATTCCTTATAGAGTATGTCTTCACATTCAATCGAACATCTTGCGACATCGCCCATCGTATATAAACCGTGTTCATGAAGTCTTTCTTCATATCCTCTTCCTACTCTCCAGAAATCAGTTAAAGGTACATGTTCCCATAACTGTTCCCTGTAAGACATTTCATCAAGTTCAGCTATTCTTACACCATTCTCATCAGCCGGCATATGTTTTGCCACGATATCCATCGCCACCTTGCAGAGATACATATTTGTCCCGATACCTGCCGTAGCGGTAATACCCGTCTCTTTTAAGACATCTCTGATAATTGTCATGGCGAGTTCTTTAGGAGTCATCTTATAGGTATTGAGATAAGAAGTCACATCCATAAAGACTTCATCAATGGAATAGACATGGATATCTTCTGAAGAAATATATTTAAGATAGATATTATAGATTTTCGTTGAATATTCCATATAGAAAGACATTCTTGGACAGGCCACGATGTAATCAAGTTCAGTTCTTTTATCTTTATTAAGTTCGTCAAGATATATCGATTTCTTTCGAAATTCCCTGATATGGGCATCTATAGCCCTTTTACGGTTTATTTCTTTTACTTTCTGGATAACTTCAAAAAGTCGGGGTCTTCCTGGTACACCAAAAGATTTAAGGGCTGGCGAAACCGCAAGACAGATAGTCTTATCAGTTCTTGAATCATCAGCTACCACAAGATTGGTATTGAGAGGATCATACCCCCTTTCCACGCACTCAACCGAGGCATAGAAAGACTTGAGATCGATGGCAATATAGGTCTTAACTTGCATATAATTCAAGTATAACATTTTATATTTATAAGTTATGTTCATTCTTATAAAATAGAAATAAGGGAGAAACCAAATATGTTATACAAAGATTTCAAAGATATCCGTTTATCCGCTTTAGGTATGGGAAACATGCGTCTGCCACAAACTGAAGCCAATAATCCTAATGCCCCTATTGACTGGGTGGAAGCTCATAAGATTATAGACAGAGCCTATGAAGCCGGTATCAACTATTTTGATACAGCATATGTATATAACGCTGGTGAATCTGAAAAATGTCTTGGTGCCTGCATGAAGAAACATCCTCGTGATACTTTCTATCTGGCGACAAAGTTCTATATCGATGCCAACCCTGACTATAAGGCCGTCTTTGAGGAACAGTTAGAAAGACTAGAGACTGATCACATCGATTTCTATCTGCTTCACTGTCTGATGGATTCAAATATCGATAACTATCTAAACAGTGGCGCTATTGATTATTTCTTAAAGATGAAGGAAGAAGGAAAGATCAGATACCTCGGTTTCTCTTCTCACGCTTCTGTAGAAACTCTTGAAAGATTTGCCTCACATCATGACTGGGATTTTGCCCAGATTCAGCTAAACTATTATGACTGGTTATACAGCACTACCAAACAAGAATATGAAATACTGGAAAAACACGGTATAAAGACAATGGTTATGGAACCTGTCAGAGGTGGCAGGCTTTCAGCTTTAAGTGAAGACGCCGACGCACTGTTAAAGAGTGTTCATCCTGAATGGTCCATTTCTTCATGGGCATTAAGATTCGTACAGAGTCTTCCTAATGTTCAGGTTATCCTTTCCGGTATGTCCACGATGGATCAGATGGAAGACAACCTTAAGACCTTCTCTAGTGAATGTTCATTAAGTGAAGAAGATAAAGAAATCGCATTTAAGGCTGCGGAAATGTTCAGATCAAAACTTGTAGTACCATGTACAGGATGCTGCTACTGTACTGAAGGATGTCCAATGGGTATCAATATCCCTGAATGGCTGAAAATCTATAACGCCTTCAAATCTGATGGTTCATTCATCGGTAAACCGATGGCTGATGCGATGGAAGGCCCAGGTCCTGATGACTGTATTGAATGCGGTAACTGTACCGGACACTGTCCTCAGGGTATCGATACACCAAAAGTCATGAAAGAACTTGTTGAATTAATCAAATAATAAATCAGAGCTGATATTTCAGCTCTTTTCTTATAATTCGGTTATAATTAACACATATATACTAAAGGAAAACAAATATGAAAATTGAAAGCACATTATACTACAGTAACATTCTCAACAGAAACATGCGTGTAAATGTCTATGGACATGATGGTATGCCTTTCCTGTTTTTCCCTACTCAGAACTCCATGGCTTCAAACTATGAAGATATGGGTATGATCAAGGAACTGGAAGGATATCTTGATGCCGGAAGAATTCAGATCTTTGTACCGGATACAATCGATCTTGAATCATGGTCTGATACCAACGGCAACAAGTCTCATCGTGCCTATATGCAGGAACTTTATTTCCAGTTTGTCACTAATGAACTGGTACCATTCATCAACGAAAACAGTTCCACTCATATTCCACCTTATACATTCGGATGCTCAATGGGCGCCAACCACGCAGCTATCTGTTTCTTCAGAAGACCTGATCTGTTCTCTGGTATGATGTCATTCTCTGGAGTATTTACTTCAGCGTTCTTCTTTGGCAACTGGTGTGATGAAAACCTCTACAACAGCTCAATTGAACTGTTCTTACCAAATATGTCAAACAATCATCCATACATTGACTTATACAATCAGAAAAAGATTATCTTCTGTATCGGTCAGGGTGCCTGGGAAAGTGATGGCTTACCAACCTATCGCAATCTTCAGAACATCTTTGCCCAGAAAGGCATCGATGCCTGGGTTGATTACTGGGGCTATGATGTCAAACATGACTGGGACTGGTGGTTCATACAGTTCCACTACTTCCTGCCATATCTGCTTAATGAAAAATAACATAAAAGAACGATCAGCAAATCGTTCTTTTTTTAG
>JAUNIH010000054.1 GCA_030523555.1 Erysipelotrichaceae bacterium
TAAGATACTTTCAGGTATCTTAATTAACCACACGATTGTAGAGTGTTAGATAAAAGATAAAGTGTGTTATGTGTGTTGTAAAAATCAGCACAGCTTCTATTACACCCATAATCAGCGAAAACCACCCGATTGGTTTTATCAGCTTTTCTTCTCTTAAGAGATTGATGATATATCTGGCATAGGTAACAGGCAGTATCGCAAACGTGAACAGATACAGCATGTTGCTGATGTAGTTTATATACATCGAATATCTTTCAGGGAAGGATATTGTATAGAAAGTGATAAAATCAAAAACCGATCCCAGAAGATTTGCATACATGAGTGAAAGAAAAACACGGTTGCTGCCGGTAGAATAGCTCTTGCGGTAATATACCAGTGCAAACAGCGCCAGCATTGATATTATAGCGATAATCGTATATTGGTAATCGTACAGCATTGTTTCTCTTTAAGTCCTTAATATACTTTAATTATATTACCGTAAATTACTATTGTACTTAACTATGTAAAATATTTTATACATATTTACAAAGATTTTATGTAAAATACCTATTCTTTTTCATTTTCACTGATTTCTTCCATATATCCGGCAGTAATAATACCAACGGGCAAAGCCACAATTAGTATTGCCAGTATTGAAGATATCATCGTAATGATCTTGCCGGCAGCTGTTACTGTTACGTTTGTACCATAACCGATATTGGTCAAAGGAATAACCGCCCAGTATACCGCATCAAGATATGTTTCAAATGATTCAGGTTCAAGATTAAAGATAATTAATGATGATACAAGTACATAACCTATGGTTAAAGCCAGCACCACAAGAAGAGAATCCTTCTGTCTTTTAAAGACATTGGCAATAATCGTAATGTTTTTTGAATAACGGAAAGATTTGAAGACTCTTAAAGCTCTTAAGGTTCTTAATAAACGGAATACCTTCAGTACCTTGAATCCTGCATTCAGCATCGTAATAGAAGGTAATAGAGATATCAGATCTATTAATGCCATAGGTGTAAAAGGATATATCAGATAAGACATAAAACCTTTATTCAGTTTTATATCAGCAGTAATAAGTCTAAAAAGATAGTCAATTATAAATACTGCTGTACAGAATATTTCAAGATAATCCAGTACTTTGTAATAATCTTTAATTGCCAGTGGTATAAGCGATACTATGATGACAATTATCATAAACAGATCATAGACAAAACTCCATGATTTCTTATCTTCAGCAGGGTTTATAATTTCATATATTTTTCTTTTCATAACGGTTTCTCCGGTAATTTACCATTTAATAATAACCCAGGATATTTAAAAAAGAATAACACCAAGGCTATTCTTTAAATCAAATTACTCTGTCCAGATTTCTTTAGCCATATTGAAGGCTGCCCAGCCCATAGGCCATCCGGCATAGAAGGCTGCATGAGTAATAATGGAAGCTATTTCCTCTTTGGTAATACCGTTTTTCTTAGCGGTCATCAGGTGATACCTGAGTGAACTGTCAGCCAGGCCTCTTCCCATAAAGACAGATATAACAATGGTGCTCTTGGTTTTAAGGTCGATTGTTTCATCATTCCATACTTCACCAAACAGGACATCATCATTGTATCTGGCAAAATCAGGGGCAAATTCACCTAAGGCATCTCTGCCTGCGGTCTGTACGATTTTTTCTCTTGGCATAATTTTTTCTCCTTTATTTAATGTTTATACCTGTAAGCCAGTTATTTATATCATCTTCACCGGCGTTCTTATCAAAACGCATACCATCTCTATAATCAGAATCCGGAAGCATATTCTTCAGATTATTCGTAGAATTGCTTACGCCGCTTCCTCCTGATGTACAGAAGTTGGATACGATCTTTCCATTAAAGTCATAGGCTTCTACAAAGGTATCGATAATTCTTGGTTCTTCTCCCCACCATACAGGATGACCGATAAGCACAATGTCATACTGGTCCATATTATCTACACTTCCAACTATCTCTGTACGGAAACTCTTATCATTCTGTTCCTGATTGGCGCGACAGGAACTGTCATTATAATTGAGATCAGCTGTAGTATAAGGAACAGCCGGTACTATTTCATATAAGTCAGCACCCAGTATTCCTGCCATCTTTTCAGCTACACCCTTAGTATTGCCGGTAGCTGAGAAATAGGCAACAAGAATCCTGGGTTCTGTATCTTCACTTACCGGGGTTTCTTCAGGAACAATATCTGTATTTTCAGGAGTGGTGTCGGTATTTGCTGGATCTGCAGGTGTGCTGTTATTTGAACATCCAACCAGCACCAGAATAACCAACAATATAAGAGTAAATATCTTTATCTTTTTCATCTTGTTACTACCTTATAAAGTTGGTAATCTGTTTTGGTTCGTTTTGAGGCATGCCATATTCCTTTTTGCCCAGTTCTATACTCTTCATTAAGAAGGTCATGTTTCTGGCTAAAGTACGCATGGTCTGTTTACCTTCTTCATCCATCTCGGCTTCACCTTTTTCTCTTCCATGAATGGAGTTCCAGTACTGTGAAGAGGCGATCGGCATATTGGAGATTGTAAAGAATTTATTGAGTTCATCAAAAGTTGCGGAACAGCCCCCTCTTCTTGCGCAGACAACACTCGCTCCCACCTTCATTGATTTATCAAATGAAGTAGAGTAGAAGAGTCTATCAAGACACGCGACCAAGGTTGGATTGGCAGATGCGTAATATACAGGTGAGGCAATAACCAGCCCATCAGCCTCTTCAAACTCTGGCGCAAGTTCATTGACGACATCATCAAAGACGCATTTACCGTTTTTACGGCAGCTTAAACAGGCAATACAGCCTCTTATATCTTTATTGCCGATCTGTACACTTGTAACTTCTACACCGTTCTCTTTAAAAACATTTTCCATTTCCCTTACAGCAATTGAAGTATTGCCGTTTAATCTTGGACTTCCGTTGATAATTAATACTTTCATATTTTTACTTCCCGAAATATTCTTCTATTTCTTTCATTCTTTCTGACTGGTTTACCGAGAATGGACATCTGGAGTCACAGTGTCCACAGGATATACAGTCAGCTGCGGTCTTTTCTAAGGTAAGGTAGTGTTCCTTTGCCAGAACATCACCCAGTTTAGAAAGATCATAATATTTATTGATTAATCCGATATCCAAACCCATAGGACAAGGATGACAGTGTTTGCAGTAGACACATTTTCCTTTGGTCTCTTCTGGCGTAAATGATCCGATAATCGAATAGTCTTTTTCTTCTTCGCTTGCTTCAAGATATTTCAGATTTTCTTTAAGTTCATCTATATCCTTAGCTCCCTGCATAACCGTTAAAACACCCGGTCTGTCCAAGACATAGGCGATACACTGCACGGGTGTTAAAGCCTGATGGAATGGTGATTTCTTTTCATCAAGAAGCTGACCGGCATTAAAAGGTTTCATTACTGAAATACCGACACCTTCCTTTTCACATCTCTGGTACAGTTCATATCTTTCGGATGTCTTACCGATAGAATAATCACCCTGTTCATAGTCATACATCGGATTTATCGAAAACATGATCATATCAACTATTCCCATATCCAGTACTCTGTTGGCGGTATGTGGTGAATGAGTAGACATGCCCAAATGTCTAACAACACCTTTATTCTTTAATTCCATCAGATAATCAAGAACACCGTTATTTATATAGGTATCCATATCCTTATCTTCATCAAGACAGTGCATGAAACCAAAATCAATATAATCAGTATCAAGATTCTTTAGCTGCCATTCAACAGACTTCTTAACGGCATCAAGATTCATATTCCAGCCGTATTCACCACTCGTATAATCGGCGCCAAAATGTACCTGCAGCATAACCTTGTCTCTTTGTCCTTTCATGGCTTTACCCATGGCTTCAAAGATGGCCGCATGACCTCCGGCAAAATCAAAGTAATTGATGCCGTGATCTATCGCATATTTAAAAGTTTCTACAGCGTTATCAACACCATCTTCCGCTACCACGGAAGTTCCCATGCCGATGACACTTATCATTTCATCGCCGTGAGGCAGTTTTCTGTATTCCATAATTTATTCCTCAAATTTCTTTGGATCGAGCATCCTTATAACTTTAGCCGGATTACCTACGGCAACCGCGTAATCAGGCACATCTTTAGTAACTACTGATGCTGCGCCAACGATCGCGTGCTTTCCGATTCTTACACCAGGAAGTACCGTAACTCCAGCACCGAGCCACGCCCCATCATCGATAAGAATAGGTTTGCAGGTAAGTACCATTCTTTCGTATTCATCGTGATTGTTGGTAATAAGCTGCGCATTTGAAGCGACCTGTACGTTATCACCGATTGTTATACCACCTCTTGCCATACAGAGACTTCCACCATTGATATGGGAGTTTTTGCCCATCTTTATGCGGTCAAAACATACCCCGCTTATCGGTGCTGCAATAAAGCTGTTTTCACCGAAGTTATCGCCATAGATATCTCTCATAGCCTTATCATATTCAGGAGTGCCTGGCATCGTATGATTATAGATATATGCCAGCTGTCCCTGTCTTGCCCAGAACTCTCTATCCTTGGGATCGGCTTTTCTTAAATCAACTCTTTCAAATTCTACATCCATAACTAATCCTTCTTTAAAGTTTCATCACTCCAGTTAAGAACGCCGGTTTTTACAGCGTCCTCATATTTTGAAATCTTGTAGTTCAGTTTTTCTAAAGCTTCATCGTATTTCTTTTTTTCATTCAGAATCTTTTCTCGAGCTTCCTTTAAAAGATCGCATCTTGCCTCAAAAGTTTCATCGCCCATTTCAAAAAGTCTACGATATTCCACCAGCATCTCTACCGGTACACCCGCACTTCTAAGACAGGTCATCGTCTTTACCCAGCGTATGTCTTCTTCTGTAAAATCACGTATTCCTCCAGCCGTACGGTTGACTTCGGGTATTACTCCGACACGTTCATAGTATCTTAAAGTATCCTGAGAAATATTGAACTTTTCACATACTTCTTTAATCGTCATAAATTATTCCTTATGCTCAAATTCTTTCGCTACATCTTCAAGAAGATCTCTTATAGGTAAGTGCTGAGGGCAGATATTTTCGCACATTCCACATTTAAGACATTCTGAAGCCTTACCATGATCTCTTGTAAGAATAAAGTTATAGTAATAATCTTCATTCCATGATTTGAAGATCGTCTTCTGGTTGTAACAGTTGAACAGTTCTGGAATCTGAATATTCATCGGACACTCATTATCAAGTACACAGTAGTGACATGATGTACATGGAATCATATTAAGTGAGCCGAATATTTCACATACCTTATCAATTGCCTTATATTCATCTTCATTCAGTGCCTTGAAATCTTCCATATATGAGATATTGTCTTTCATCTGTTCAAGGTCACTCATACCCGATAAGACCATATGAACGTTCTTGAATGAAGCGGCAAATCTTATCGCATATGAGGCATATGACATCTTTGTATCATCATCCTTCTGAAGTTCATCAAAGACCTTCTTTGCGTCTTCAGGAAGATTCACAAGTCTTCCTCCTTTAACCGGTTCCATAACGATTACCGGTTTATTGAATTTTTCACAGACTTCATATACTTTCTGACTCTGTACACTGACGCTTTTACAGTCTACATAGTTTAACTGAATCTGTACCACTTCAATCTGCGGATATTCTGTTAAGATTCTTTCAAGTACTTCCGGTCCATCATGGAAAGAGATTCCGAAGTGCTTAATCTTTCCTTCTTCTTTAAACTTTAATGCGTTCTCATACGCATGACACTTCTTGTACTTTTTAAAGATCGCACCATCCTGGGCATGCATAAGATAAAAATCAAAATAATCAACACCGCAGGCTTCTAACTGCGATTCAAAATAAGGTCTGATTTCTTCTTCAGTTTCAAAGAAATGAGTTGATAATTTATTGGTCAGAATATATGCGTTTCTTGGATATCTGCTGGTAAGACATTCCTTTAAAGCTGTCTCGCTTTTTCCTCCATGATATCCTCTTGCGGTATCAAAGTAGTTGAATCCTTTTTCAATAAAGAGATCCACCATCTTTTTCATCTCTTCAAAGTCAATTTCATTATCCTTCATCGGAAGTCTCATACATCCGAATCCGAAATTTCTTTTTACATCTTTGAAATATTTGTTTTCCATATTACCCCTTTATCCATTTCTCTATTGATGTTCTTGAATTATCGACATGACTTCCGATTATCGAAAGTCCTTTTTCTACTTTTGCGTTACACATTCTTCTGATATCGTTTTCGGTATTGCTTAAACCGCTTCCTTCATGTGTACAGAAAGGATGAATTATCTTTCCTTCAAAATCTCCTGATTCCAGAAAGGTATATACCGCCATCGGCATGGTTCCCCAGTAGTTTGGATATCCAAGATATATTTCATCGTATTTACTGATATCGATATCATTCACAAGTTCCGGTCTCGCGTTATTCTGTTTGTCCTTTTTGGCTTCGTCGGTACAGGTATGATAATCATAGGAATAAGGTTTGACCTGTTCGATCTTAAATAAATCTGCACCCGTAATATCCGCAATCATTTCTGCGACCTTCTCGGTGTTTCCCTTGGAAATATTTCTGATACTTCCACCGAAATAGTTTTCATCAGCTCTTGAATAGTAAGCTACAAGTTTCATATTTACTCCTTCTGTTCTGATGGATCCTGCATCTTTATGACTTTGGCGGGTACTCCACCGACTACGGCATATGCCGGTACATCCTTGGTTACAACAGCGCCCGCCGCCACAACCGCATATTCACCAATCGTAACTCCCGGACAGATGCTTGCACCCATGCCTATCCAGGCGTTCTTTTTGATTGTTACCTTGCCATAGGTGTAGATGGAATGACGTTCATTCATATCGTGATTGATGGTGGCGATCTTAACTCCTGGCGCCAGCATTACTCCATCTTCAAACTCAATACCACCTGATGCGGAAAGTATCGCTGAATGATTGATAAAGACGCCTTTACCAAACTTCACCCTGTTTCCAAAATCACAGATAAACGGCGTCAGTATTCTGATGCCTTCAAGGCTTCTGCCGAAGAGTTCTTCAAGATATTTAACGTATGAAGGATCATCAGGTAATGTCATATTGGCCTTCGCACATAATGTACGGGCTCTAATCATCTCTTCACTTGCCTCTTTAAAATAGGCTTCTCTGCAGTCTGTGGGTCCACCCTGTTCAAAGAGTTCAAACACATATCCCGGTTTATAGTCCATTTTGTTCTCCTTTATATTTACACCTGCATTATAAAACCTGGAGTTGACTCCAAGTCAATACTTTGTATGTAAAAAATCCGTTACATCAATAACGGATTATTTTTCAACGTCACTCTTAAGAATAAATTTGGTCTGATTCATTAAAGGGTGTCTCAACTTGATCGCATCATGTGTACAAGCCATTACACAGCAACCACAGTAGTAACATTCTCCCGGATATACAACGATTGGTGTATCATCTTTCCTGGGATAAAGGATATCTACCTGACAGACATTGACGCAGCTGTTGCAGTGAACACATTTTTCAGGATCATACACAACCGGCATAACACTTGATGATATCTCTTTAAGGATAAATTCTTTCTTATTTTCCATAGTATTTCTCCTTAGCCAGATTCATATAATCCTGGTTGTGTTTTTCATATTCAGTCTTCACATCCCCATAATAATCTTTATCAACCCTGCGGGATTCAATAACTCCATCATTATTCATAATAGTAATAAAGAAGTTATCTTCTTTAGGATCCATTTCCGGATAATCAGATCTATCAAAACATAAAGGTTTTGAACTTGATTTACGCAAAAGACATGCATTTAAGATCATCTTTGATACATCAAGGATATCAAGCACTTCATGGGTTCTTACCAGTTCATGCGGATTATCACAACTCAGCATTGGTACATATTCTTTAGAGTATGTATCAAGTAAGTCCAGCCCCTGTTTCAGCAACATATCATTTTTAATCCCGCCACAGTAATTCTGCATAGCCTTACTGATAGCCTTGTTGAGCTCTTTCCAGTTCATGCCATCCTTTACATATAAAGGAGCATAGAGTCTTTTCTTTTCTGCTTCGATATCGCTTCTTTCCGGTTCAATAATTTCATATTTTTCAGAAGCTTCTGCCGCTTTTCTGCCGGCATAATAACCGGTCGCTGCTGCAGAACCCGCACAGTCGCACGCAAACAGCTGATCGCCCGCCGCATAGATACCATCGATATTGGTCTTCAGATCCCAGTCGATAAAGATTCCGCCAGGTGCACCAAAAAGCTGTCTTTCCTGAGGCAGAAAGTTGGCGGACTGCCATCCTGTACCATAGCTCTGTAATATGTGTTTTGAAGAATCAAAACCACGATCCTTAAAATTCTGTAATACCGGGATCTTGGTCTTACCTTCTTCGCCGACCATCATACCCCAGATGACATTTCTTTCGCTTTCTGGCATTGAAGTAAGATCAGCATAGAAAGGAAGTTTATAACCTCTTTTCATCAGTTCATCAAAACCCAAGGTTTCCGGACCTCTGTATTCATACTTTGGATTATCAATAACGCCGCCTTTCAAAAAGAACTTCTGACCTTTGGCAGGATAATATCTTTCTTTGACGGTTTTCAGTTCTTTTCCATCTCTATCAACATAAGGTATTTCTACGCCTCTAGAGTCAATCATCGTAGCGGCATACCAGGTGTTGTGGTTGTTGCCGGTAGAATAGGCGGGGAAGGATCTTCCGGCTGCAGAGTATTCACCCTGTACGGATTTTTCCATCATCGTAAATTCCATACCGATACGATAACCCATGGCGTGGCCTGAACCGATACTCTGCGTTGGACGAAATTCCGATAAACCCACTAGATCAGAGTCAAAAAGCCATACTCTGGCAGGTCTAGACATCGCAAGGACTGTCGTCTTTGATTTGAAGATCATAAACCTGCCGGTTCTGACATTCATGCCCAGAGCACCAATACCTTTATTGTTCTTTTTTAATAAGGCTGTGGCTTCTGTATAATCAAAGACTTTAACGCCAAGTCTTAAACATTCCTCATATAAAGCGGGTTTAAATGTTGAACCCCAGACCCTTAAAGTAAATCTGTTTTCATAATCATACGCAAACATCAGCCCCGTCTCATCATCTTCAAAATCGGCACCCTTGAATTCACCTTCGGTATCACGAATCTTTCCACCAAATGTTTCAAGATCCAGCAAACGGTGCCAGCCTTCTTCACATTCGATATAATGAGCTATACCGTTAGAATAGCCATCCTGTTCATCGATATAGGCTTTCGCAATCTCTTCCGGTGTAACTTTACTGCAGGGATTTGAACACGCGCTTTCCCAGTGATCGACGCCTGATCCAGCTGCACCAGATCTGCATGTAGCGCCTTTTTCGACAAGGATAACTTTCTTTCCATCTCTGGCTGCCGCAATAGCCGCAAAGCACCCGGCCATACCGCCACCTAAAACCAGCACATCACACTCATGTGTTTCTTCTATATCAATCTCGTTCTTATAAGGCCATTCCATATGCTTCTCCATAATCTGATATTACTATTTTAACTATATAAAGACGTTCTGTTACCATCCTCTTTCACATTTCTTAAGAACTTTTGATATGTCTTCAAGTTTTTCTTTATCTATGATTTTTTTACTCTTTAAATGTATCACCCAGTTTATATCAGAAGAATCTTCAAGAAGATATCGGCTTTCACACGGGGCATTTTTATTAATCAGCAGGACATATGATTTGATATATGTTTTAAGATTTCTTTCTCTTAAAAAATTGGATAAGATATAGGTCTGTCTTTTAACCTGTCTGATGGGGTTATCTATCTCCTGTTTATAGGTGTTCTCGCTTTCCGTCATCTTGATCTTTTCCCATTTTCTGTCTTTTTCATATCCGTAAAGATATCCTGAATAGCTTTTTACTTCAATAATAAAGACACCATTCTCATTTATAACCACATTATCAAGTTCCGCAAATTTACCATCATATGATATATGTACATTACTGAAAAGATAATCACCGTCTCTTAATACTTCTTTAATAAGTTTGGTCCCTTCAATTTCTCCTCTTCTTCCCGCTCTTTTACCCGGTTCAAAGATATACTGAAAAATATCAATTACCGCAAATCTGAACTCTTTACTTATCAGCATCATAAACACTCCAAAAGCGATAATCATCATAATTATCATTATCAGTAAACGATATTTATGGGGAATGTTATTTATTAAGTTAATCATATTTATATCTTAATTATATAGGCACAAAAAAAGGATATTTATCATAATACCCTTAATTTGGTCTTTCGACCGATGTGGTGTTTTAGAGGACGCAATATATATGAATTTCTTTAACGAAATTTTAAGTGATCATGGTTATGTCCCTCGTTGGACCTCTAACCACCTTTATGATATTCAACCAATGTAAAGTGTAATACCTGAGAAATGTAAAAAGATTTTAAATAATATCTGATATTAATACGATACAATCAGCTGCATCTTGAATCTTTCTTCACCATATACAGAATGCGGTATGTCTTTAGGCATTATAAGTGTTTCACCTGCTTCAAGATAGAAGGTTTCATCAGCTACAATAAATCTTCCTTTTCCTTCAAGGACTGTAACCATCGCATCACCGGCTGCCGCATGTGTTGAAATCTCTTCGCCTTTTTCAAACGCAAAGAGCGTCATACTTACATGATCATTCTGAACCAGAGTCTTACTTACAACCTGTCCATCCTGATAGGATACCTGATCTGACAGTTTCAATAATTTTTTCTTTTCAATATTCTTATACATAATTGTTCTTCCTTTGTGATTTCTATTTTAATGATATCTTTCCCATGTGATTATCACAATCATAAACACAGAGAATAAATACCGTTCGCCCTTATTAAAATGCCGTTTGCCGGATTATTATGACAAGAAGAAATAATTCCGATATATTGAAGATGTCAAAGGAGAAAATCATGATTTTCAAAGTAGTGATAGACAAAGAAAAGGAAGAAAGTATTGTCGCGACGATACATTCAAAAACAGAACTTATTGATGAAATCGAACAACTTGTCATGAAGGATATGATTAAAGATCAGCTTCCAGGATACAGGGATGATGAGATAAGTATGTTAAAGATAAAAGATATTGAATGTTTCTGTACCGAAGATGAAAAGACCTATGCGGTATATGAAGACTCTAAAAGATATCTTATTAAGAAAAGACTATATGAACTTGAAGAATTTCTTCCTGAAGAATTTGAAAGAATATCGAAATCTGCCATAGCCAACTGGAAAAAGATAAAAAGATTCAAAGTACAGTTATCGGGTGCGGTAGATGCGGTATTCGTTAGTGGATATAGTGAATGTATTTCAAGAAGATGTTTTGCGGATTTGAAAAGGAGATATGATCTATGAAAAACTATGTTAAAAATTTCTGTTCTAGAGGTATGAGCTGGTCCTGGACCGGTCCGGTAATTCTCTCAATAGTTGCGTTATTCTTTAAATTTACAGGTAATGAACTGACATTTACCACTGATGAAATGGTACTGGCGATATTGTCATCCCTGGTATTAGCGTTTGTGGCAACAGGTATATCAATTGTCTATGAGATAGAAACCTTACCTAAGGCTACAGCCGGTCTTATTCAGGGTGCAGTATTACTGGCTGATTATCTGGTGGTGTATCTTATCAATGGCTGGCTGCCTTTAGATCAGATATGGATCTTTGTGTTAAGCTTCATTGCAGGATTTGCGATTATCTGGTTTATTATCTATATATCAATCAAAAACAGAATCGCCAAAGTAAACAGTAAGCTTCAAGGTTAAAAGAAAAGCCCATAGGGCTTTTTCTTTTTAATCGTCCTAGTGGACAGTCGAGCACGGCATGTCTGTGCGAGACAATAAT
>JAUNIH010000004.1 GCA_030523555.1 Erysipelotrichaceae bacterium
ACAAATTAAGACAATGAGCGATTTTCCAAAAACACTCAATATGTCAAATTACCATTAAACAAAGCCTCGTATAGAGGCTTTTGTTTAGAAAATACTGATATTATCAAAGATAAAATATTTTGGTCCGGAATACGATGAATCAACTGTCTTCGTTTTTGAGAAACGGATATTTTTAATATCATCATACAAGGAACCGGAAATAGAGAATCCGCTTAATGGAATATACTTCTTCCCATCATAATATTTAGCCAGTCTTACTTCTCCGCCCCAGTATCCTGAAGCTGATTCAAGCTGAGGAGATGAGAAGATTTCAATGAGAAGATGTTTTGTGTTTTCGAAATCGACACCGTCAGCCTTAATTGTACATACAGGAATTGAGCCCGTGATATTTTCAGCATTAAGATAAGTACCGAATCTTAATGAACCATAGGTATCACATGCCTTACCCTTTCTGATAATGGTCTTTTCCTTTAGCACAATACCATTACCATCATATTCAGAAGATCTTATGGCACCTTTTACAACCGGTTTCATCGTTACTGTGAATGGATTTCTGGAAATCTCATCATTTACAGCGTAATGATTGTTTCTTGTGTACTGAGACATATAAGTCATTTCAGAACTGAGCTGCTCTGCAATCATGTTTCGCATTTCTCCCTGAATGACTACCGGAAGATTCTTTGGAAGTTTTACCTTAGCTAAAGGTTTGGCTTCGGCTCTTGCCTTAGACTGAAGAAGAACTTCTTTTACTTCCCTTTCAATATCCTTATAATCAATCTTTGCGGTTTCATAGAATCTGTAGACCTCGTATTCTTCTTTTTTATTCTTCCATGTAGGCACCAGCTCTATCTGTATTCTGAAGCGGTAGCTTGTATGATGTATACCGTTTGAATTATAGAATTCTCTTTTGTATCTGCTTACTAATATTTCGGTTGAAGAAATATGTCCTTCTTCATATGTATCTGCCTTGAAAACAGCTTTGGCAACTTTAGAGGCAATATCATTAAGATCAAGATCTTCCGGTTTGTCTTCTTTGATATTGACTGTCTTTTCAGCTAAAGGATAGTATCTGTTTTTTGCCTGTTTAGCTTTAGTGACAGCCTGTTTTATTTTTCTGTTCAATGATTTTTCATCATCGGCAGCAGTTACTACGATACCGCTGGAACCAGTGTATTTTTTATTGGATACATAGATATCTATTGAACAGCTTTCTGTATCTACAGCACGACTTATTTCAATGTGTCTCAGGACATAAAACAGTTCTCTTGACTCTTTATGTGATAAATGTATTTCGTAGCCTGTAACGGCTTTATTTGCCTTTAAACAGGAAATTATATCTTTTGTCTTCATATTCTTATCCCAGTTTGGCCTCCGTCTTAAGATATGGTCCGCCATCAGACACATAAACCCATTCTTTATAACCTTTACCGCACATACCTGATCCATGGATGTGTACATCTTCAGAAACCATTGATATTGATTTGAGCAGATCTACAACATATCCCGATATGATAACCGGAGATACATAGTTATCAGTAAGTTTACCATCTACTATTTCAATGCCATAAAGAGCTACACACTGTATCTGCCAGTTTTTAGGGTCTTCCATGCCGTTGCTTGACTGAACAATGTAGTATCCATGTTTTACACTTTTCAGCATTTCTTCAAAGGTACTCTCACCCTTGCCAAAGAAAGTATTGGTCATACGTGTATATACCTTACGTGAATATGACTGTCTTCTTCCGTTGCCGGTTGGTACAGTACCCAGTTCCATCGCACTTAAGGCATCAGATATACCGTTTACCAGTATTCCTTTATCAATAATTTTTGTAGTCCCCGCTTCTATACCGTCATCATCAAAGAAATATGAAGCATTCGAAACACACGACGCAGCACCATCATACATATCCACAAGTTCAGATGCTACATATTTTCCTACGTAATCTTTGGCCTTAGCTCTGTTTTTGACAAACATATCCATCTCTACCCCATGACCAAATGCTTCATGAGCGATAAGTCCGGATACTGAAGGATCGGTAATAACAGTATATTTACCAGGAACTATAGGTTTGGAATCTATCAGTTTGACTGCCGTTTTCACAACCTTATCAGCCATTTCTTCAGCCTGAGATAAAGCTATAGATGTAGATGCTTCACCTAAGGCATCAAAACAGTTTTTGATTGTTTCGTTTTCCTTGACAACCGCATAACACATCATATTAATCCAGTCATATTTTTGACTAAGACATTTCTTATCTGAAACAAAGATGCTGGATGTCTCTCTTTTGGCATAACGGATATTAAAATTGATAAGTCTTTTCTCTTTATGAGCCTTATCCTTCAGTTTTATAAGTTTTTCGATTATTTCTTTATCTGAATAACTGTCTTTATCTTCTCTCAGATAGTCTTCAGTATGTTCTTCTTCGTTGAATAAAGGCACTTTATAATCATCACTTACCGAATTATTCAATGTAAGAGCCTTAATAATCTTATTGACACTTAAACCTCTTACATCGTTACATGAATATTCAGAATATCTTCCATCCTTATAGACCTTAATCACAAAACCGCATTCGTTGTCAGTATCATCAATGGAACTTGAATGGGTAGAAACTCTGATACTTTTATTTGATACATAATTTCCGAATATGGAAACATATTCATAATGTTTCCCTAATTTATCCACAAGACTTTTACAGTCTGTAATTCTACTTTTTAAAAATGGATTTAACATGTTATTCCTCCCTAATTATTCTACAATAATAAAAAGAGTATGGTTATGGATAAAATTAATATTGCAGTACTTGGACCCGGAAAAATTGCCAGAAGATTCGTTAATGGCAAAAGCGAATATGTAAACTATTATGCTGTATGCGGAAGAAATCCCGATAAAACAAAGAAATTCGCAGAAGATAACGGTATTGATATTTATTATTCAATAGAAGAATGTCTTAATGATGACAATGTAGATGCGGTTTATATCAGCACTCCTAATCCTACCCATTATGAGCTCACAAAACTGTGTCTCAATCATCATAAACATGTCCTTTGCGAAAAGCCTTTTGTCGGTACAAAAGAAGAATGTAATGAACTGTATGATCTGGCTAAAGATAAGGGGCTGATGCTGATGGAGGCAGACAAACAGCTTTTTCTACCCTTGACACAAAAGATTAAAGAAATTCTTGATAATAAAATTATCGGCGATGTAAAGTATATGAACGGTTATTACTGCGATAACCGCGAAAGCAAAGATATATTTCAGAAAGATCACTGGGTATTTGAAGAAAAGACCGGAGGCGCTATCAGAGATATAGGCATCTACCCTATTGCCTATTTCAATTATCTGAATAACTGGGAAATAGAAGAAGTAAATACTGTTTCCAGATACCTTCACGGAGTCGACTGTTTCAGCATCACGGAGATCAGATATAAAAACGGTGTCTTCTCCACTTCAGTATCCGGATTTGACATAGATCTTCCTAAAGGATGCGATATCTATGGAACGCTGGGCCATATACATATCGATAATTTCTGGAAAACAGGCAAGGCTTCAATATATCTGAATACAAGTGAAACCATTGAACTTAACGAAGAGATGATATCCGATTTCAAATATGAGACTGATCATTTTGCCTTATGTATCAAAAAAAGCCTTAATGAATCACCAGTAATAGGAAGAAATGAATCATTAAAACTTATAGATATATTTGAATCCGCTAAAAAACACAAGAGCACAGATTAAACTGTGCTTTGTTTATTAATTGGAGAAGTTATCTACACCTTCCAGATTATATGCCTCACCCTTCTGACCATCAATATCAACATTCTTCACAATAACGTTTTCTACATTATAGAAATAGAAACCGCCGTTATTTACCTGTGGACACTGATAGATCATGATAGGTCCTTCTTCCTTGGTATATGATGAATCATATGTTACATGGATATTTTCCAGAACAATCTCATCAATCTTTCTTTCAGGAAGACCATAGAAGAAACCGGCACAGATCTTGATATTCTTACATTCAAGATTCTTGAAATGGAAGTTCTTGATATGTGGAGTAAGTTCAGTTACTTCTACATAATCCTTTGAGAAGATGATATCTGTTGGATCCCATCTCTTGAGATAATATGACATATTAACTGTTAAAGCGTTCTTTACGCCATTCATCAGGATATTATCAAAATTGATATCTTCTATTTCAGCTTTATTACCTCTGTCTCTTCTGGTCTTGATTCTTAAACCTCTGTCGGTTTCATCAAAGATACAGTTTTTGACATCGACATGTTTGATACCGCATGAAGATTCTGAACCGAATACCACACCGCCATGTCCTGCACCCATATAACAGTTTCTGATTGTCAGATGTTCACATGGTTTATAGTGAGTCTGGCTCATAACGTATACACCTGACTTGATCGCGATACAGTCATCACCGACACAGATCTTGACACCGATAATATCTACAACATCACATGATTCAGGATCGATACCATCTGTATTTGGGGAATGAGGGTCATTTTCAACCAATAAATCAATAAATCTTACATTTTCAGAATAGAAAGGATGAATATTCCAGCTTGGAGAATTCTTGACATTCAAACCTACAAAATCAACATTCTTACATCTGTTGGTAAAGATATTGTTGCCTCTCCAGGCACCACGTTTTGTAAGACAGTCAACCCACCAGTCAGCCTTATCAGCGTTACCGTTGATTGCACCTTCACCGACGATCATGATATTTTCACTGTCATAGCTTGAAATCAGGGACATGAAACAGTCCTGAGGTTCACCTTCCCATGAAGCATCTACATATTCAACACCATCTTCTACTCTGATACCCTTTACGATTGGATAATCATATCTTTCAATGCTTCCTAAGATTTCAGCACCCTTTTTAAGATATACATAGGTATTTGATCTGAAATTAAGTGCACTAGTAAGGTATGTTCCTTCAGGGAAGACAACGAGATCATTATCACAGCTGTCCAGTATTTTCTGAATAGCTTCAGTGTTCATGGTTGTACCCTCACCAACAACACCTTCATCAAGCACGTTGATAACCTTGTTTACCTTTAATGTATGGAATTTAGCACTTAATCCTTTTACACATACTTCGTAATCTGTATCAGGTTTTAGATCAAAAACCGAAAAGACATTTCTGCCATCTTTTCTTACTGCTGTACCGTTAACACTTATCTCATATTCTGATTCATTCTTGTAGATAAAATCATTAACGAGTTCAAACGTTGCGGATACAGGTGAAATGTGAATAATTTTGAGTTCTTCCATTTTTAAACTCCTTTCAGATATTTAGACAGTTGATCATTGTTTTTCTTTAACTGTTCAATGAAGATATTTCCGATTTTTAATCCACCTTTATATACAAGGTGAGTATTATCTTTCATACCTTCAGGATATAAAGGATAGGTATCTGCAGGGAAATACATATACAGATCTTTTGAATTTTCATCACCAAGTTCAATAAGCATATCCCTTGTTAGAACACACATATCAATAAGATCAGTACCTGTTTCTTCAGCAGCCTCAATCATAGCTTCGCGATAGTCTTTATGACAGTCCATCCTGATAGAACCATCTTCAAGGAACCACCTTCGGTATATTGATGTTAAAAGGATTACTTCAGCACCCTTTTCACGGCAGACAGATACCATGTGTTTGAGATTGTCCTTATATTCAGTATATGGCTGAGTATAGGTTTCAGGATCATAATCATGTTCATCATTATGACCGAATTCAATAACCACATATGAATTTTCATCCATAACCTTTAATGCTTCATCAAAATAACCCAGATTCATAAAGGTTTTAGTGCTTTTACCGTTTTTGGCGAAATTGTATATCTCAATATTTTCAAACCTGTCGTATACTGTCTGAGGCCATCCTACCTGAGGATAGGTCGTCTCGTCGTTATACTGTAAAGTTGAATCGCCTAAAAATATCAGTTTATCAGCCATATATTTCAGAATATGCCATGATAAATGGCGCTACACCCTTCACCTCATTTGATGAAATATCTTCGGACATATAGTATTCAAATGAACCGTCTCTCTTCTTATTGTCAAGACCGGCAACACGGCAGATACCATTAAGATTTGTACCATCAAATTCTTCAGCCATGATTGTATCAAATACTTTCATACCAAGATTATATTCATCCAGCATGCCGATTCTCTTAGCCTTGAATAAAGCGTAAGCCATCATTGCACTGCCTGAAGTTTCCTTGTAGTTAGGTTCTTTGTTTTCTTCTTCAACAACCTGATATAACATACCTGATGTAACATATGGTTTTAATGAATTAACTTCCTTTACAAGGATTTCCTTACAGATATCCAGTCCGATTTCTTCATATACATCAACCATAGCCATTAATACCCAACCGCAGGCTCTTGACCAGCAGTGTGGAGATCTTCCGGTTTCAGGATCTGCCCACTGCATAACCTTGGCTTCATCATAGGCATGCATATAAAGGTTCTTTTCAGGTGCCCAGAGTCTTTTATCTGCGACATGAAGCTGATGATCAATATCTTCAACAATACCTGCAGTACCGAATTCCTTAGCGTACATCGCATAGAATACCTGGCCCATATAGATACCATCCATCCATACCTGATTGGTATAGATTTCTTTATGCCAGAAAGAATTCTCTTTAGTACGAGGATGTTTCATTAACTGATCATATAAATAATCCATACATTTCTTGAATTTAGGAAGTGGATTATCTCTGTATAATTTCATCAGAGCGATACCAGGACAGATATTATCTATGTTGTAGGATTCGTTTCTTTTTCTTAAGATTGAACCATCTTCACCAATAATTCCATCAAAATAATTCATGACGAAATCATAATATTTCTGTACACCGGATACTTTGTACATATCATAGATGGCAGTCATCAGAATACCATCTTCATAACACCATTCACCGCCCTTATAAGGTGTGAAATTAGCCATATAAGAGTCAACATACGCGTTAATCTGAGTATTATTCATTTTCAATTCTCCTTACAGTCTCTACAGACTTTCTGATATTATCTTCCCCTGTTATACCTTCAAGTATCAGGTATGCTTCAGGACAGTTTTCCTTTATTTTTGGAATATAGTATTCCCAGTTCATTATGCCATCCCCTATCGCACACTGCACGAGTTTGCCGTCGATGACATTATAGTCTTTCAGATGGAAGACTCTGATCTTGTCTTTAAACAGTTCAAGGCATTCATCAAAGATCTTATCCGCATCTTTATAGTTATCAATATTCAGATAATTGTATACATCTACCGTTACATCATTGATTTCTGTTTCATCTATCAGCAGTTTAAGCCCGCTAGGTTGATAAACGGTATGGGCATACGCTGCTTCAATGATTGGTTTAGATTTGAATTCTCTTCCGTATCTGTTAAGCTCTTTAACTGTATCTGTAACGATTTTAAATGCTTCTTCAGTGTGATTATATTCATTGAAGGTCCATTTATCGCCATTGGCTGAACCCGTCTCAGAACCTACCAGTTTCGTTTCAAACAGGAAAGCTGTTTCCATACACCATTTGAAATACAGTTTACCGGCATCTCTTTTTTCAAGATCAGGATGAATCATATTGAAATATGCCCCTATCATCGCAACCTTGATGTCATTCTTTTTAAGGACATCTGCCAGTTCAACTATAAACTGTGCTTCCTGTTTAAAACCTTTAAAGCCTTTTTTATAGACTAGCTGCAGTGTATCAATACCTACAAGCTTTAAGGCCTCTACCATATCTTCAGGTTTTTCAAATGGAGCACCTGGAAGATCATGTCCTCTTATTCCGATTTTTAAACTCATAGAAAACTCCTTTTCAAATATTTAAATAGATGAACTGTGTCCATCTATTTATTTTTTTTAAATAAGCCGATAACCTGATTCTTCAGGTAGATAAAGAACATATCAATTGAAGTATATACAATACCAAACACGATAGGTTCTACACCAAGTGTAAAGTTAAATAAACTGTTTAAGATAGTATTCAGAAGTACATAGAACTGATATGTGCAGTACAGTAAGAGAAACGCATATAAGACATCCCATATAAGATAGATAAAATCCTTTTTAGGGAACATTATATACTCTGTGTAGTCATCATATTCTGATATGAACTTCAGTACATTGTTGGTAAGAATATTGGTTACAAAACCAAGGATAGTTCCAAACACAAACAGCATATCCAGCTGATTTGCGATATATACTCCAAGTCCCCAGTATACAAAAAAACAAACAGCACCAGCGAACCAGAACTTAATGAAATATCCTTTCACCCAGGTAGGAATCTTACTTAACCAAGACTGTTTATACTGACCGAGTTCTTCATCAGAAACTTTTCTGGCGTTATCTTTATTGACTGTCGCCAGACGTTCAGTCGCTTCAGTATTTAGTTTGTAATATTCTTTTTCGCTATTGGTAATCTGTTTGTTTTTCTTTGACATAAATTAATCTTCTGATAATTCGATATTGCCTACATCATCATTTCCGGCAATTTCGACAGAAGTATCAATCTTGGAAAGCATCTTACCCATTGTAGGGATAAGAGCAATCGTAATTACGGAAATAACCGATAATACAATATGGATAATAAGCATTGTTTTTGCCTGAGGAATACATATTCTTGCACTAGTGATCTGAATAGTCTGTAATCCTTCGTTGATTTTGCCAATGTAGATAACATCAGCAACTATGACTAATATCTGCATCAGATACATAAGCAGCATCATAGGAACATTGACAGGCTGTCTTTTTGGATATGCATTCAGGAAACATACGAATGCCAGCATTGAGAACAGCATAGTTACAAATGAGCATAGACCCATAGGCTGCTTATTTACAATAGCTGTCGTGTTGGAAATCTTAGTCAGATTGAATGAATATACAATAAAGGTAATTGCCATCATAACAAGCGCGATATTATGAGGTCTTTTCTTTAGAGAAACTATGAATTTTCTTTTAGTTTCATTAAAGTCTTTTTTTCTTGTTTCAGCTTTCATGTGGCACCTCTTTAAATAATAGCTTCTTCTGTTTCAGAATCGAACAGATGAATCTTTTCTTCATCAAAATCAATACCTACGACTTCACCTGTCTTATATCTCATCCAGTCTCTAAATTTGGCAACAGATGTCTTACCAAACAGTTTGCCGTGAGTCAGAGTGAAATGACCGGTATTTTCATTTAAAGTAACATTCAGTTTATAAGTATTGCCAGGTTTGATATCTTCTGGTCTGATACCTAAGATGAAATTACTCTTTCCTGATTTATTAATAGCGTCAACTACCTTTGAAGGAAGAGCAATTTCTTCACCTTCAGCGTAATATTTGCCATTTTCAACTTTTAAAGAGAAAGTGTTCATTGGTGGTAAACCGATGAATGTAGCTACGAACAGATTTTTAGGATGATCGTAGAGTTCAAGTGGTGTACCAATCTGCTGAACATGGCCCATAGACATACAGCAGATTCGATCTGCAAGAGTCAGGGCTTCGGTCTGGTCATGTGTTACATAGATCATTGTAGTACCTAGTCTTCTGTGCAGTAATTTGATTTCTCTTCTGGTAGATCCACGAAGTTTAGCGTCGAGGTTTGACAGAGGTTCATCAAACAGGAAGACTTTAGGATTTCTAACGATAGCACGGCCCATGGCAACACGCTGTCTTTGACCACCTGACAACTGACTTGGTTTCTTGTTTAACTGAGCAGTCAGACCAAGAATTTCAGCAGCAGCCAGTACTTTTTCATGAATAACATATTTATCTTCCTTAGCCAATACTAATGAGAAAGCCATGTTTTCATAAATAGTCATATGACCATATAATGCGTAGTTCTGGAAAACCATCGCAATATCTCTGTCCTTTGCAGGAAGTCTTGTACAGTCTTTATCACCGATCATCAGCTTTCCGGCAGAGATATCTTCAAGACCTGCGATCATTCTGAGTGTAGTAGATTTACCACAACCGGAAGGTCCTACAAAGACGATAAATTCACCGTCTTCAATGTCCATGTTGAAATCATAAACAGCCTGAACATTATTATCATAGATTTTATCTAAGTGCTGTAAACTTAAACTAGCCATTTCTGTACCTCTACTTTCCGATTGTCTCCAGATACTTATTGAGTTTTCCGGAGTTATTTATACTGATGATTCCACCTACAACTAGACATGCAGCAGATGCAACCAGGTATGCAATACATAAAGTAGACTGACCAGATGTAATAGCTTCAGCTTCTAAAGCCTTCATTGGATAGTAGAAGATTCTAATAACCTGAAGTACAGCCAATCCAATCATCACATAAGCATATGTACTGTGATAGTTTTTAACTTCTTCTGAAGATAAAAAGCACACCAGAAGGAATAACAGATTCACAATTATTGACATACCGATAAAGTATGTATAGAAGAAATCCGCATTTGTTTCATATATAGAAAAGAAGTAAAGCACATTAAATACAATCGCCAGGATTGCCAGCATTTCAGGTACGCTATCATTTTTATAACGCATTCTGTCTAATTTAACATCAGTTTTAACGTCATTATTCATTTGTAACGACACCTCCGCTTAATATTTCATCTTCCTGCTTTACTAGTTTTGTTTTCCAAATTAAGTTGTATACAATAGCACCTGCAAAAACAACAAGAATTACAGCTAATACAAAACCGATATCAAACCAGAATGTTGATTCTGAATAATTGAAATTCATCATATCAGACATTTCTTTATATAAAGTGAAATCAACAGTGGTCAGGAACTGAGTTCTGTATTTGATTGTATTCATAACTACATATACAGCCATAACGACAAATGCGCCAGCCTGTACGTAAGTTGCTATTGTATTGCCAATATAATATTTTCTTCTTGTATTAGAAGCAAAAATAAACGGCAGTGTACTGATAAGAATCAGTCCAATAGATCCATAAACAAGGATATTATTATAACCCTGCATATCTGTAAAGATTTTAGATCCTGGAACTCCACCTAAAGCCTGAGTTTGGTATAAACCGTATACACCAGTCATAAGTCCTAGACCGTATACAAACATCACTGCCGAGAAAATAAGAGCCAGTAGAAATAGAATCTTTTGAAATTTCATTTGTGGTTTAAACATAAAAGTCACCTCTACTATAGTGTATCCTTGTGCTGACGATACAGCACAAGGATACTGAATAATAATTAATTAATAAGACTACAAACTATTTGATAGTGTCGTAGTAAGCTTTCAGAGCAGTCCACTGAGCATTCTTAATCATTAAGTATGCAGCACCGTTCCAGTCGTTAGCTACATAATTAGCATAAGCCTTAGCTGTAGCTTCAACACCTGTTAAAGTGTAACCTTCCTTGATGATGTTATAGAATACTGATACGCCATCCTTAGATGACTGGAAGTTAGAACTCAGATCTGTGTAACCCTTTAAGGTATTTGTCTGTTCAGCAGTAGTTGGAAGAACTGTAGGAACAGAAGTGTACCACATATTTGATTCATTAACTGTCAGTAATGGATGTTTGATTACACCAGCAGAGATAGCAGCTGATAATACAGCAGCACCCTTCTTACCAACTTCATTAGTTGCCTGGTATTCAAATGCCTGTGACTTAGGGAAACCATTGAGAGTAGAACCTAAGTATCTTCTTGCGAAGTTAGTGTAGTTACCGTTTTCTAATTCAATCATTTCATCGAAAGTTTCCTGCTTCATAGTAGGCCACTGTTTACCGTTGAAAGTGAATGTTTCGTATTTAGCAGCTACATCATCCCAAGTCTTAACTTCTACAGTTTCGTCCTTAACGTTGATGAATGCATCTGGACCATAAGACATAGTGATCTGGCCCTGTACAGAGAATGCGAAGTCAATTAATGCTAAAGCAGCATTTAACTTATCAGTTGAATCAGCAACACCGGCAGCAGAGATAGCCCAACCATCAACCTTTACAGATCTCCATGATTCAGTAAATCTCATGTATGTACCAGTAGTACCATCTTCCCAGTAAGCAACTGGAACCATGATAGCTAAGTATTCTTCACCATCCTGTAACTTAGTGTCGTTCATAACTGTCTGAGTCTGGTTGTAGTCATATGACATTAAACCTGCATCCAGTTCAAGATAGTTAGCAGAGTTCTGTGAACCTCCAACGCACAGTAAGCCTTCAGATACAAGATCATGTAATCTTTCAACAGCTAAGTAAGCAACTTCATCCTGTCTAGCATCCTGTAATTTACCAGTGTTATCGAAGTATAAGTAATCACATCTTGATTCCATACCTCTAGCACCGAATAATGAACCAGCAAATCTAACTAAGTCGATTTCTCTCTGTAAGTTAGAAGTTTCTCTTGAGAATAAACCAACGATTGGATCTCCATTGTTATTGTCTAATGAAGCAACTGCACATCTTAATAATGCAACCATTTCATCAGCATCCCAACATGCATCATAACCTAAGAACAGGTCAGATCTGTTAGCGTAATCAGGATACATTGAATCAATGTAATCTCTGAACATCTGAACAGCAGCATCACCAGTTAAGCCTTCAGCAGCATTCATCTGAGCGATGATGTTCTGAGTAGCATCGTAATCCTTAGTGATAGTCTGAGTACCAGTACCATCAGCAGTTAAAGATTCAATTTCTACTTTACCAGTAGTTGGCATATAAGGTTCATAAGCATAAGCTGCAAGAGCTCTGTTAGCACCAGCATAAGCTGTATCGCCATCTAATAATGTACGAACCAGGTCAGCTCTGATTAATGGCATTCTTTCGATATCATCTACACCGTCGAAATATGGAGAGAAGTAGATAGCGCCAGTTTCGGTATTGCCAGTGATAGATAATCTTGCGATCTGATTGTCTTCTAAGTAAGCCTTGAAGTTAGGCATCTGGTCAATATAGTCAGCTAAGTTGATCAGTTTGCCTTCAGCACCAGCAGCGTTTAATAATTCAGTAGTACCAACAATGATATCAACCTGATCTAACTGGTTTTCCCATACTGCCCATTCTTTTGAAGAAGAACCTGCACCAGAGAATTTATCATCGAAAGTGATACCTAATTTTTCAGAAACATAAACCCAGGTTGGTTTTAAATCGCCTGTATGGTAAGTAACACCATCAACTAATGTAACACCATCACCTACTACATCAGCGTTTTTGAAGCTGATAGCGGTTTTGTCGTCGTTGTATCCGGCTGCAATTCTTAATTCTGTACCTTCAGCGTATTCGAGAGTGAAATCAGCAGGTGTATCATCTACAACTGCAGTTCCGCTACCGCCACAAGCACATAATGTAAGAGCCATAGCCAGAGACAATAGAATTAAGATAAGTTTTTTCATTTTTTTGCCTCCTCTAAAATGAAATCATTTTTTAAAGTTGAATGTTAACAACTATATATTTATTCCTTAACACCACCGACAGTAGTACCCTTAGCGAAGTACTTCTGGATGAAAGGATAAATAATCAGAATTGGAATGATTGCACAGATAATCAGTGCATAGATAGCTGAGTTTGGAGAATATGAAGCTCTCCATCCAGCCAATACTTCAAGGTTTGTATATTCTTCCAGTAAGCCTCTGATGAATACCTGTAATGGCTGTTCATTTGCAGAACCGGAAGCTGCAATCATCTGTCTTGCCCAGAAGTAACCGTTCCATCTAGAAATAGCGAAGAACAGTGCAACTGTAGCGATTGTAGACTGAGACATAGGGATATATACCTTAGTCAATACCTGGAATTCAGTAGCGCCATCGACGATAGCTGCTTCTTCAATTTCGCTTGATACACCTTCGAATGCGTTTCTCAAGAGGATGATATTCATCGCAGCCATACCCATGGCAATGACAATCAGCCATTTAACATCGGTAATACCAATAGCGTTGAAGACGCGCTGAGTATTCAGATAGTTCAGATACTGAGGAACGATACCTGCAGAGAACCACATTGTGAATACTAAGAAGAAGTTGAATCCGGATCTGAATAACAGTCTCTTCTTTGATAATGCATAAGCACCAAGGATAGATACTACCAAGGAGAAGATTGTACCATACAGAGTCAGGAACAGTGTATTGGTATAAGAGTTCCAGAATGTATTGTTGTTGAAGATTGATGCAAAGGCATCAAACTGAATATCCTTAGGGAACAGTACTACCTGGTTGTAGTCCACCGCATGCGCACCAGAGATAGAAGATGATACAGCATATACGAATGGATACAGACAGCATAGTGAGAATACTGTCAGGAACAGGTAGGAAACAACCTTAAATATTAATTCACTTACTTCAAGTTTACGTTTCATAATTAATTATCTCCTCCCCGTTAGTACAGTGATACGTCTGATGCCTTCTTGGCAATAGCGTTAGCACCGATAACCAGGATCATACCGGTAATGTTGTTGAGCATTTCAGCCGCAGAAGCTATAGCCTGTGAACCACCACCGGAAGTACCTTCAAGACCCATTCTATACGCAAATGTAGAAACTACGTCGGCAGTAACCCATGTATTAGTGTTATACAGCAGGATAACCTTTTCATAACCGATGGACAGTAATGTACCGATTTTGGTAATCAGCATAATGACAATTGTAGACAGGATACATGGAATAACAACGTATCTCATCTGAGCGAATTTACCGGCACCATCAATCTGTGCAGCTTCATAAGATGTAGGAGAGATACCGATGATAGCCGCAAAGTAAACGATTGAACCATAACCGGCTTCTTCCCAGATACCACTTATTTGGTAGATAGCTCTGAAGAATGAAGGATTGTTAAGTAAACCTGCATCAGCGGTTTCTTGAGAAATAAGTCCTATTGCAGCCAGAGCATTAGAGATAATACCAGTACTTGATACCAGGTCATTCTGTTTCAGCAACATTGTTACCAGAGTTGTCATAACGACTGTTGACATGAACTTAGGAAGATATGTCAATACCTGATATACAGATCTTAAGATATCTGACTTGATTTCATTAAAGAATAAAGCCAGGATAATTGGCATTGGGAAACCAAACAGCAAGCCATAGAAACTTAATACGAAGGTATTTCTGAAGGCTCTCCAGAACAGGACACTCTGAGTAGATCCGCCAAACATCAGTGCCTGGAAGTTTGCGAAACCACACCACTTCATTTCTGATACCTGTTTACCAACTTCTGTAATCTTGAAACATCCAAGCAGTTCGTACATTGGGAAATATCTCCATAATACGAATACCACAATCATTGGTATCAGCATCACATAAAGGCGCCAGTCCTTAAGTATAGCTACCTTGTTGAGCTGCCATCTGTTTTTTTCAACGTCATCCCTAACCTTCTGTTCAGGATCAAGTTCATAACATTTCAGCTCTTCATTATAAATAAGATACTCATCATTCATGTTAGTCCCCTCCATTTATTGAATCGTAATCATCGAAGTTTTCATCTTCTTCATTTTCTTTCAGTTGAATCAGATACTGTTTCTGATCCATGAACAAGCCTTCTACTTTTCTGGCAATAAATATTCCTACCAGAGTGAAGACCAATGTCAGCATATCTGTAAACACAAATACACTGATTACCTGTACGGATACTCCTGAAACTATCACGGCTGCTAAGCCTCTAGAAAGTTCCATCAGAAGATATCCTATTACAACATATCCCATTGTCAGAAATATGCTGTTTCTTATTTTATCCTTGCCTACTTTACTGACATATATAAGCGTCAGCATGAAGCCAAGATTACCAGCCAGGTAGATAATATACTGCTGAACACTACCGGACTGATAGGCAACAAACAGGATGCTCGAGATTACCGCCTGAAAGATACAGTATTTATCCCATCTCATCATTACTATCAGTAATAACAGTAACATTATTGAGATAGAATACATTTCATCCCAGACAAACCATACAGTTGCCGATTTGATGACCAGGAATTCACATATCGCATACATGGCGATAAATATACACAAATCCAAGGTCCTGTACTGTTTGAAATTCATTATTTATTTCTCTTCAAGAACAGCTTCTGTTTCCTTGTCGAATAAATAAATCTTGTCGTATGGGATATAGAAATCAAATTCTACTTCAAATCCAGGTGCATCATGTGGATCACACTTCAGGATAATTGTGTCATCACCAATCTGTGTATATACATTGGTTGAATCACCCAGCATTTCAATCAGAGTAGAATATCCTTTAACCTTAACTGCATTATCAACAGGTTTCATTGATACAGCTTCTGGTCTGATACCGAATTTAACTGCCTGATCTTTGAGCTTGTATTTGGTAGCTTTAAGATCAATGACATTATCGTTCTTTTCAAAACTGATCTTTCCATCCTTTATTTCACCATCAATGAAGTTCATAGGTGGTTCACCGATGAATCCGCCTACAAAGACATTGCATGGATAGAAGTATAATTCTTCAGGAGTACCGATCTGCTGTACATAACCGTCTTTCATAACAACGATTCGATCTGCCATTGTCAAGGCTTCAGTCTGGTCGTGTGTTACGTAGATGGTAGTCGCATGAGTAGATCTGTGAATCTGAATGATTTCTGAACGCATGGTAACACGCTGTTTAGCATCGAGGTTTGATAACGGCTCATCCATTAAGAAGATATCAACCTGTCTGATAATAGCTCTACCTACGGCAACTCTCTGTCTTTGACCACCTGACAGTGCTCTAGGCTTTCTGTCAAGATAATCAGTAAGACCTAAGATAGCCGCAACATTATTAACTTTTTCTTCGATAACATCATCGTCAATACCTTCAAGTGTAAGACCGAATGCGAGGTTATCATATACGGATAAATGAGGATAAAGCGCATATGACTGGAATACCATCGCAATTCCTCTTTCGATTGGCGATTTCTCATTGGCTCTTTCACCGTTGATCAGGAAATCACCCTTTGAAATTTCTTCCAGACCGGCAATCATTCTCAGTGTTGTTGATTTACCACAACCTGATGGACCTACAAAGACAATAAATTCCCCATCTTTGATTGTCAGATTGAAGTTGTGTACTGCATGGAATCCATTTGGATAAATTTTGTTTATATCCTTTAAAACAATATCAGACATGCTCGTCCCCTCTTTTCTTAATAAATTATTACTGCATTGAGCATATGAGTACATACGCTCATATATAATTATTGTAACTGAAAACGTTTACAAATACTATTAAAATAATGATAATTTTTAAATATTTTACATAATTGATTTACATAATGTTCACTTTAATGAACTATATGCACAATAAAATCCCCTTCTAATATTTAAATATATAAGACGGAGATTTCTTATCATATGAATTATCTTAAATCAGTCATTGCTACGCCATCCATATCATCGAAGTCCTGATTTTCACCAGCCATACCCCAGATGAAAGTATAGGCACTTGTAGCAGCTGCAGAATGAATAGACCAGCTAGGAGAAATAACAGCTTCTTCATTTCTCATAACGATGTGTCTTGTTTCGGTTGGCTCACCCATCAGATGAATTACGATATCTTCAGGTTTAAGTTCAAAGTAAAGATATACTTCCATTCTTCTATCATGTGTATGACATGGCATAGTATTCCATACTGAACCTTCAAATAAAGTAGTCATGCCCATTTCCAGCTGACAGGATTCTACCTGTCCAGGAAGAATATATTTACGTATTACACGATGGTTACATGTTTCCAAAGATCCAAGTTCAACCTTTACACAGTCTTCAGGATGAATGAGAACTGTAGGATAAGTCATATGTGCAGGAGTTGAATTGAAATAGAATTTTGCAGGTTTGGAATTATCATCAGATTCAAATTCAATATCCTTTGAACCCATACCTACATACATACCGTCTTTATAATCAAGTTCATATACAGTACCATCAACAGTAACCTTACCTTTACCGCCGATATTGATGATGCCCATTTCTCTTCTTTCAAGGAAATATTTGGCTCTTAATTCGTCCCCTGCCTGAAGTTTAACTTTCTTAATTGGAGATACCCCACCTGTAATAATTCTGTCGATGTGTGAATATACACATTTGACATCTTCACCAAAGAGATCCTGAATCAGAAATTCTTCTCTGTTTCGGGCTGTATCATAATATTTTGCGTCCTTAGGACTGCATGCTGCACGTACTTCCATTATTCCCCTCCTTATAATGTAACGCCTTTTTTGAATATAGCCAGGTCATGATAACCTTCTGCTTCTGCTTTAACGAGTTTACCGGAAGCAGTTTCAATAACTTCCTTATAGAGTTTTTCACCCATTTCCTGCAAAGTCTTGTCTTCAATCAGTTCACCGGCATTGAAATCAATCCAGTTTTTCTTCTTTTCATATAATGGAGTATTTGAAGAAATCTTGATTGTAGGAACAGGACAGGCAAAAGGTGTACCTCTGCCTGTAGTAAACAGAATGATATGTGCACCTGCTGCAGCTAAAGCAGTAGAAGCTACAAGGTCATTACCTGGAGCACTTAAGAGATTAAGACCAGGATTCTTAACCTTCATACCATATTCCAGAACATCCATAACAGTAGAATCACCAGACTTCTGTACACAACCGTTGGATTTATCTTCCAGAGTGGAAATACCACCCTTTTTGTTACCAGGGGATGGATTTTCATAGATAGTCTGATTGTTTGCCTTATAGTAGTTCTTAAAGTTATTGATAAGATCTACAGTCTTATTGAATGTCTCTTCATCCTTGGCTCTGTTCATTAACAGCTGTTCAGCACCAAACATTTCCGGAACTTCAGTAAGAATGGTTGTTCCATGATGTCCGATAAGAATGTCGGAGAATCTTCCGACTGTCGGATTGGCAGTAATACCCGATAAACCATCAGAACCACCACACTTAAGACCGACAATCAGTTTGGAAGTAGATACCTTTTCTCTCTTGAAGCCTTTTACATATTCCGCAAGTTCTGCAATAACTTCGAGAGCTTTTTCAACTTCATCCTCATATTCCTGAGCAATCACAAACTTGATATGTTCAGGATCATAGTCAGGCATATGTTTCTTTATTTCTTCGATATTTGAGTTTTCGCAACCAAGACCTACTACCAGAACACCACCTGCGTTTGGATGACAGATGAGATCTGCAAGTACTTCTCTTGTGTTTTCCTGATCATCACCCATCTGTGAACATCCATATGGATGATTGAAGGCGATAATTCCTTCCAAAGATCCACCAACATATTTCTGTGCTTCCTGTTCAATCTTTTTAACTACTGAGTTAACGCAACCTACAGTTGGCATAATCCAGATTTCATTACGTACACCGACTTTACCGTCCTTACGTACATAACCCATAAAATAATCTTCACCCAGGTCTTTATCATCACATTTGACAGGATTATAGGTATAGTCATTGATATCACCTAAGGTTGTCCTGATATTATGGACATGGATATGATCACCACGTTTGATATCTTCCTTGGCATAGGCAATCAGATTACCGTACTTGATAATTGAATCCCCAACCTTTAAATCACATAAAGCTACCTTATGGCCCTGATCGATGTCTTCATTAAGAACAGTACCATCATCAAGTACATAACCTTTAGCTAAAGGTTTAAGCGCAACAATTACATTATCTTTTTCATTAATTTTGATATAGTCTTTCATTACAGTTTTTCCATTGCCTTTCTGACACCGTTTGTCTTTATATCATCTAGATATTCAACCACCAGATCTTCAAGTCCAGGAACCTCTGTAAGATCCTGACCATGGAAATCTGTATTGGATAAATATTTATGAACCAGTTTATTTGATTCAAGATATGAATTAGCCTGGAAGAATTCCAGTACATTTGAATCATCCTTAATATCATATACCTGACCGAAGCGATGTCCTTTCAGAACATGATCCACAATTCTTTCACCGTTATAGAAAGCTATAAGAGCTGCCAGGGAGAAAGTAAGGTGTGTAGGAAGTTCATTATATTTCTCAAGATATCCAAGTAATGAAGGAAGACATCTTGCACGCCACTTGGATACGGAGTTAAGTGATATAGCCAGCAGCTGATGTTTGATAAACGGATTATTGAATCTGTCTACAACCGCATCCGCAAATTCTTCCAGTTCTTCTTTTGGTAAAGATAATGTCGGAATAACTTCCTTATGCAAAGTATCCAGCATGAACTGTTTTACCAGATCATCTTCCATTGATTCCTTAACCGTATCATTACCCATCAGGAATGATGCCAGTACAAATGATGTATGTGCACCATTGAGAATTCTTACCTTACGCTGTTTGTATGGTTTCTGATTATCAGTGAATATGACATCCATACCAGGCTTATCAGCTAAAGGTTTATCCATAGGGAATTCTTTGGATATATCTTTTTCTGATTCAATTACCCATAAGGCAAATGGTTCAGCAGTATTCAGCAGTTCATCATTATATCCAAGATTGGCACTGATCTGATCAATTTCATCTCTAGGATATCCGGTAACAATTCTGTCTACAAGAGTAGAAGCGAATACACATGATTCGTTAACCCACTTTTTGAATCCTTCATCCATGTTCCATAAATCAATATACTGATTTACACATTTCTTTAAAGCCTGACCGTTATCATCAATAAGTTCTACCGGCAGCATCACGAGTCCCTTCTCAGGATCTCCATTAAACGCTTTATATCTTGCCTCTAAAAACTGAGTAAGTTTAGCTGGGAATGTGATATTCTTTTTTTCTTCGTATTCATCATCAGCACTGAATACGATACCTGCTTCTGTAGTATTTGATACCACAAATCTCAGTTCAGGTTCCTTAGCCAGTGCGATATATCTGTCATAGTCAAGATATACACTAACCGCATCAGAACAGCAGGTAATCACTCTTGTCTCCACATATTTCTTTCCTTCAACAAGACCTCTTAACTGTAAAGTATATAAACAGTCCTGATCCTTGTATTTATCAAGATTGCCTCTAGGTGTTGATTTGATCAGTACAACATTGCCATTGAAATCCGTCTTCTCATTTGCCAGATCAATAAAGTATTCAACAAAGCCTCTTAAAAAATTTCCTTCGCCAAACTGAATAACCTTAACCGGTCTTTCAACAACAGGAACTATCTTAGAATTAATTATTTCCATACTATTCCCCTTTATTCCTAATTATTATAACATCTAAAAAGAAAACGTTTACATAAGGTTATAATAATTTATAGAAAGTAAATTTATGATTAAAACAAAAAATAAATATTTTACCGATTTACAGGAAGCATTAGACAGTATTGAATATTCTGATTCAGAAACTGTTATCGAGCTTGATAATGATACCTATTACGGTCAGTTTACAGTAGATAAACCCAATATAACCATTATGGGTAATGGTTCTGTTATTACCGGTTCTTTATATGGACACGAAATACTTGATGACGGTTATAAAAGAGGAACCTTCAATACATATACCCTGTTTATAGATGCGGATAATGTTAAACTCTATGATCTGTGCATTATGAATAATGCCGGATACGGAAAAGATATCGGGCAGGCTATAGCCTTAATGTCTAACGGTGACAATCTTAGGGTATACAACTGTGAAATAATTTCCTATCAGGATACCCTCTTCATCGGACCTTTACCTGAAAAAGAGATAGAACCAGGTGGTTTTAAAGGTCCTATGCAGAATAAGGAAAGAAGACATATCACCAATTATTTTGAAGATACCTATATTTCCGGATCCATAGACTTTATATTCGGATCAGGTAGCGCATATTTCAACTCATGTGTTTTATATTCAAGAAATATAAACGCTGAAATAAACGGGTATGTCTGTGCCCCGTCTACCATAAAAGAATATCCGGGATTTATATTCAATTACTGTGAGTTTTTATCAGACTGTAAAGATAATTCCGTATACCTGGCAAGGCCATGGCGCAATAACGCAAAGGTTTATATAAAGAATTCTTATATCGGAAAACATATAAAACCTGAAGGATATCATGACTGGGATAAAACAGAAGCCCGGAATACAGTAGAATTCGTTGAAGAAAACAATATAAATGCGAATACTCCAGAAAGAGTATCATGGGCAAAAGTTATCAAATAAAAGCGTTATCTTAAGAGGATAACGCTTCTTTGTTTTTTCTTAGAAGAATTATGACAAATATCCATAAGACAACCATGGTAATACCCCAGCTTAAGGGATAGGTAAACATGACTGTTTCAATTTTTCTGTATCTGTCAAACATTGCATAAATCCATAAGAGTCTGGTACCGCAAACTCCCAGCATCATTGTAACAGTAGGAATAATTGAATATTTAAGACCTCTTAATACGGATACGGCAAGCTGCATAACGGCGTAGAGTATATATGAATACAAAGCGAAATGTATTCTGATAATACCACAGTCAATAACCGCCTGATCTGTAGAATAGATACCTATCAGCTGACGGTCAAAGAAATAGGCAATAAGCGCAATACCACTACAGGTAATAAACATGATTAATAATGTAGATTTGATGGTACCGATAATTCTGTCGTATTTTTTGGCACCGGCATTTTGTGATACATAGGTCAAGGCACCACTTGCAAGGCCCTGAACTGTACCATTGGCAAATCCTTCAACTGAACTTGCAGCACCACACCCTGACATCATCGTTGAACCGAACGAATTGATTGATGACTGAATTACGACATTACTTATCGCAAACATCGTACTCTGTAAACCTGCAGGAACACCTAATATAAGTATTTCTTTAAGACTGTTCCAGTCGATTTTAAGATTGCTTAAAGAAAGAGCATAATCCCCTTCCTCGTTTCTTAAAAGATTAATCACCAGGAACGCACTTATAAACTGTGATACAACCGTAGCGATCGCTACGCCATCAACAGTCATCTTAAATACGACAACTAAAAATATATTCAGAACAACATTAATACCGCCTGATAATAACAGGAAGAATAAAGGTCTCTTGGAATCCCCTTTTGATCTTAAGGCTGCAGATCCGAATTCATATACCAGCATTGGCGGCATGGATATGAAATATATTTTCAGATATAAAGTTGATAAATCGATAAGATTATCCGGTGTATTCATATAGATTAAAGCCGTTCTTGAGATACATATTCCGAATATCATCAGGCCGATACCGCAGATAAACGCAAAAAGAATTGCGGTATGTAAAGATTTTGATATGGCTTCTCTTTTACCTTCCCCTATCTTTCTGGCAATATGAACATTTACGCCTATTGCCATACCTGTAAAAAGATTGATGAAAAGATGTATCAGATGATTTGTACTGGTAACAGCTGCAAGACATTCAGATCCTGCAAATCTTCCTACAACTACAACATCCATCGCATTAAAGAGTAACTGAAGAATATTGGTCGCAATCAAAGGAACAGAGAAAGTAAGTATCCCCTTTAATATAGACCCATTCAGCATATCAAGTTCATTCTTTTTCATACGTTATAAAGTATAGCACCAATACAAAATATTAAAGATAGAAAAAGATGACAGTATCATCTTTCATATATTTATTCAAATGGTTTTAATATATCGTTCAGAAACCTTATGGAATCATCTACCCAGTGCAAAGCTTCAGGATCAAGTGTAAAATCAGGGGATCCATTCACATATCTGTCGCCTGTAGAGAAACCATGAGGACCATATTCATAGATATGAGCTTCATATGGAATATCGTAAGTCTTGAATTTTTCTATAGCCTCTAAAGTATTCTCTACCGGAACACTCTGATCAGTCATTGTATGAAAAATAAAGACAGGACAGATATCTTTTCTGAAGTAATCAGTAAGACCTGGAGCGGTTGGATTGTATATATGCGTAGTTTCTTCGTTAAGAACCGGATAGCCCAGTATCAAAGCGCCAGGCATTTCTTCACTTAAAAGTGTTCCCGCCGCTGCAAGATGTCCACCTGCTGAGAATCCGATTACTGCAATCTTATCTTTATCGGTCATTGTTTCATTACTGTGATCTTTGATATAAGTCATGGCTGAAACATAATCTTCTAAAGGCAAAGGCCAAATTTTATATTCCATAATTGAATAATAAAGGATATATACATTATAGCCTTTTGCGTAATATGACATACCTACAGGTTCAGATTCTCTGTATGAACAATGATTATATCCTCCGCCAGGTATAACCAGAATTGCGGGTCTAAGATTAATCTGCTCAAAACCTTCCGTATCAGTCCAGATGTAGGATCTCATATGGACGTTACGCTCTTTATTAAGAATTATATCTTCATATTTCATATATAAATCATAGCACTAAAAAAGCCTTAAGGAATTAACCCAAGGCTTCTTAATCATTAAATGGTGATCTGTACGGGATTCGAACCCGTGAATGTCGCCTTGAGAGGGCGATGTGTTAACCGTTTCACCAACAGACCAAAAAGAGCCGAAGCTCTTTTGATTAAGCTATTTTGCCGTTTTTGGCGATGTCACAGAATTTTGTGAAATCTTCAGGATTGTGAATAGCGATTTCAGAAAGCATCTTTCTGTTGACAGTTACACCGGCTTCTTTTAAACCGTGCATCATCTTTGAATATGATAAACCGTTCATTCTGGCTGCCGCATTGATTCTGGCAATCCACAGCTTACGCATATTTCTCTTTGTCTGTTTTCTGTCGATATAAGAATATCTCCATGAACGCATAACCTGTTCATGAGCTGTTCTGTACAGTAAATGCTTGGAACCGAAATAGCCCTTAGCTGACTTTAAGATTTTCTTTCTTCTGTTTCTTGTAGGAGTTGAACCTTTTACTCTTGCCATATTCTTTTATCCTCCTATCCCTGCAGTAAATCTCTTACTCTTTTAACAGTAGAGTTTGAAGTAATTGATGGTTTGTGCAGATTCTTGTTCTGTTTGTGAGTTTTGTTGGTAGCGAAGTGTGAAGTATAGTTGGATCTCTTCATGAACTTGCCTGTACCAGTGACTTTTATTCTTTTCTTAAAAGTCTGTTTAGTTTTCATCTTTGGCATAATCTTTCTCCTTATTTCTTCTTTGGTGTCAAAACACAAGACATGATGTTACCTTCCAGTTTAGGCATTTTATCAACGGATGCGATCGGAGACATCTGATCAATAAAATCATTCATGATCTTAAGACCGACTTCCTGTCTTGTCATCATTCTTCCACGGAAACGCATATCAATCTTGACTTTCATACCTGACTCAACCCATTTTGTAGCCTGTTTGAGTTTGGTATTGAAATCATTGGTATCAATTACCGGAGACAGACGCAGAGGTTTGATTTCGGTATTTGACTGATTCTTTTTCGCTTCCTTGGCTTTCTTCTGCTGATCGAATTTGTACTTGCCGTAATCCAGAATTTTACATACTGGTGGCTGCGCGTTTGGTGCAACACATAATAAATCGAGCTCACTGTCGTAAGCAATCTGTAATGCATCATACTTAGACATAACGCCCATCTGGCTTCCATCTGGGCCGATGACCATAACTTCTTTAAAGCGGATAGCTTCATTTACTAGATCATCATTTCCACGTTTTCTTGTAATAGTTTTTTACCCCCAAATTAAATAAAAAGTGAGACAGAGCCCACTTTAAATATCGCACATATCAGTAGCAATAATACCCAGGTTCTTAGAACGTCAGGTGAGAAGTGGCCTTCTTCTTTCTACAAACTTTTTATTACTAAATTATTTAAACATACGTAATGTTTAAAGTCAATATTATTTTCTTATTTTGTTGTAGTTAAGACTCTTTCTGGATGTCAGAAGACTTAACTGTTTTTCAGATTTCATGATTTCAACATCGGTTTCTAGATTTCCGATGTTGTTTCCATCAACATATAATGATGGAATATTCGCATATGTATCCTTAGGTTTAAGAGATATTACATCATCATCACTAAGGATGATTGATTTCTCAGATCCCAGATGAGGACATATAGGTGTAATGATAAATGCCTTCAGATTAGGATCGACAAATGGTCCACCTGCTGCATATGAATAGGATGTAGAACCTGTTGGCGTAGAAATGATAATACCATCCCCTCTCCAGCGCATATCTTCCATCTGATTGCAGCTGATATCTACAGTAATAGTAGAACCGAAATTGGATTTGGAAAGAACAATATCATTTAATGCGTGATAATCACTTCCTTCATAGGTAATTTTTAATAATGAACGCTTGCTCAGTATTAGGTTACTTATATCAAATCCTTCTTCGATTATGGTTTTGGCATCAACCGCACAGAGATATCCAAGTCTTCCGGCATTGATACCGATAAGTTTTTTATCATATTCAATTGCGACCTGAGCAGCTCTTAAGACTGAACCATCTCCTCCTAAAGAAGCTATGATATCACAGTCTTCAACTGATCCGGTATGACTATTATCAGAAAAAACCGCCATGGAATCATTTTCTGACAGTGTACATACGATATTATCATTCTCTAATGCCTTGATGAGATCTCTGGCAACAGATAACTGATCTTCTCTTAATGTATTTGGACAAAAATGTATTCTCATGGCGATTTAAACCTTTATTAATTATTTAGACAGATATTCGTCAATAGCTTTTGCAGCTGTCTTGCCTGCACCCATAGCCAGGATAACAGTTGCAGCACCGGTAACGGCGTCACCACCGGCATATACACCAGTCTTTGAAGTAAGACCGTCTTCGTTGACAATAATGCCACCGTGAGAGTTGACTTCAAGACCCTTGGTAGTATCTTTGATCAGTGGGTTTGGCGAAGTACCAAGTGACATGATTACGGTATCACAGTCAATTGTGTAGTTGCTTCCAGGAACTTCAATTGGACGGCGACGGCCCTTTTCATCTGGTTCGCCAAGTTCCATTCTGATAACTTCCATACTTGTAACAAATCCGTTCTTAGGATCTCTAGGATCATCAGGATTGTTGTAACCGTTGATCTTGACTGGGTTATTTAATGTCAGGAATTCGATACCTTCTTCTTCAGCGTGTTCAACTTCTTCTTTTCTTGCAGGAAGTTCTTCCATTGAACGACGGTAAACGATAGAAACATCACCACCAAGTCTTAAGGCAGTTCTCGCAGCATCCATCGCAACGTTACCACCACCGACAACGATAACCTTACCACCTCTCTGGATTGGAGTTGGTGATTCAGGATTGAAAGCTTTCATCAGATTTGAACGGGTAAGGAATTCATTTGCGGAATATACACCCTTTAAGCCTTCACCTTCAATATTCATAAACTTAGGAAGACCTGCACCTGAACCTACAAATACTGCTTCATAGCCCATTTCGAAGAGTTCATCAATTGTCAGAGTCTTACCGATAACGACGTTAGTCATTACGTTAACACCTAAAGCCTTAAGTGTTTCAACTTCCTTGGCAACGATAGCCTTAGGAAGACGGAATTCAGGAATACCATAAACTAATACACCACCGGCAGTATGAAGCGCTTCATAGATTGTAACTTCATAACCCTTCTTAGCCAGGTCACCGGCACAGGTTAATCCTGAAGGACCAGAACCAACAACCGCAACCTTATGACCGTTTGATGCTGGTTTTTCAGGCGCTGCAGTAGAATTGGCGTTGTGCCAGTCTGCAACGAATCTTTCAAGACGACCGATACCTACAGGTTCCATTCTGATACCCATAGTACATTTGGATTCACACTGTGATTCCTGAGGACATACACGTCCACATACTGCAGGTAAAGATGAAGACTGGTTGATTACCTTATATGCACCTTCGAAGTCACCTTCTTTAACGCACATAATGAAATCAGGAATAGAAATATTTACCGGACAACCTTCAACACAAGGTCTGTTCTTACAGTTTAAGCAACGTTTTGCTTCTTCTACAGCGATTTCAGCTGTATAGCCTAATGCAACTTCTGAGAAGTTATGAGCTCTTACGGAAGGCTCCTGTGTAGGCATTTCATGTTTCTTTGGATCTAAAGCCATTTCTAATTACCTCCTATGCCTTCTGAAATAAGTTACAAGCTTCTTCACGTGCATGAGCTTCAAAGTCAGCATACATTCTGCCACGTGACATAGCTTCATCAAAGTCTACTTCATAACCATTGAAATCAGGTCCGTCTACACACGCAAACTTGGTAACCTTCTTGCCATCAACATTCAGTGTAAGACGGCAGCCACCACACATGCCTGTACCATCAATCATGATTGGGTTCATTGATACAGTTACTGGAACATTAAATGGTTTAGCAGTAGCTACAACGAATTTCATCATGATAACCGGACCGATAGTAATAATCATATCGTATGTTTCACCGGCTTCCAGCATTTCCTTAAGAGGAACAGTAACGTTACCATGACGTCCGTATGAACCATCATCTGTCATCATGATAAACTTGTCTGAACATGCCTTGAATTCATCTTCAAGGATAACGATATCCTTGTTTCTGAAACCGGTAATAGATGTAACTTCAGCACCAAGTTTGTGGAATTCCTGAGCTACAGGAAGCGCAATAGCACAACCTACACCACCACCGACAATACATACCTTCTTGATGCCATCAGTATGAGTAGCTACACCTAATGGACCAACAAAGTCCTCAATGTATTCACCCTGTTCTTTGGCATTTAAAGCCATTGTTGTTCCACCAACAACCTGGAAAATAATTTTAACTGTGCCTTCTTCTGGATCAGTACCGGCAACCGTAAGTGGAATACGTTCACCTAATTCATCAACACGTAAGATGATAAACTGACCAGGTTTGGCTTTTTTCGCAACTAATGGAGCATCGATTTCCATTTCACTGACAGTAGGATTCAATACTCTTTTTCTGACGATTTTATACATGTCTTTTCTTCTCTCCTTAATATTCTTATTATATAAAAATCCTGAACGATTTTATATATTATCTTTATATTCTTTATAGATTTCTCCGCTTAAAAGATCTTTCCATATATACCTGTTATCTTCAATAACCATATAGCTGTGACATGAATCATTCTTTGGTATTGAAACAGATCCCGGATTCATATAGATACACTTATCCAGTTCTATAAGTGCAGGAATATGCGTATGCCCATGAAGAAGTATCATATTGTGAGCCAGATAAGGAAGATTACCCTGATTATAGTTATGACCATGAGTCATAAAGATATCTCTTTTACCATTATGAATTATCTTATAATCATCCATCACCTCAAAATCAAGAACCATCTGATCAACTTCCGCTTCACAGTTGCCTCTTACACAGGTAATGTATTCCTTATATTCATTAAGTAAAGCTATCACTTCTTTAGGAGCGTATTCATATGGAAGATCATTTCTTGGTCCATGATAAAGAACGTCTCCCAGAAGCAGCATTCTTTCACATTCTTCCGCTTCAAAAGCTTCAATCATTTTCTTTGCGTAATATATACTTCCGTGTATATCGGAACCTACAAACATTTTCATCAGATATTAACCCTCTTTACAAAAATATTATCATCATCATCTATAAACACCTGTGCGTAACACGGTGCGGTATAATCCCTGTTATAGTAACAGCTTCCCGGATTTATAAGATGTATACCATCCATGATTTCATCATTAAACAGATGAGTATGTCCATAAAAGACTGTATCACATCCTTCTTCAATCGTCTTGTATCTTAAATCCTTTTTGGAAAAGGTATAGCCGTTTCCATGAAACAGCAGTATCTTATGTCCTTTAATCTTTATTATCTTCTGTTTTGGATAATCATTACCCCAGTCATTGTTCCCCTTTACCACCAGAAAAGGTTTCATTTCTTCAGGAGGAAGACAGGCATCACCACAATGAAAATAATAATCACATGAAGGATTATCGCTCAATATTCTACTGATTGATTCATAATCACCATGATTATCTGATACCAGCAGTATTTTCAGCATTTCAGTATAAAATCTTCTCCTTTAAGAAATTCTCTGTCACTAAGATTCCCAAATCCAACCTGTCTTAAACATTCATAGGCACCTATGGCTACACAGTTGCTGAGATTAAGACTTCTCGCATCTTTACGCATAGGCAATCTGTAGCACTTATCAAGATTATCCTTTAAAATCTGTTTCTCAATTCCTGTACTTTCTTTACCAAAGACAAGATAGATATCTTTTTCTTTATCAAAGACACATTCATCAAATGATTTAAGGGCATATCTTGTGAAATAGACAAACTGCCCTTCTACACTATTATAGAAAGATTTCCAGTCAGGATACACTGTGTAATCAAGATCTTTGATATAATCCATACCGCTTCTTTTAAGATGTTTCTCATCAAGAGAAAAACCTAAAGGCTCTATAAGATGAAGTTTCATTTCAAAAGCAGAACAGGTTCTCATGATATTACCGGTATTCTGAGGAATCTCTGGTTCATACAATACAACATTAATCATCAGTTTTACTCTTCCTTTGATAAACCAATACAAAATACATCAGCGCAATGAGTATAAAGAAAGTAACGACAATCCTTATGACAAGATTATTAAAGAACTGTGGTGGAACGATCATTATCAGGATATCTTTTCTTAAATCAAGTATCCATAAGCCATTACCCGGAAAGAAAAGATGATGAAAACTGGTCCAGAAGGAATCAAAGTCAATAAGTATCCATAAACTTAATGTCCCAAAAAACAGGAGACAGCCAAGAAGTACTTTCCTGTATGAATCAAAGAGTCTGTATGAAGAAAAACCTTTAATCACAAAATAAACAATAATTGATACAAGAATAACTCCTGAAGCTATAAGTATATAATTGGCAGTCATATTGAGATTTCTTACATCTACCATATGCGCCTTTTCATCATCAGTAAATATTTCTCTTACACTTCCGTTGACATTCATCTGAATATCAAGGTCTCTTGATGGATCATTAAGATAAGCTAAAGTAAAATGAGTCAGTTCTTTAAGATCATCATTACTGATACCGATATATTCATTTATTGGTTTGTTTCCTAATGTAAGAGTATTGTGCTGGGCTTCATAGAATGATTCGTTATAGCACCAGAAATGAATGCTGCCAAGTAAAGCACAGATAATAAACAGTATAGAAAAAACCGTATATAAAAGATTAGAATTCTTTTCTGACATCTTCAATCCATTTCTTCATCGCAACAGCTCTATGCGAATATTCATTCTTATAAGTTTCGCCTAATTCTGCCTCAGTCATTCCATATTCTTCTATAAGAAATATCGGATCATAGCCAAAGCCGTCAGTACCCTTCTGAACATGCGAAATTAATCCAGGATTAATACCTTCATAATGATGTACATTTCCTGATTCATCGGCGTAACAGATATCTGCCACAAACTGCGCAGCTCTGTTATCAGTATTTTCCATCATTTTAAGAACAATATCATTCTTGGTCTTATAATCGATATCACCAAAAAATCTGGCAGAATAGATACCAGGCAAGCCATTGAAATAATCAATGCAGATACCTGAGTCATCAGCCAGGGTTGGTAAATGATAAAGATTGTAATAGAAAAGAGCTTTTATCTCAGAATTTTCTTTAAAGGTTTTACCGTTTTCACAAGGTTCTTCTTTACAGTCAAAATCCTTTGGACATACTAGTTCAAGATATATGCCATTCTGTTCGAGAATAGTATTTATTTCGGATATTTTATGGGCATTACTGGATGCGATAAATAATTTGTTCATAATCAACTCAACTGATATTTTTCAATAATTTTCTGTACCAGAGGATTTCTTACAACATCACTGTTGTCAAATTCGACAAAAGCGATATTCTTTATTCCCTGCAGTTTATTTATAGCCGTAACAAGACCGCTGTGATTTCTGCTGATATTAAGATCAATCTGGGTTATATCGCCATTTACAATCATCTTGGAATTAAATCCAAGTCTTGTAAGAAACATCAGCATCTGTCGATCTGTCGTATTCTGGGCTTCATCAAGAATCACAAAAGCCTCATCAAGTGTTCTTCCTCGCATATAGGCCAAAGGCATGATTTCAATAATACCCTTTTCAACATATTTGTCTTTCTGTTCCTTGCCTAATATCTGATCTAAAGCGTCATAAATAGGCATAAGATAAGGATCTATCTTTTCTTTTAAATCTCCAGGAAGAAAGCCTAAAGATTCCCCTGCTTCTACGGCAGGTCTGGTGATAATTATCTTATGAACTTCATTTTTCTTTAAAGCTGATACCGCCAGCATTACCGCCAGAAAAGTCTTACCGGTGCCCGCAGGACCACTGGCAAAAACCAGATCGTTGTTTCTTACAGCTTTAATCAGTTTATACTGGTTTCTCGTCTTACATTTATATGGTTTACCGTTAGATGAATAACAGATAATCTCATTATGGAAATTTTCATCCTTACTTTCATTGATATAGATAAATGACTGTCTGATAAAGTTCTGATCTATAGTATTGTCTTTGACCTGTTCACTAAGATAATCCATATGTCTTGAGAATCTGTCAAAAACTGATTCATCATCCGTAAGAAGTTTAAAGACATTGTCTCTGTATACAATTCCACAGTCATACAGTTCTTCCATAAACATCAGATTGGAATCCTGTACCCCGATAATATTCATAATGTCATCATGTGAAAGATTTGAAATTTTATATTCCATGACCTAATTATATAAAAAAATAGTAAGGAAAAACCTTACTATTTCATTCTTCTTAATTTTCTTGCGTTTTCACGTTTAAGTCTTTTCTTAACACCTGGCTTAACGTAATATTCTCTTTTCTTTGCTTCAAGAAGTGTTCCGTTACGGGAAACCTGTCTTTTAAAACGACGTAAAGCATCATCAAGCTGTTCGTTTTCTTTAACATATACTTTAGACATTCAATTCACCTCCATTCGCGAATAATAGTATTATATTGATTATTTCTTACAATTTCAAGTTTATTCTATAGAAATAATCATATTGTCGCTTACTGTTACTTTTAATACATCAAGTGGTTTGATAAATGGAAGTCTGTCAGATATTTCGATTGAACAGGTATAGATTTCATTTTCTATAGTCTGTATATAGTAAATGGTATATCCGTCTACAACAGCACTCTCAATATCATTTACGGTAATTTCTTTAATATCTGTAGCTTGAGATGTAACGATATTTTTTCCTGAGAAGTTTATAAGTGCTTCCTGGATAGATTTACCGGTACCTACTTTCTGATAGTTCTTATAGGATACAAAGGCATATTCCTTGATAAGACCGGCATTGTCTTTTAAACCCATAAAGTATACTTCTTCGCCCTGAATATTGACCATAGTCGGGAATAATGCCTGATAGCCTTTTTCCTGTACAGCACCTTCCGCAGAAGCTCTGGCTGAATATTCTTCAGCACCTGCAGATTCGATGTAGATAACATCCTTGTTCTGAAGGTCAATATACATATAGCCGACATTTGATTCATCACTTCCAACTGATGTAACACCTGTATAGATCCATAAATGTCCGTCCTTCTGAAGATAGGCATAATCATCGGTTGTTGAAGTTATACCTTTCTGGGCAAAGTTGAACAAGCCGTATCTGTACTGCGAATAGGAATTATACTGTTCACATACCATGCTTGGACCATAGACATTATCTACCCACGAAGGTATTTCACCTACAGGATAGTAATTACTCTTACCATCAATCGGAGAAGTTATAATTACCCCTTCAACATCGACAGCCTTTGATATGAATGAATATTTAAGACATTTGGTAACCCAGTAAGGATTCCAGCTGTCATCTACTTCAAATTTAACTTCACCAAGTATCTTTGCCGGATACTGAAGTCTTACATGAAGATTGAGATTGGCAAGGAAATAGGCATTATTGGTAAAGGTAAGACCTTCATCAACCTTATGGAAGACCGTTGTTCCATCGCTTACATCAACAGAAATAAAGCCTGGTGTACCATTGGATCTAGTAGACATCCATTTGATAAAACCGGAAAATTCAACAGGTGTAAGTCTGTACATGACATTATTCACCACACACTGGTTGTAGATATCAGGCATCTGATACTGGGATACAATCTGGGCACCCATTTCACCGAATACCCGATCCGCCAGAGATTTTGAAACTTCCTTATCAATTACCTGAACCTGCTTATCAGAGAATTCTGACATCTCTGATATAGTGCCGGCTTCAGGAACAACAATTCTGTTACGGTATGAATTAAGTCCTCCAAGATATGGCGTACCTATCAGTAAGGATATAAAGATTATCAGACCGCCAAATATCATAATAAATGTAAGGGTCTTGTTTCTTTAAGTGAACACCCCTTCCTTAAAGTCATAAGACAGTAAAAGAAAAGGAACTGCTGATAAGACAAAGAACAGCCAGAAGACAAACGAATGAATATTGATTGCGGGTTTCATGGTGAAGTATAAGAATGCTACCCATACAACACACAGAAAGTACAGTATTTTTTTAAGTCCTTTCAACATACGAACTCCTTTTATGTATAAACAATTATACTACATATACTCAAAATATATATTAACTGTATGTATACCGGATGTAAAATAAAAGCCCTGACGGGCTTTAGCTTATTCACCTTTTTCGATGAGTTTTGTACCGGATGAAGTACCTATGCGGTTGGCGCCAAGTTCAATCATCTTCAGCATATCCTCATGGCTTCTGACGCCGCCTGCAGCTTTAATAAGACATTTATCCTTAACCGCATTCTTGAGTATCATGACATCGCCAAACGTTGCGCCTGATGTAGAGAAACCGGTAGAAGTCTTGACAAAGTCCGCATGAGTCTTAAGGATACATTCACAGGCTTTCTTCTTTTCTTCATCAGTAAGCAGACATGTCTCGATAATAACCTTTAAAGTCTTATCGCCTACCGCTTCCTTGATCTTTCTTATTTCTTCGGTAACATAATCGTAATCCTTGTCTTTAAGTCTACCGATATTGATTACCATATCAACTTCATCAGCACCCTTTTTAACGGCATCTTCAGCTTCAAATACTTTAGCTTCAGTTGACATAGCACCTAAAGGAAAACCGATAACACAGCACACCAGAACGTCTGATCCTTCAAGCTGCTTCTTGCAGAATTCAATATTGCAGGTATTTACACATACTGATTTGAAATCATAATCCTTCGCTTCATCACATAACTTTTTAATAGTATCAAGTGATGCGTCAGCCTTAAGACATGTATGATCAATATATTTGCTCAGTTTCATTTTCTTCATCCTTTCCTTCCTTAATATATTTTATCGCATAGTAGGCATCGCCATAATATTTTTCCTTGCCAAGACCCATAGTCAGGAAAGTTTCATTTCCTTTGCCAAGTATCAGCAGTACATCTTCGCTGTTAAGTAAAGATATCGCATTATCAATAGCGGAAGAGCGGTAGAGACATTTAAGGAAACGGTTTTTTGTATTGAACTTATCCCATCTTGAAAGAATCTCTGATACTTCCCCTTCGTGTGATGCGTCTTCAGTAAGTATTACGACATCTGAATATTTATTCAGAATATCACTGATTCTGGACATACGCGATTCTTCATCATAGAAATCCGTACCAAAGACCGTAATAACTCTGCCTTTTGTAATATTTCTGGCAAACTTTTCTATTTCTTCAACACTGCATTCATCATACGCACAGTCTATATAGACATTGTATTCATCATCTACAGACTGATATATGCCTTCCACATCTTCAATATCATTAAGTGAAGAAATGATATCCTCCATTGAATAATTCATCTCGTGAAGACTCGCAATGGCGGCTGTCAGGTTATAGATATTGACATAGCCTTTAAGCGGACATGTTATATCATAGTAAAGATTATTGACATTGAGTCTGAAACTGATATTTCGATTAGTGACTGTAGGATTGCTGATACAGTAATCCGCATCCTTATCTGTTCCGTATGTAATAAGATTTTCACCCGCATCCCTAAGTTCATCATAGGAAGAATCATCACAGTTGATGATTATTTTTGTATAGTCTTCCAGTGTATAAAGATATCTTCTTATCCAGTTGTAGTATTCCTTTGATGAAGACTTGTATTCAAGGCTTCTTTCATCACATCCGGTAAAGACAAATACTTCCGGAGATACAACATCCAGCTTCTTAAGATATAAAGATGATCCGGTAGCTTCAAATGTCGTAGCTCGGATACCTTCATTTCTCAGATTATAAAGAACCTTGATATTGTCAATCGCGGATAATGTCGGGAAATTCATCTTATAGTTTTTATCCTGATACTGAATACCTAAAATGCCGATATAGGCTGAAGGCATTTTCTTGTTGAGTATTGTATGAATGATCTTGGCTACTGAAGCTCTTCCGTATGTACCGGAAACTATATAGGTATCTATATTCTTATTTGGATAATCATAGAAGATATTGGCAGCTCTTTTAAGTGCTTCAGAGACATTTTTTACTTTGATATAGACAGCTTTGGGTTTATCTTCAAGTTCTTCGGAATAGACAATTACCTTGGCTCCGTTTTTGACTGCTTCCTTGACAAAGCGATGTCCATTATCTTTGATACCTGACATACAGAAAAAGACCGCATTCTTCATCGGTATTCTTGAATCAGCCGATATCTGTTCTATTTCAATATCCGGTGCCCCTTTAAACAGTGTACTTAACAGCATATCCCCATAACCTCATCTTTATTATCGGTTATTCTTACATCGATTAGTGAACCTATTTCATATTCTCCCTTAACTTTTACATAGAAATAGTTTCTTGAATAACCGTAACTGTATCCGTCTTTTACTCTTTCAACAAGCACTCTTACATTTTCGCCCATAAACTGATCAGCGAAATTTTTTCTTAAATCATGATCAAGTTCAAGTATCTTTTTTACTCTTTCCTTCTTGATTTTAGGATCGACATGATTATTCATTTTATCTGCTCTGGTACCGTTCTTTCTTGAATAAGGAAAACAGTGGATAAAAGAAAAACCTATTTCATTAATATTATTTACTGTCTCGTTAAAGAGTTCATCATCTTCTCCTGGAAATCCGACAATAAGATCCGTAGATACAGATACCTTTGGAAGTTTATTACGTATATAACATATTCTGTCTTTATATTCTTTTATGGTATAAGGACGGTTCATCGCCTTCAGTATTTCGTTAGAACAGCTCTGTACAGGTATATGAAGATGTGGCGCGAGCTTATCGTTATCTTTCATCAGTTCGATTATTTCATCACTGATTTCCGTAATTTCAATACTGCTTAAACGGATGGTCTCAAGTCCATCAATTTTTAAAAGCTCACATAACAGCTGATAAAGATTGTATTCTCCATCGTTATATCTTCCGGTATGAATACCGGTCAGAACGATTTCTTTATTTGTTCTGGAGAGTTCTTTCGCCTCTTTGATGATTATATTGTGATCAGCCGATCTTTCTCTTCCTCTTGAATAAGGGATAATACAGTATGAACAGAACTGGTTGCAGCCGTCTTCAATTTTAAGAAATGAACGTGATTTGGTCGGATATTTTTCAATATACAGTTCTTCAAAATCAGATGATATTTCTTTATTTACCTTGTATCCAGATTCATGTTCAAGAATCATATCGAGTATCTGATCTTTTTTATCAGAACCTACAATAAGGTCAATATCTTTAAAGTCGTCTGTATCCCCTTTTATCTGACTTAAACAGCCTACCGCTACTATATATGCCTCAGGATTTCTTCTTCTGGCTTCATGAAAAAACTTACGGGTTTTTGATTCAGCCGTATTGGTTACGCAGCACGTAAAAATAAGATAGATATCAGCTTTATTTTTAAAATCAGTTTCTTCAAAGTACTGATTCATTTTTTCTCTTATATAGGTTGCTTCATAGTCATTGACTTTGCAGCCTAAAACCATCATCGCATAAGTCTTCATTGACATTTACCTACTATGATACTGGTCATATATAAAGCCGCTGTTTCCGCTCTTAATATACGTTTCCCAAGTGATACACTTTCAAATCCCATTTCACATATCTTCTGATATTCTTTGTCTTCAAATCCTCCTTCAGGACCGATGATATAGGTAATGCTCTTACTTTTTTCTATTTCTGCAATATTCTTTTCTGATTCATAACAGATATAGTTTTTCTCTGAAAGATATTTATTGAGATCTTTAAGATCGGCATAATCGCATACTTTGGGAATGATATTACGGTGTGACTGTTCAGCAGCTTCCTTTACGATTTTTTCAAGTCTTTCTTTTTTCTTGTTGTCTTTAACCTTGATAACGCTTCTTACGCTCTTGTAGGGAACTATGCGTTTTACACCCAGTTCAACCAGTTTCTGAATGCAGAGCTCCATTTTATCGTTTTTGATTAAAGAAAGAATACAGGTAATATCTGTATCAAGTTCGTTGTTTTCGTTTAGTGATTCCGTTATTTCACACTGATAGTTGTTTATAAGATGTGCATAAAAAACATTCTTATCTGAATCGACTATTCTGAATATATATTTATTGTTTTTTCTTAAAACCTTTATCAGATGATACAGAGTATCCTTATCAAGTTCTTCGATAGATCCGACACATGTCTTTCTGTTAATAAAATACTGTTGCATAAATTCATTATAAACAAAAAAGAGGATTTATTTTTCCTCTTCTTCTTTGTCTTCTTTATTGATTGTAACCTTTACTTCATTGACTATCTTCTGGTCAGCCTGTGTTACTTCTACATGCAGATTCTTATAGTCAAAGTTATCACCGGCTACCGGTATTTTGTCCATCATATCAATAACCCAGGCAGATGTCGTATTAAATTCGTATTCTTCATAGTTTTCTATGGCGAAATGTTCAAAGAGATCTTCAATAGGCAGATCAGCCTTAATAAGATAGGTATTATCATCTATCTTCTTGTAGTATTCGATAACTTCATCATGTTCATCATAGATTTCACCAACAAGTTCTTCAAGAATATCTTCCATGGTGATAAGGCCTTCAGTACCGCCGTATTCATCAGCTACGATTGCCATATGCGACTTGGATATCTGAAACTGTTTAAGTAAGGATGATATCTTAACCTGTGAAGATGTATATGTTGCCGGTTTGATGATTGATTTTATATCGTGTTTCTTTTCATAGAAAAGATGATAGTAGAAATCCTTTTCATGAAGAACACCGATAATATTATCGATGGAATCTTCATATACCGGAAGTCTTGAATATCCCGAATCTCTATACATTACTTCGATATCTTCTATAGTGTCTTCATTGATATCGACAGCCACCATATCGATACGCGGTGTAAATATTTCGCCTACATCAAGATCTCTGAATTCGAGGGCATTTGTGATAAGATCAGCTTCATGGTCTGCGATGTCACCTTCTTCATTGGCTTCTTCAACCATCGTGATGATTTCATCAGTCGAATAGGTATCATCATCTACCTTGTAGAGCTTGGACATGAGTTTTTCCATAAGCTGGAATATCGCTGTCACAGGGCTGAAGATAAGTACCAGGAAAGAAAGGATTGGTGTAACGGCCATCGCAAATCTTTCAGGAATGTTTTTGGCGATGTTTTTAGGGACGATTTCTCCGATAATCATAATAACCAGTGTCATTACAACCGATGATACAGCCACACCTTTATCATCTCCCATCAGATTGGTGAAGTATACGGTAGCTATGGATGCTGATACGACATTGACAATGGTGTTTCCTACCAGAATTGTCGTCAGCAGTTTGGAGAACTTGTCACAAAGATTTAAGGTTTTTTCTGCTTTCTTGTTGCCGGTATTCGCTAGAGCTTTCAGCTTAATTCTGTTTAACGAAGAAAAGGAAGTTTCACAGGCAGAAAAGAAACTGTAACTTCCAACCAGTATTATCAGAATTAACAATATATTATTATTGTCCATGAAAACCTCTCATTTCTGAGATCATATACTTACTCGGCAAGGGATTTTCTTCAACTTTTATCATGATTAATATACTAACAAAATTAATACAATAATACAATATCCCCTATTTCATTAAGGGAATGATATATTCTTCAATAAGATTCATATTATAGTTAACTACAAGTTCATCAGGGAAACTGATTTCTTCCAGTAACTGTTCAGCCAGATCAAAACAGTTTATCTGATATTTGATATGGGCATCAGAACTCAGAATAATCGGAATATTATTCTTACGGCATATATCAAGAATGATTCTATCTTTTTCTTTTGCCCCTGGTCTTGCGCTGTCAGGATGTAAAGATGCGTTGTTTAATTCTATTAATATATGCCTTTTATGAGCTTCTAGAATTACCTTTTCATAATCTATCGGATATGCAGGATTATCTATATGACCAAGTATCTTTACATATGGACATTCCATAGCCTTTAAAAAGGCGTTTGTATTGTCTTCACGTGTATGGGTTTTAGGTGAATAGGTAAAGGTATGCATGGAAGCGATGGCATAATCGAGTTTTTCAACAGGTATGTCAAAAAAATCAAAACCGTCTTCTAGTATATTTAGTTCAATACCGACCATTTATTTGTATTACCCATTTTCTTTGGAGTAATGCGTTTGCAGTTTCCAAAGGCATACTTATGGGCACCTACACCGTACTGATCAGCCTGATGTTCGCTTATTCCGTAATAAAGAAGATTATTATCTGCAGCATACTCTATGTTTTCAGTCAAAGAGGAATAGGCATGTTTGGATAAAACGGAATGGGTATGCAGATCAACAAATGATTTTTTCATATAAGAAAAAAGCACATGAAGTGCTTTTTATGAACGTGTTTTGAAGAAATCAGGGATATCTTCTTCTTCGACAAAGGTAACAGTTTCCTCTTTTTCTTTAACAGCTGTATCGTTTGTCTTAGGTTCAAAGAACTCAGGTGTTGATGCAGTACTCTGAGTACTTGAAACGGAATGTTTGGTTGTAGGTAAATCAAATCCGGTTGCGATAACAGTAACGATGATTGATTCGCCTAAAGATTCATTTATGGCAACACCATAGATGATATCGATATCATTACCAGCCGCGTCCTTGATATAGTCTACAGCTATAGAAGAATCCTGTAATGAAATATTAGGTCCACCGGTAATATTGATGATAGCGGATTTTGCACCCTTGATATTGGCTTCAAGTAATGGCGAACGGATAGCTCTTGCAGCTGCATCTTTAGCTTTGTTTTCACCCTGAGCCATACCGATACCGATTAAGGCAGTACCCTTACCGGACATTACGGCACGGATATCAGCGAAATCGAGGTTGATAAATGCAGGTACGGCAATCAGGTCGGTGATTGTCTGAACACCCTGTCTTAAGATATTGTCAGCTTCCTTGAATGCTTCAGTCATAGGAATCTTACCGATGACATTCAGTAACTGGTTATTGGAAACAATGATCAGGGAATCAACGTTCTGTTTGATACGTTCAATTCCGACATTGGCCTGATCCATTCTTCTTCTGCCTTCAAAATCAAACGGTTTGGTTACAATACCTACTACCAGGGCTCCCATATCTTTCGCAAGCTTGGCAAATACCGGAGCAGCACCGGTTCCGGTACCACCTCCCATACCACAGGTGATGAAGACCATATCAGCACCGGCTAAAGCCTTCTTGATTTCATCTTCTGATTCCATGGCTGCCTTCTGGCCTATTTCCGGATTACCACCGGCACCTAAACCTTTGGTAAGTTCTTTACCTAAAACTATCTTGTTTGGACATTTGGACAGGTTTAAAGCCTGAATATCCGTATTGGCAATATAGAAGTCAACTCCTTTGACTCCATCATTTACCATTCTATTTACGGCATTGCAGCCGCCTCCACCGATGCCGAATACTTTGATTCTGGCAACCTGATTATATTCTGGTGCATTCATAAATTACTGATCCCCCTTTACATATTGTTTGAACAGACTCTTAATCTTAGAAGTAATTGTATCTCCATCAGCATCAAAATCCTTATCTTTTACTGATGTATCATATTCCAGCAGATTGATACAGTTTACAGAAAGATTATTCATAACCGCTTTTTCTCGGTATACGATAAAACTTCCATATAAGGCTGTAAGAGAAGGATCTCTTACACCGATTGTATCAGGATAGTACAGACGGCAGTTGCCGTTGTTTTTTTCTTTCAGGATATTCACCAGAGCTTTCATCTGTTCACCTTCACCGGTAACTATCAGATCAGCTCCGTTTTCCATAATAGGTTTACACATCGTAATGATATTTTCCGCATAATCATTAAGTGAATCCTTAACCAGATCATTGAGTTTCTTTGTTGTAATAACACTGGTCTTGGAATCCCTGCTGATCGCATAGACAGTATCATCAGGATATTTGCTGTCATAATCGACATTGAATTTCACAAGCTTATACAGATCATTATCACTCAGTTCATATATGCTTTTTACCGGACGGGCAATCTTGGCAAGACCCTCAAAGATGGTTTCACAGGATATGAGCTTACCTTTGGATAATAATGAAAGGTATGTAACTTCCTTTTCAATATCAAGAATAATAATATTCTTTTTTAAAGATTCTTCAATAAGAGAAGATTCTTTCGCAATACAGTATGAATTAAGTGTAATATCAAGAACCTTTATACCTGCTTCTTCAACAACCGATACATAATCATAGGCCATCTGTTTGTCACAGCATAAAAGATCAATATCCGCTACCACATCATCACTGATTTCTTTTTCCGGCATACGTCTTGTTGAAATACCGTTTACCGTGTATTTTGTGACAACCGGATTAACAACCATAACACCATCATCAATCTTAGCCTTTAATGAATTACTTACAGCGCGAATAATATCGTCTTTTCTTACTACTCCGTTTTCAGGAATAATACTGCTTCTCAAAGTAAATCTTTTGAAATTGTATGCCGGAAGAACCAGAATAACCTTTTCAATCTGTGCTCCGATTTTGGCAGAAGTATCTTTTATGGCGTAAGTAATATTATTAACGAGTGCTTTACGGTCAACTATCTTGAAATCAGATATGGCATCACTCGGATAAGATTCATTTCTGATGATATTAAAACGGGTGCTGTAATATTCAGATACAAGTACTCTGATATCATTTAATCCCAGTTCTAGAGAAACATAAATCTGTTTGGAATCATTACTCATAAATAAATATTAACATATTTGAAATAATAAAGATAAAACAAAAATCATTGTAATATAATAATTTCTATGGAAAACGAAAATACCGCCAGAATAGGACAGGATTTTACTTTAAAATCATTATTCCTTTTCGGTCTACCGGGACTTCTTACAAATCTGTTTGCGAGAATGTTTGAATCGCTGGATGACGGTCTTTTTATATCCCGCTTTGTCGGACATCTGGCTCTGGCTGGTATCAAAATTCTTGGACCTCTTGATGCCCTTAACTTCGCCTTCTCTCATATCTTTGCGGTAGGCGCAAGTACTGTTGCTGCCCATCAGATGGGCAAAGGAAGCAAAGAAGAAGCTTCAGTTATCTTTACCAAAATGATAAGACTGTGTTTTATCTTTGGTGTGGGCATGGCTCTAGTCTTCAATATCTTTGCCCACCCTATTTTAAGTTTTCTTGGTGCTGGAGATGATATTTCAGGTTATGGACTGATATACATAAGGTCATACTATTCATTTATTTCCTCCCGTTTATGCGCTATGGCTTTTGCAGCTTTTTATTCAACTTCCGGTAATCCGAAGATGACACTTGTCGAAAGTATCGTAAACGGTGTTATGAATATCGTTCTGGATATCCTGTTTATTGTCGTACTGAAGATGGGTGTTTTAGGTACAGCTCTGGCTAATACCATTTCTTCATTTACTGTTTTTATGATCGGTCTTATCTTCTTTATGAACGATAAAAGAGAAATACATTTTGTAAAGACGGATCACCATTATATCGACATATTGAAAGAGTGCTGGCTTACAAGTTTCCCTCAGGTATTAAACTCTGCATCCTTTGGTTTTACCAGTTTTGTCTCAAACAGAGTGATTATATATATGCTGGGATCAGAAGGCGTTGCAGCGCAGGCTATCATTCAGGATATCAGAAGAATCCTGGCAAGTTCCTTTATCGGTTTTGCCGGGTGCATAGGCCCTATTATGGCTTACAATTACGGAGCCAGAAACAAAGAAAGAATATCTAGATATATCAGATATACCATGCAGATATGGTTTATCGGAACCAGTATATTTACGATAGGTGGATTCCTGCTTAGAAAACCGATGCTTTCAATATATATGTCGGCTGATACATCTGCCAATCTTATGAATATGGCTTTGGAGGGTTTAACAATTGAACTCTTCTCTACTGCTTTTGTATCAGGATCTATTCTAATAAATAGAATATTTGTATCATTCAGAAATACCAAAGTAGCTACTTTTTTATCAATAATGAGAAATATTGTCTTTAAACTGCTGTTTACTATTGCCTGTCCTGTCATCATGGGAGACAGCGGTATATGGTGGTCATTCCTGATATCAGAACTGGTAGCTTTCACTTTAGGTTCTACCCTTTTCTATCTCAACAGAGACAATTACGGATACGGAAAAAGCGGTACAGCCTTACTGCTGGATGAAAATTAAAAATGTTATTGCAATTGAAATAATTATTTGTTAATATAAATAAGCATTAAAAAAGAAAGGGGGCCAGCTGTATGTCGAGAGTATGTCCAATTACTGGTAAAGGACCTTTGTCTGGTAACAATCGTTCACATTCACTTCGTGCTACACGCCGTAAATGGAATGTCAATCTTCAAACTGTTACACTGATGGTTGATGGTAAGCCAAAGAAGGTTCGCGTTTCTGCCCGTGCACTAAGAACTTTAAAAAATCAGGCTAAGGCAGCTTAACTTCCATAATGGAAGTTTTTTTATACTTAAAAATGGGGTTAACCCCATTTTTATTTGCATGATCTTAATTTATTGACATTAGAAATGATATCCCCGTCAAAGATATATGACCCGGCAACAAGACAGTCGCATCCCGCATTAAGTACTTCGTGTGCAGTCTGATCATTTATTCCTCCATCAACCTGAATGATATAGGAAAGGTTATACAGTTTACGGTAATAATCAAGTTCTTTTATTTTATCGGTAGATGAAGGTATATACTTCTGTCCGCCAAACCCTGGTTCAACAGACATGACAAGGACCAGATCAACCTTGTTCAGTAAAGGTTCAATATCTTTTACGGATGTTCCCGGATTAATGGAAATGCCGGCTTTAAGATAAAGAGAATGAAGTTTATCTATCAGTTTTATGCATTCATCCGGATCATTGTAGTTTTCATAATGGAAAGTAATACTTTCAGCACCTTTATTCGCAAACTCCATCGCATAATGTTCAGGATCATTAACCATCAGGTGGACATCCATGAATAATGAGGAATTCTTCCTGAAATAGGAAAAGATAACCGGGCCAAAAGAAATATTAGGTACAAAATTACCATCCATAACATCAAAATGCAGCCATTCAACCGATTCATTAAGGGCATCCAGCTGATTTTTGAAATCGTCATAATGTAAAGATAATACTGAAGGTGAAATTATCATGTTGACTCCTACTGATTATCTGCAGGTATGGTATCTACAGGTGAAGAATCAGGTTCATAGAAATAGATGGTAATGTAGTTGTCATCACCAGGTATAAACGCACTTCCTAGAGCAGGATCGGTTTTTACCACTGTGTACGGTTTGAAATTGTTCTGTTCATCAGTACTCAGTGAATACTGGGCAACCGCCACAAGTTTATAGTTATAACCCAGCTGTTCAAAGTAGGATGCAGCTTCTGATATATCCATACCTGATACAGAAGAATCAAGAATAACAGATTCTTCTACAGCGTATTCAAGAGTTATGTCATTATTTACAGATGAATCAAACTTATCTCCTGGAGCTACAGACTGAGACAGAACTGTACCCGGTACAGATGTGGACTGTACACCTACAAGTTTGATACGGAAATTAAGGGATTTGAGTGTATCCTGAGCGGTATTGTAGTCCATACCTACATAATTGCCCATTATGGAATAAACCCCGTCAGAAACCGTTACTTTGATTTTAGAGCCCTTTTCAACAGTTGATCCGACTTCCGGAACTACCGAAACAATCCTGTTTTTCTCTACAGAATCAGTAAGTATCCATTCAATTCTTGATTCATCAATTTCTATTCCCAGCACTGCAAGTTCATCCCTTGCTTCCTGAATTGTCTTATCAACGATATCCGGTACAGTAACATTCTGGGTTCTGTTTCTGAATACACCGGATACAGTCATAATAAGAAGCAGCAGAATAACAGATAAAAGACTTAATACAACAATCAGTATTTTATTGGAGAAATTTCTTTCATTACCGGTTTTGGTCTCTTTTTCATCAATGAAACCATCACTTGTAAGTACAAGCTTTTTATCGTAAAGATGATCATCATTGAGACATTCGTTAAGATCCTTCAGCATCAGACTGATATTCCTGTATCTGTATTTAGGATTCTTGCAGGTAGCACGGATAATGATATTTTCTACCGATTGAGGAATATCCGGATTTATAGATCTGACAGAAGGAATTGTTTCTTTGATATGTTTCAAGGCAACCTGAATGGCATTATCTCCGGTAAACGGTACATCACCTGTAAGCAGTTCATAGAAAACGATACCCAATGAATAGATATCCGACTGCATGGATGCCTGTTTACCTTTGGATAATTCCGGAGCCAGATAATGTACGGAACCAATTACCGAATCCTTGGATGTTATTTCGATATCACCATTGGCAATCGCAATACCAAAATCTGAAAGTTTAACAGTACCGTCATGTTTAATCAGGACATTCTGGGATTTTATATCACGGTGAATGATTTCATTCTTATGGGCTTCCATTAAAGCACCAGACAGCTGTTTCATCATCCAGACAGATTCTTTATAAGGAATAGCTCCCCTTTTCTTTATCAGCTGTTTAAGGGCATATCCTTTGATATATTCCATGACAATATAATGGTTTTCACCATCATCACCTACATCATAGACATCAACGATATTAGGATGCGAAAGGTTCGCAATTGCCCCTGCTTCTCTTGAAAAACGTTCCAAAGAGACCTTGTCATCCGCAAGATCTGATTTAAGAATCTTTACCGCTACTTCTCTTTTCAGAATAACATCGTAAGCGAGATACACATCAGCCATACCACCCTTACCGATATGCGATATTATCTGATATCGGTTGCCTATGGTCTTATTCATCGCTGTCCTTTCCAATTATCAGTGTGATATTGTCATATCCGCCTTTAGACAAAGCTTTTTCTTTAAGTATATTAACCTTATCTTCAAGCGTATTGTCAGACAGTACAATATCTTCAATATCTTTTTCATCCACATATGAATGAAGTCCATCTGTACTCACCATAAAATAATCCATCTTCTTTACCTGATGTACATCACAGTTAATACGGTCAAATATACCTATGGCCTTAACAAGATAATGACGTTTAGGATGATTGATCGCTTCTTCATATGATATCTTTCCTGATTTCAGCATCTGATTGACAAGTGTATCATCATCAGTAAGACGGAACAGTTTATTGTCTATAAATCCATATACACGGGAATCACCACAGTTTAGTGTTACCGCATATTCTTTGGTTACAAGCACACCGGAAACAGTTGTGCCCATTCCTGAATACTGTTCATAGGCACACGACATATCAAAAACATGTTTATTGCATCTTGACAGATGAAGTTCAAGATAATCGATTATATCGTGAACAGAACTGAAAGGTCCTGATTCCTTAAACACATAATCGAAATATTTGACTGTTTCTTCGCTGGCAACCTCTCCAGCTTTACCTCCACCTATACCATCAGCCACAAGAAAAAGATAATCGCCATAGCCATTAACAGCCACCATCATACTATCCTGATTTTTTTCTCTGATTAGACCTACATCACTGATACAAGCGTATTTCATAAATCTATTTTAAATTATTGGCACGAAGTTGACCACATGCAGCGTCAATATCTGTACCCTTTTTCTGTCTTAAAGTTACCGAAACCCCATTTTTCTTTAATAAATCATAGAATCTCAAAGCATTTTCTTCCGAACTTGTCTTATAATCCTTTTCTTTAACTTCATTGTAAGGAATGAGATTGATATACGCATTCATCCCTTTAAGAAGTTCTTTGATCTCTTTCGCATTCTGAGCTGAATCATTTACTCCACTTAACAGAAGGTATTCAAATGTCAGACGTCTGTTGTTGGTGGCAGAATATTCTTTTAAAGCCTTCATAAGTTCTTCCAAAGGATATGCCTTATTTACAGGCATTAGAGAAGACCTTAATTCATCATTTGATGCGTGTAATGATATAGCCAGATTATACTGAAGATTTTCTTTCGCAAATCTTTCTATACCAGGTATAACTCCACAAGTTGAAATAGAGATATGTCTTGCCCCTATTTCCATTCCATATGGTGAATTGATGATCGACATCGCCTTCATGACATTATCATAGTTGTCAAAAGGTTCTCCTGTTCCCATGACAACGATATTTCCTAATCTTTTATCTATCTCATCAAGTCTTTTCTGAATCATGAGAGCCTGCAATACTATTTCGCCGGCACTGAGATTTCGCTGTTTTTTTAATAATCCTGAAGCACAGAAAGTGCATCCCATGTTGCATCCTACCTGTGAAGAAAGACACGCTGAATAACCGTATTCAAAGACCATCATTACTGATTCAACCAGAGATCCGTCAGCCATTTCAAAAAGGTATTTCTCTGTACCGTCTTTAGATACCTGTACATCCTTAATCGAAATACTGTCAATAATAAAATCTTCATTCAGTTTCTTCTGAAGATCTTTGGATATATCACTCATTTCTTCAAATGTAGAAACTCTTTTTTCATAAAGCCATTTCATTATCTGCTTGGCTCTGAAAGGTTTTAAGCCCAGTGAAACAAGATAATTTTCCAGATCTTCAAGATTTAAATCATATATTGAATTCATTTATGCCTTCCTTAGTTTAGCGTAATAGAAACAGTCTCCAAGTTCATTGATAATTGTGTTTTCTTCCTCAAGCATAAAATCAGGATATCTCTTAAGAAAACTGTTTACCTGTTTTGAATTTTCTTTTTTATTCAGGGTACATGTCGAATAAAGGATTGTACCTTTATCTTTAAGTAAAGATAGTGCTGAATCCAACAGTTCACTCTGCAGAACCTCAAGTTCATCAAGACTTTCCGGTTTAATGTGAAACTTGAGATCCGGTTTTCTGTTTATAACTCCCAGCCCTGAACAGGGAGCATCAAGAAGAATTTTATCAAATCTGATATCCGTAATATCTTTTATCTTTCTTCCATCTTTACAGAAGAGATTGATGTTTTTATATCCCAGTTTTTCAGCCATCTTTCTGATAAGTTCAACTCTTGATTCATGAACATCATTGCCATAGGCATTTTCTTCTTTAACAATATCAAGACAGTTGAACAGCTTTGATCCTGGTGCACTGCACATATCAAGAAAGATATCATCTTCTTTAAGATCAAGGTATTTATATAAGGATGCGCTGTTAAGATCCTGTACATAGAAATAACCATCCTTATATAAAGTGGTATTAATCATATTTCTGTCACTGGTAAAGATATCTTCATTAATCCAGTTGACATTAAGATTATCAAGCGTGGCCTTAGTGCATTTGTTTCTGTTGATACGGTAATATACTTCAGGAACTTTCTGGAATCCCTTAACAATCTTTTCAAGTTCATCTATGCTGTACTGAGCCTTCAGTAAAGAATAAATCCATTTGGGAAGATTGGCATTTACATCTTCTTCATCAGATTCTTTGAATGTATCGGTATTATGTAATACCGCATTCACAAATGACTTTTCATATTTACTTGATGCCAGTTTTACATATTCATTGTTTACGGCATAATCCTTTTCCTTAAGATAGAATTTCTCATACATCGCCATACATAAGATAATACGTGTTTTAAGACTGGTATTCTTCTTAATATGTTCTTTGAACTGAAAATTGAGAATCTCGTATTTTCTTAAGACTTCATTGACCAGATTGGTGCAGAAAGAACGCTGTATTACAGGCAGCTGCGACAGTTCCTTTCGCATCAATAAATTGGAATAGGATTCATCATGTATGGTCTTATAGATAATATTTAAAGCTACTTCTCTCTGTGTCATCAGTCTAAATAATTGGAATCAACCTTTACGGTTATGGTGGACTTGTTTCTCAGTTTCAGATATTCATCAACAATACCCGAAACATCCTTTAACATTGCCAATAGATCCTTATCAAGCAATACAATCCTGTATCTTTTAAGTTTATTAAGCTTGTTGAGACTGTAAGGCTTGTATTTTCTGTATGGCAACATATCAATTCTATCATAGAGTTTATTAACACTGTCTTCGAGTCTATTGTCGTTTGTATCGGATAAGACAATTTCCAGTAAATGTGAATATGGCGGATATTTGGTCTTTTCACGGTATTTCATTTCAATATTGTAGAAATATGTATAATCCTGATATTCAACAGCTTTAATTGCGTAATGTTCAGGATTGAAAACCTGAATGAAAACCTTGCCTTTACTGTCTGATCTTCCAGATCTTCCAGATGCCTGCATCAGAAAATCAAAAGTGGTCTTTGATGAATTGTAGTCCTGATGCATAAGACCGGCATCACCGTTTAAGATACCGACTAGTGTTACATCAGGGAAATCAAGCCCTTTGGATATCATCTGCGTACCAACAAGAATATCGTATTCCTTATCACCAAAAGCCTTTAAAATCTTCTGATGAGCACCCTTATGTCCTACAGCGTCCCTGTCCATACGGATTATTCTTTTATCAGGATAAAGCTTAATCAGTTCTTCTTCGACTTTCTTGGTACCAAAGCCATAATAAATGAGATTACTACTGTTACAGTTAGGACATCTTTTCGGTACTGCATATTTCCTGCCGCACTGATGACACTTCAAAACATTTTCATCATTGTGATAGGACAACGCTATATCGCAATCCTGACACATCAATACATCTCCGCAGTCTGCACACTTGATTACCGGTGAATATCCTCTTCTGTTTAATAAAATGAGCGCCTGTTTATTATTGGATAGAACATTATCCAGTTCTTCTTTTAAAGGTTTTGAAATAATATAGGAATGTCTGTTGCGAAGTTCCTTATTCAGATCAATCAATGTAATATCAGGAAAGGACTGATTGATACGGTTTTTCAGTTCCAGGAACTGATAATCCCCTTTTAAGGCTCTGCTGTAGGATTCTAAAGATGGCGTAGCTGATGCAAGTAATACTTTTCCTTTAAAGTCTATAGCTCTTTTAATCGCTACATTTTTAACGTTATAGACAGGTGTTGAATCCTGATAATAGCTCTGATCATGTTCTTCATCGATAATGATTAAACCCAGATCATTAAAAGGAAGGAAGATAGAACTTCTAGTCCCTACAACTATTTTTACTTCATTATTCTTCACTCTTTTATACTGTTCATATCTTTCCTGATCATTAAGTTCAGAGTGATAGAACACGACATCTTCAAATCTTTCTTTTACTCTTTCAATCATCTGAGGTGTCAAAGATATTTCTGGTACCAGAATAAGCACATTCCTGTTCAGACTCAGATAGTATCTTGCCAGATGAAGATATACTTCCGTTTTACCTGATCCGGTTACGCCAAACAGTAAAGATACAAGCTTATCTGTATTAATAACGCCCTTATATGCGGCTTCCTGTTCTTTGTTTAATGTTTTAAAAGAAGATTCAGGAATAAGATCGTTGGTATATTCATATTCTTCTTCATATATTTCAATAGCGCCACAATCTATCAGTTTATTGCGGATACTGATGGATAAAGAATCGAGTTCACTGACTTTCATTCCGTCATATATCTTTTCATATATTTCCTTCTGTTTAGGTGTCTTTATATTATCGGCGCAAATACGTCTTATTTTTCTGACAGTTTTGGGCTTTGTATAGGTCTTGGATGTCTTTAAAACCTTCGGCAGCATGGCATTGAGACACGAAATAAGCGGTGAAATGGTTGTACGCGACAGCCATTTCGCCAGTTCATACTGTTCTATGGATATTACCGATTCTTCATCAATAACCGATAAGACAGGTAACAGTTCAAAGCCGAATTCTTCCTTTAATTCATTACTGTTTTTATCGGTATATGCACAGGCTGTCACAAGTGCTACATTATCACTTCTGTTGAATGATACATTGATACGTTTAAAAAGATCAATCTCAACATCAGATACATAAGTAAAAGGATGATTGATATTTAATGATGAATTGGTTACGTAACATTCAATCAGATACATAAAATAATTATACATCATAGACATAAACGCATATAAAAGGACATCATGCGATGTCCTTTAACAATACGGCTTTTTATCCTATCGTGTGTATGTGTCTTTGCTATGTCTTCATATGTGGCCTT
>JAUNIH010000055.1 GCA_030523555.1 Erysipelotrichaceae bacterium
CACAAATTAAGACAATGAGCGATTTTCCAAAAACACTCAATATGTCAAATTACCTCTTTATCTTTCCTGATTCCATTAATTTATCGATCATCTACTTATTCCCCCTTTCGGAAATTAAAGTCTTCTTTGTATAAAAACAGAAGAACACAAAATACATAACTGCCAGTATATTCATTCCCGCAGACTCTGTATGTAAAAGATAGTTGCTGTAACAGATTAATGATACAAAGTTTAAAAATACTGGAACAAAAATATTCTCTCCATATACCACGCAATATACTACAGCCATTACTTCTGCCGTGTAGCAGTATCTTTCATGTATTCCAGGCATCAGGAAACAAACCATCACTATTAACCAGACAGAGAGTTCCAGCATCTTCTTATCATCCATCTTCTTATTTCTTTCAAGAAGATATAACAGGGTCAGACCGCATCCGGCAATCATATAATACAGGCCTGAACTTCCCATACCTAAACCATCACTTGCGGGTGATAAAAGATAATAGATATTCGGATAATTATATACCATATGGGAATAGGTTCCTGCCTGATTGATATAGACATTTATTATTTCATTTACTGATACCCCACTTAATAAAGCAGGTAAACACATAACGATATCAACAAGCGGTATTATCAGGAAGTATAAAAGAGAGAAATCTCTTCTGTTACAGTAGGCGATCAGCAATAACGGCAATAAGACAAGAATCGCCTGTGCCTTAAAGGCTACAGCTACACCGGTAAAGATAAAGGTATATAGATACTTCTTCTTTAACAGGAAATATAGAGCCAATACCACAAAGAAGCTATATATGGCGTCGCACTGTCCCCACATCGAAGAATTTAAGACAACACTAGGAAGTAATACCACAATCGAATACACAAGAACACTCTTGAAGTAATTCTTTGTCAGATCATATGTAAAATACGCACATAATCCAGCCAGCAGATAATCAAATACTATCGATAATGCCTTTACAAGATATATCGGCTTAATAGCTGAAGGAAGATATGTGAGTAAGGCCATTAAAGTGGCATAAGGATAATTATAGTTACCATTAAGTTCACTCTGATAATACTTTAATCCACCTAATCCTCCATGATTCTTTAATCCTTCAAACCATGGTTCAAGACATACGATCATATCATCTGATCGGTAGTAAAGAAGATAAAAACGTGCCATCACTGAAAGTAAGGTAACTACTCCCACAAAGATGACATATCTGTTTTTATTGATATAATCAAATATCTTCTTTTCTATACTCAACATAATTCTTTCCTATTATACAATAAGGCATGTTCAAATCTGAAAACCAGCACTGTTATATTCATCTGATTTCATCATTTAACTTTTTCCGGCAGTATTATCAAATCACCTATTTTTCTTTCCCATTCTTCAGGGTTGAAAAAACCATACCCTCCTCCAGGAAAGAATGTCATCTCGGAAAAAAGAATTCTATCATTTACACAATAAAGATCTACTCTTACAAAAGGGATATCTTTACTCAGTTTTCTTGATATTTCAACCATTTCATCAAACTTATCAGGTTTATCTACATCAAATCCTATCTGTCTGTGATCTTCTCTATAAAACTGTACAGGTCCCCAGTTCATATTCAGAAATGTCAATCTCGCCTCACCTTTTTTACCACCTGTAATATCATCTGTTCCCACATACAGAAACCTTGGTTCACCATTAAAACAGTAGAACTTATAATCTATCAGTGTTCCTGATTTATTTTTTTCACTTTTATCTTCTATAAATTCTTCAATGACTATTTTCGGTTTTATATTTTTATAAGGCCACTCCAGAGATTTTTCATAGTAACGGTAATTACGTGCCTTCTTCAAAGAATTTATCACTGACTTTTTATCAAGTCCGTCTTTGTCTTTACATAAACACATACCCTGACCGGAATTATGATTCCACTTAATCACAAAACTGTCAGGAAGTTTATCAAAATCAATTTCCTCAGGATCATCATAAACACCAATTAAAGGTATAAGATATTTTCCCCCTATGGTTTCTTTAATATACTTTCTTACTTCATATTTATCAGACATAATGGTATAAATGTCTTTTCTGTCATAAAGTTTTAACCAGTTCAGTTTTTCATTAAAACCTTGAGGATTATCAAGATTCAATGGTTTGTCAGTATAAACCTTCCAGATAAGTTTCAGTTTTTCTTCATCTGAAAGAAAATCAAAAAACCCCTTCCATACCAGAAAGTGAAGTATAACTTTAGGATTATCAATCAGCATTTTAAGTTTGTTCATATAATCTTTATTTCAGTAACGCCTCACATATCTTAAAATCTATCTCTTCATCTATATCAAAAGATCTGTATCGATCCATTATATAGGCATAACAGTTATTCTTATAAATGTTTTCCTCTTTCATAAATGTTTCTACCTTGGAAAGATATATAGCCCCATTGAAATGATAATAAGGTCTTATATCCTGTCTTCTCTTCTTATAGTTTTCTTCACTTATAAAGTTATCCATGGAATTATCTTCAGGAAGAGTGTTGACTAGATGCATGGAACATTCTAGTTCACACATCGATACAACCGCATCAGCCTTCTTATCCTCCATCATCTTAAAACAACCCTTAATATCATCCACACTTCTTAAAGGGGTTGTAGGCTGTAATAAAGTAAAGGTATCAAACTCTTTACCAATATCTATATATTTGAGTAATACTTCCCTGCAGACACTCCAGACAGATGCCTTATCAGTTGCGGTTTCTTCATCTCTTAAGAATGGTACTTCCGCACCATATTCCAGAGCTATCTCCTTATATTCTTCGCTGTCTGTAGAAACCATAACAACATCAAAACAACCCGATTTAACAGCTGTTTCAATAGTATAAGCCATCAGAGGTTTGCCACCTAAAAGCTTAATATTTTTATCTTCTATACCCTTTGATCCGCTTCTTGCGGGAATTATTGCGATATTTCTCATTCTTCAAACTCCAGATCATAAAATGACTTTTTCAGATTAATCCTCTTTCCATAGAAAGTATCCTTAATAATTTCTAACATATCTCTGGAAGGGCATTCTCTTTCATATGGATTATGACTTTTAGCCAGAACATTTTTATATTCTTCACTCTTGGCATATTCAAGAGCTCTTTCAATATTTTCAGATACAGGTTTGCAGTTGATGATACTGGTAGACTGGATTCTTCCCATCTGTCTGTCTCCAATATTGATTGTAGGTACCTTAAAAGAAGGGACTTCCACTATTCCACTGCTTGAATTACCAATCACATATGAACAGTATTTAATCGCTGAAAAGTATCTCAACATGCCTAAAGACGCAAATACTTTGACATTGTCGTGGATCTTACCAAACTCATCCCATTTATCATTGATTAAAGAACCACCCTTATCAACATTGGATTTGGTGATAATGAAATTAATCTCCGGATGATTTTCAATTACTTTTAATAATTCATTAAGCTGTGATAATTCGCTTCCCTGTTCCATAGTCACGGGATGGAAGGTCACTACCGCATATTCCTTATCTAAATCAAAATCAAGTTCCTTACTTAATTCTTCTTTGCTCAGACACTTGACATTCAAGACATTCTCAACACCCATTGCGCCGGTATTAAATACACGTTCTGGATCTTCACCAAGCTGGATAATACGGTTTTTATATACTTCAGTTGAGGCAAGATGAAGATATGACATCTTGGTGATAGAATGTCTGAATACTTCATCGATGGCGCCTTCAGTTGTTTCGCCACCGGCAATATGAATAATCGGAAGATTATTGATAACGCAGGCTGAAGCTACTTCAAAGATTTCATAACGGTCACCCAGAAGTAATACGACATCAATCTCGTGATTATTGAAGTATTCATCAAACCTTTTAACAGTATTGGCCATAATATCAGCTGTGCTGTCATTTTCAATGATGGATACCTTATCTATAGAAAGATTATCTCTTTCTATCTCGTTAATGGTATTGCCGTATTTCTCTAATAGATGCGTACCCGTGGCGACAACTTTAAGTTCGCACCATTCAGCTTTTTCAAGGCGTAACAAAAGAGGTCTCATTATGCCATAATCAGCCCTTGTACTACTAACAGCTGTGATTTTCAGTTTATCAGTCTTCAAGTTCGTCCTTTTCTATCAGATAATCTTCTTTATAGTCGTGTTTAGCGGTTTTACCTAAAAGGTCAAACCACCTCATTGGATTGATGCCATTACCTGGTCTTTTGGTAGTGATATTTTCTTCTGAAAAGATATCTCCTGCCTTGATATCGGTTAAGGCAATAATACTCTTACGGGCAATATCTCTATTCTTAATTTCTGAAGAAGAGATAGTCTTATTGCCATCTCCTACAGCTTTTTCAATATTTCTTATTGAAGATACCATTTCCTTTAATTCATCAGGTTCAATAGATGCCTTATGATCAGGACCTTCCATATTTCTGTCTAATGTAAAGTGTTTTTCGATGACGCAGGCACCCAGCGCTACGGCAGCTACAGGTACTTCAATACCTTTTGTATGATCAGAATAGCCGACCTTTAAACCTGTCTTGGCTCTGATTTCATCCATTGCCTTAAGATTTACATCTTCAAATGGTGCCGGATATTCGGTGGTGCAATGAAGAATTGTGATTTCTCCTGCCCCATAATCTTTTAAAACCTTAACAGCTTCCAGAACTTCATCCATCTCGCACATGCCGGTAGACATGATTATCGGTTCATGAAGTTTAGCGATTTTAATTAATAAAGGTAAATTGGTTACTTCGCCCGATGGAATCTTCCATAAGTTCATTCCGATACTGTGTAGATAATCAACACTCACTAGATCAAAGGCGGTTGATAAGAAAGTAATACCTTTTTCATCGCAGTATTCTTTCAGCATACGATATTCATCGAAAGTCAACATCAGCTTTCGAACCATTTCAAGTTGAGAATCAGCTTCACCGGTCGTTACTTTCTGATATTCAGCCTTATCCGCATATCTTGAAATAACATTTTCGGCTTTACAGGTCTGAAACTTGACAATATCAGCTCCTGCTTCACATGCCTTATCGACTAACTGCTTCGCAATTTCAAAACTGCCGTTATGGTTTACACCGGCTTCCGCAATAATTAAAGTCTTCATTATTTCTTCTTGGCCCCCATCGTTACGGCAGGATTACCGATAGTGGTTCCTGTATCTTTGATATTGGTAAAGACTACTGCGCCAGCGCCTATAGTGGCACCTTCACAGATCTTTTTATGCTGAATAATACTTACACCTGTTCCGATTTCGGCGTAATCACCAATTACGGATTTACCGGATATCGTAGCGGATGGATATATCGTTACACACTTTCCAACTTCACAGTCATGGTTGACATAGGAATTATATAAAACTACTACACCCTTACTTAAATGAGCGCCAACGCCCACAAGACTGTTGGCAAAAACCATTGATCCTTCTTCAATGACAGCGCTCTTGTGAATCATTGCGATAGGATCAATTAAAGTCGCAACCTTTGTACCTTCAGGTAAGTTATCATAAATCTTATTTCTTAGTTTCTGATTTGCCACGGCACAGATAACCCAGGCATTTGGATAATCAGAGACAACGTTATCATCACCTAAGATTGGATAACCCATGAACTCTTTTTCTTCACTTATCTCAGTGAAACCTAAAAGATTCCATTCTTTCCTATTATCATTTATTCTTTCTACAAGCCAGCAGACATCCTTGGATAAATCCCCAGCTCCCATAATAATCAGATCTTTCATCTTACTTTACCTTCTTTGCATCCTTATCGTTGGTTTTAGAAATTATATAGTGTGGTCTACCCTTTGACTCCATGTAAGTCTTACCGACATACTGACCGATAATACCAAGATTTAGTAAAACTATTCCCCCAAGAATAAGAATTACACACATTAATGTAGGCCATCCGGCAACAGGATCTCCATAAATGGCATATTTAACCACAATAAACAGCAGATACACAAATGAAGAAATCATCAGGATAACACCCATAATAGTACACATATTAAGTGGTGCCAGTGAAAAGTTCATAATGCCATCAATCGCATATTTAAGAAGCCCCATAAAACTCCAGGAAGTAGTACCCGCTACACGATCCACGTTTTCATATTCAATCCAATACGTTTTATAGCCAACCCACGAGAAAATACCTTTAGAAAAACGGTAGTATTCACTCATTGACAGAATGGCATCTACCACATTTCTTCTCATAAGACGGAAATCACCTGCTCCATCCATCATTTCTACTTCAGAGATGGAATTGATTATCTTATAGAAAGTTCTCGCAAAGAAAGTAGTTATCTTATTATCACCATCTCGAGTCACTCTTCTTGCGGCAGCCACATCATATTCACCATACTTAACCGCATTTAACATTTCCGCAATCATAACAGGAGGATGCTGAAGATCGGCATCCATAATCACCACATAATCACCATCAGCGTTATATAAACCTGCGTACATCGCCGATTCCTTACCGAAGTTTCTTGAGAAAGAGAAATACTTTACATTTTTGTCTTCTCTAGATAGATTCATCATCTTATCAATAGTCTTATCTTTAGACCCATCATCTACAAATATAATTTCATAATCAACATCTTCTAAAGTATTAAGTACTTTTACAGTTTCTTCATAGAAAAGAGGAAGAGCTTCCTCTTCGTTATAACAGGGAACAATAACACTTAAAAGTTCTTTCTTGTTTTTAGCCATACTAACCTCTATCTATAACTGTTTTTATATTCCTTACAGCTTTATTCTCTATCTTACGATTATCAGACATATTAAACGCTTTAGAAGACTCAGGATTCATCTCTACACAATCTTCTTCTTTTAATGCGAGTCCTGGATGAAAGAGAATCTCCAATGGTCTCTTATGTCTTTCACAGTACTTTTCCATATCAGGATATATCTTACTTATTCTTTCTATATCCATTTCTCCAGACATGATAAGACCCCACATATACATGGTATCCATATCATTTTTCCTGCAGTACCTGTCTACTTTACCTGAATAAAACATTAATATTCTATTCTTCACCATATTCACTACGTTATACTTAGGTACCAGTGATTTCTGTTTAAAGAAAGGAACGATAGGTTCTTTAGGATTACGGATAAACTCAACATTGAGTTTTTCTTCTTGTATAACTTCAATTAAAGCTTTCCAGACAATAGGTATAAGATGTGTATGAACATGAGAATCAATACGAATACCTTTCTGTTTAACAGGAATGTGATTAGTCTCAGCTATATCGATACACTTACTTACAACTTCATCTACCTTATAAATCTGAGCTTTAATCTCTTTCTTAAGATATTCAAAAGTATCCTTATCCCATAAATATGACTTGATAAATAAATTTCCCCATGAATAATCCTGCAGGGAGCCGTTATAAACACTGTCTCCTTCTACAAGATTTAGATGTACGGATATAAGTGGAAGAAATGGAAGATTCTTAATTTCTTCATATAACATATCCATACTTTCTTCAAATGAAGGCATATTACAGATAATGGAAATACTGTTCAAATAACCATCCTTCATACAATCAAGAATGTCTTTTGAAGTATTTAAAGAATATCCGTAATCATCAGCGTGTATATCAGGTTTAAAAGTCATAATATTACTTATTTATCATACTATTTTTCACTATAAAAAGCACTCCAGTATAAACTGAAGTGCAATGCATATTTTATATGTAACGAAAACACTTTGCAGAAACGCTGATTATCTGATTTCCAGATAACTGTTTCCAATAGCTTTATAGCTGTTATAAAGATTGAATACAGGTTTTATATCTGATGAATAGGATACTGTAACATCAGTATATTCTCCCGGTGCAAGCACTTTATCCAATACAAAAGTCAGACCATTTTCTTCATCTTTTAAATAAATATTCTCAAATCTGTTATTGATATAGCTTCCACCCGTGTTACTGATTCTGATTGTTGTATAAGTCAAAGCACAGTCAGTATACTGATCTATGATTTCCAGACTGTAATCTGTCTTTGTGTCTTCTATATTTTTGCAGTAATAAAGAAGAGGAGTCTCATATTCATAAGAAACCAGAGAAACATATCCGCTCTCATATAAGGCAGGAATCAGATACTGTATTCTGTTATCGTAATAATGAACAATAACAATATACATCTTTTCGTATTCGAGCATATCTTTCAGTTCTTCCTGATAATTGTATTTTCTGGCTAAAGCATCATAATCATTATTGAAATATACAGTTCCAAAAACAACATTATCATCATATCCACCAAAAGATGTATTACCATATCCGTTTATATACTCCCAGACACCGACACTCGTATTATAAAGATATATTTTTTCATCTTCTTTAATATTTTCTTTCAGATAATCTATTTCGAACTTGATCTCTTCATCAGCTCTGTAAACATTATCCTTGTTGGAATAGGTAACTATTCCATTCATTGAACATATAAGATAAGCCATACAGAAGACAAGAACTATATGTCTGTATGAATAATCAATACCTGATATAAAACTTTCAATAAAATACAGGATAATAAGTGCTACAAGAGGATAAAAGAAGCACCATAGTCTTGCAGTAACCGGGAACATATTTATATATGAGGCAAATAAAGCTACAGCAAATCCCAGATATAAACCGATTATCAGCCTGTTCTTTTTCCAGATAAAATAAACAAAAGACAGAAATGTCAGTACCAGAACAGATAATTCAATATTTTTGAACTGTCTGAAAACAAGGTGAACAAGATTCTTGATGGTAAGAAGATCAGATAATGAAGTAGGTATCAGTGGAAAACTGCTGTTTTCCCAGTAATACTGCATACCAAAACTGGTTGCGGTTGCTTTCAGCCAGAAGAAGTAATAAACTATAAAACTCGCAACAATACTTATACCGGCAATAATAATGTTTCTGATTTTCTTATAATCTTTTTCAAAGAAAGAATAGATTATTTCTGATAATATCAAACCGCCTTCAACAAAACAGCACGGATTTCCACACCATATCAGAAATGACCATGATATGCATAGCACAGGTAACTTGATTTTATCTTCTTTGTATAAATAAAACAGATAAAAAGCCAATAGAACAAAAAAGGCTTCAGCTATATAAGGTTTGAATTCGTTGCTGTATTTAAGCAGATAAGGAATATTTGCCACAAAAGCGGAATATGCGAAAGGATATTGGGATTTAAAGACATTCCTACCAATCAGATACATCAGTAATACAGCTCCGGCAAAAAACAAAGTAGAACCCCATCTGATAACTATAGTGCTGTTACCAAAGATCAGGGTCAGTATTTTTTCAAAATACAGCCATACCACTGGTGCTGTCTGCAGATTTTCCAGTTCAGACAGACATAAGGTTATCAGATTTCTGTTGGTAAAAGAATCCGCAAGAGAAGCTTCATCACCCCATATGGAACGATCCACATAATTCATATATATGCTGACGCCTATTCCGGCAATTGTAATCAGAAAGAAAATAACATTTATTATCTTTTTTACATTTTCTTCTTTCAGTATTTTTCTGATATAAGTCATATTTTAATACCCCTCTAATAATTATTGTTTTTATTGCACCAGAAATTAACCATCAGTTCATGGTTTTTCTTATCGATATTCTTCTGATGATCAAGAATAAGACCCAGAACAAGCAACAGTAAAGAAACTATAACCAATGGTCCAAACAGTACATCACCCGAAACATTGAATATAAGTCTGAATATTATTATTCCAAGAATAAAAGCTATTAAAGATACCAGTGTAAAGAACAGTAAAGGTTTATAGTCCTTGACCATATCAAATAAGGTAAATAATACTTTAAAGCCATCAGAAAAGGTATTCAGTTTGGATGAAGAACCTTCAGGTCTGTCCTTATACTGAATAGTTACAGTTGAAACATTGTATCGGTATTCAAGAGCTGTAATAGTCAGCTCTGTTTCAATCTGAAAACCGGGAGACATTACAGATATCGTCTTTACAAACTTCTTTGAAAAGGCTCTATATCCTGTCATGACATCTCTGATGTCAGATCTGAAGATGGTATTTATAAGCCATCTTACAAGATCATTCCCAAGATTATGGAAAGGTCTTTTGTTTTCGGTATAGTAGGTAGAAGAAAGGCGGTCACCAATGACCATGTCGTTACCTTTTCTTACTTCTTCTATAAGTTTATGTACTTCATCTGCAGGGTATGTATCATCGCCATCTACCATGATGTAGATATCGGCATCAACATCCCTGAACATCGATCTAACAACATTGCCCTTACCCTGATTGGGTTCCTTAACTACTGTTGCCCCTTTGCCAAGAGCCAGTTCAGCTGTTTTATCAGTTGAATTATTGTCATAGACATATATATCCGCAAGAGGTAACTGTACCTTAAAATCACTTACTACTTTTTCTATGGTAAGTTCTTCGTTATAGCAGGGTATCAGTACAGCTATCTTTTCGTTGTTCATTTCCTAATAATTTTATCATATACTCATATTTCTTATTTAATATCAGAATTCTGATTAACAGTCATAATCATTCAGCAATCATCCTATAACGCATCATCATAATATTTCAGTGCTGTTATTCTTGGTTTATTCTTTTATTTTAAATATTATTAAAATGATAGAATTATGTTAGACAAGGGGTCAGATATGAAAGTATTAGTTATAGCTCCCCATCCAGATGATGAAATCCTGGGTGTGGGTGGAACAATTGCCAAAAGGGCAGCAAATAATGATGAAGTATATGTCTGTGTTGTAACAAAAGGTTATGCACCTTTATTTGATGAAAAGATAATTGAACAGTCTAGAGTTGAATGCCGTAAGGCAGATAAGAGCCTTGGTGTAAAAGAAACGATATTCTTAGATTTCCCAGCAGTAATGTTAGAGAATGTGCCAAGACACGAATTCAACGAGAAGATATCCGAAGTAATTAACAGTATAAAACCTGATGAAGTATACATACCTCATAGAGGTGATATGCAGATTGATCATCAGATGGTTGTAGATGCGGCTATGGTAGCTTTAAGACCAAAGTATGAACATAAGGTAACAAAGATACTCGCATATGAGACTCTATCAGAAACCGGATGGAATATCCCTAATACCACAAATGAATTCATACCTACGGTATATGAAGATATCTCAGAATATCTGAATAGTAAGTTAGAAGCCATGAAGATCTTTGAAACTCAGCTTGCGGAATATCCTAACGCCCGCTCTATTGAAGCTTTAAAAGCTCTTGCGATGTATAGAGGTTCAACAGTAAGCGTAAACGCTGCTGAAGCTTTCTCGTTAATAAGAGAAATATCCATATGAGAAAAATAAATCTTATAATCAAACGCTTATTTGATATTCTGTGCAGTGGTGTAGGACTGATTGTTCTATCACCATTACTTTTATTAACAGCGCTCATTATCAAGATAAGTATGCCCGGTCCTGTATTCTTTAAACAGGAAAGAGTAGGAAAAGACGGAAAACTCTTTAATATTCTTAAATTCCGTTCCATGAAAGTAGATAAGAAAGCTGAAGAATCATTTGATTTTTCAAAAGATCAGGATCGTCTTACCTTCTTTGGAA
>JAUNIH010000056.1 GCA_030523555.1 Erysipelotrichaceae bacterium
TTAGAGTTTTCTTCAGAAATATAGATCATATGTCCTGACTTGTATGGTTTGATGAATACTCTATCGTGATCCAAACCCGCATGATCAATCGTATAGAAAGCCATGCCGATTTCCGTACAGTCATCATACCAGCCGTTGGCGAAGAAGACTCTCATACCGAATGATCCGTTCATCGCTTCTCTTAATCTTTCAGCTGTTGTACCATTCTTTTCTTCGGTGTTCCAGGTCTTTTCCGGACCTTCATCTTCAAAGACTCTGAAGGTCAGATACTGACGGTCAAGTTTGACATTAAGTGAAGGTAAAATGGTTCCGTTTAAGGCTCCATAGAAGAAACCGTCATATCTCTGTGCTGTCGCATCTCTCCACGCACCTTCTTTTTCTTCATCAAAGAAAGGATTGATTAGGGGTCTTGTTACTCTTCCATCATATCTTGATACTGATAAACCCTTATGTTTGATTACTTCTTTTCTGAATCCGAATTCATCAATCTTTAAAGCTCTTTCTTCTAAGAACTCTCTTGATACACCGGTATAGTACATAACTTTTTTGATGATATCTTCTCTTTCTTCACCCTTTAAGGCTTCACCTTTATATAGAGCCAGAAGATATTCACTGTCCGCAAAAGCTTTGGCTTCATACGCAAAATCATCGACGCTCTGAGAACTTGGATGATTGTGATACCAGTTGATGGCCGCGTATGTAGGGAAATACTGTACAGAGTTTTCTACAGGTACACCCTGATTGAAATATTTACCTATGGTAACAGTATTGCCGATAAAGATAATGCCATCAAACTTGATACCATAACCTCTTTCCTTGCCGAAACCGCCACAGGTAATTCCAGCCGCTACTGCACTTCTTGTACAGCCATAGCTTTCACCCGCCAGATATTTAGGTGAATTGAAACGGTTGTATCGTCTAAGCCACATTTCCACAAAACTGACTAAAGCTTCCGCATCTTCATCAATACCGAAGAATTTCTTACCCTTTGTCTCATCTATCAGTAAACCAAAACCTGTACCTACAGGGTCGACACATACTACATCTGCGACATCCAGAAGGCAGTCAGGATTATCAATTACTTCATATGGTGGTAATGATGTTTCACGGTCTACTTCATCATACTTGATTCTTTTGGCTCCAAAGAAACCCGCATGAACATACATGCTTGAAGAACCAGGACCGCCATTAAACGCAAAGATGACAGGTCTGTCTTTGTTGTCTTTCACATCGCTTCTAAAGTATGAATATGAAAAGATTGAAGCTATCGCTTTACCGTCTTCATAAAAGACATTGTCTTCACATACGGTATGATAAGGGATCTTTTCCCCATGAAGAATAATTTCTCCATCAGATTCAAATCTCTTCGATTCAAATACCCCATCCATTTTTTCAGTATTATACATAAAAATAAATCTCCTTTATTTATTAGCCTACACGACCATTATAAAATAAAAATCAGTGGCTATTGCCACTGATTAGGATTATTTATTCTTTCTGAATCTTCTGTATAATCTGTATCCGATAAAGGCTACAAGTATTAGGAAGATAATGAGGAAGATATTATAGGTAAATGACAGTACGATATTTTCTAAAGTTGACACAAAATTCTTGAAACCGTTGGAGAATGAATTGACAAGTCTAGTGAAGAAACTTTCGCTTGTTTCGGTGTAGACTTTGGTTTCATTGATATGAACATACAGTGTTGAATAATCCGTCAACAGATCATAGTTTTTGATTCTGGTTTCATAGGAATCAATTTCATAACGGATATCAGAAAGTCTTTCTTCAACTGCCATCAGTTCTTCAATGGTAGTTGCCTTGTCATAGAACTCAAGAACTTTCGCTTCTTCAGACTTTAAAGATGTGAGTCTGGCATCAATATCATAGTAGACATCAGTGATATCGTTTAAGTCTTTGTAGTAATAGGTCACATTGCCCATATCACCCATATCGGTTACAAACTCTTCATATTTATCAGCCGGGATGCGGTATGTCGCATCATAGCTGCGGTATGTGTAGTTATAGATTGTAGAATTCTGAATATAACCGCCATAGGCTTCAACCTTACTGCTAAGTGCATCAACCAGTTCATCAAGATTCATGGTTTCAATATCCATATTACCGGTCGTGATAACCTTCTTGATGGAATCATCCTTGGTTACAGTACTATTGGCAGATAAAGAAGCGGTAGAATCGGCTGAAGATTCATATGCCATTGAATCGCTCATAGCGTAGTCGGCAGTCATCGTCGTACCCGCGTAGGAATATCCGCCATCCATTGGTGCCGTTACATCATAAGCAGCAGAAGAACCGCTCGCACCCATTCTGAACATATTAGGAAGTATGCCTACACATAAACAGATACATACTAAACCTATGGCAAGTTTAAAGATATTTCCTTTATTGAAGAAGCTGTTTTCTTTCTTTGTTTCTTCATGTGCTTCAACAATATAGTCTTCCTTGATCATGCCGATGGCATCTATCAGTTTATTCTCTTTCATATAACGTAACCCTCTTTCTCCAGATATGTTTTAAGTTTGTCTCTGGTTCTTTTTAATGACATTTTGACTTTACTCTTGGTGAATCCTAATCTTTTAGAGATCTCTTCTACTGATTCAAAGTAGTAGTAGCGGCAAACGAATATCTTTCGATCATCCTGTCTTAAATCTGATAGAAACTCATCGATGGCTTCACTCAGATATTTAAGATCAAGTTCTTCTTTGACGGACTTATCATCAGCGATACATTCACTGATTTCATCAAAGGATACAAGGGCTTCACCGCCACCTCTTTTTTGAGCGTTCTTACTTCTAAGTACATTCAGGGCACATCTTCTGCAGATTTTACCAAGATAGATGGCGAGATTTTCCGGATGATGGGGAGGCATGGAATTCCAGGCACCCTGATAAGTATCATTCAGACATTCTTCAGCGTCCATAAAATCATTGAGTATCCTGTGCGCTATTGAAAAACAGTAATTCGCATATTTGTTCTGTGTTTCTTTAATCGCCTTTTCATCACGGTCAAAATACAGCTGGATAATTTCCTGATCTTCCATATTTCACTCCTTTCACCTATCTAATAACCAATGTCATTTAAAAGGTCACATTAATAATTAAATTATACAAATAAAAAGGCAATCTTACGATTGCCTTGAATTATAGATTAATCTTATTGATTAAGCCTGTAATGCTTCAGAAACAGCTACTGCAACCGCAACTGATGCACCAACCATTGGGTTGTTACCCATACCGATTAAGCCCATCATTTCAACGTGTGCAGGAACTGAAGAAGAACCGGCGAACTGAGCATCTGAATGCATTCTGCCCATAGTATCTGTCATACCATATGAAGCAGGACCAGCTGCCATGTTGTCTGGATGTAATGTTCTACCAGTACCACCACCGGAAGCTACAGAGAAGTATTTCTTACCCTGTTCGATACATTCTTTCTTGTATGTACCTGCAACTGGATGCTGGAATCTTGTAGGGTTGGTTGAGTTACCTGTGATAGATACGTCAACACCTTCCTTATGCATGATCGCAACACCTTCTCTTACATCATCAGCACCGTAACATCTTACGTTGCCTCTTTCACCTTCAGAGTATCTTGTTTCAGAAACAACCTTTACTTCACCAGTGAAATAATCAAACTGAGTTTCAACATGTGTAAATCCATTGATACGGGAAATGATCTTAGCCGCATCCTTACCTAAACCGTTAAGGATAACTCTTAATGGTTCTTTTCTTGCCTTGTTGGCATTTCTGGCGATACCGATAGCGCCTTCAGCAGCAGCGAATGATTCGTGACCTGCTAAGAATGCGAAACACTTTGTGTTATCATCAAGTAACATAGCTGCCAGGTTACCATGGCCTAAACCAACCTTACGGTCATCCGCAACAGATCCAGGGATACAGAATGACTGTAAACCTTCACCTAATGATTTTGCTACTTCATAAGCAGTCTTATCACCCTTCTTAACTGCGATAGCTGAACCTACAATATATGCCCAGCACGCATTTTCAAAACAGATTGGCTGAATACCCTTAACGATGCCGTATACGTCAACGCCAAGATCATCAACAATTTTCTTGGCTTCTTCAATAGAAGAAATGCCATATGAATTCAGTACTTTGGTAATAGTATCAATACGTCTTTCGTAACTTTCAAATAATGCCATTTTTATCTCCTATTCCTTTCTTGGATCGATATACTTCACAGCTTCAGCGAATCTGCCGTATGTCTTGGTTTCATTCTTTAATGCTTCAGTTGCATCTGTACCAGCCTTAACCGCATCCATGAACTTACCCATGTTTACATATTCGTAACCGATAATTTCACTGTTAGCGTCTAAACCGATCTTAGTGATATAACCTTCAGCCAGTTCAAGATATCTAGGACCCTTGAGTTTAGTACCATAACATGTACCAACCTGAGAACGGGTACCCTTACCTAAGTCTTCTAGACCTGCACCGATAACTAATCCACCTTCAGAGAAAGCTGACTGGCTACGGCCGTAAACGATCTGTAAGAACAGTTCTCTCATAGCTGTATTGATGGCGTCACATACTAGGTCAGTGTTTAAAGCTTCAAGGATTGTTTTGCCGACAATTGCTTCAGATGCCATCGCAGCTGAGTGAGTCATACCTGAACAGCCTAATGTTTCGATTAATGCTTCTTCAATAACGCCTTCCTTAACATTCAATGTTAACTTGCAGGCACCCTGCTGAGGAGCGCACCAGCCAATACCGTGAGTCAGACCGGAAATGTCTTTGATTTCTCTGGAATAAACCCACTTGCCTTCTTCAGGAATTGGAGCGCATCCATGACTTGCTCCGCATTTTACTGCACACATGTTTTCTACTTCTTTTGAGTATTTCATCATTTCCTCCTTTTAATGTGTCGTTTTGTTATTCTCCCAAACTAAGCCCATGGCCTAATCATTGGAAAATAATATTCCAATGCGTAGAATCCATGGTAAAAAGTCCACAACAAAACTACGCATGGGAGAACTTCATTCCCAAATAAATTATATTATTAATCCTCGTTTATAGTAAAGATAAAAAACAGGTAAAATAAACCCGTTTTAAGCACTTGTATTCTTATGTGAATTTCTGTTTTTATATTGCGTATAAACCCTGAAAAGATTTGACGCAAGACTGACTCCAACGACGATTGAACCGGCCTGTACAAGGGTATCAAAACCATACGTCATCGCTAAGTCCTGTTGAGAGTTCATAAGAAAGAGAACCGTCGTATATGCACCAACACCAGGGACCAAAGGAAGTAAGGCACAGAGGATGAAAACTGTTGCCGGTGTCCTTGTTTTTCTTGATAATATTTCGGAAATAATTGTCGTAATAAATGAGGCAATAATTAAAGCCATATAATTGCCATCAGGTTTTAATAAAAGATATACCGCATAACCGAATGCGCAGTTTAAAGAAGCGTAAAGAATCTTCTCCATCTTCACATTGAATATGAATGAATAACCTGCACAGGCTATAAAAATACCTAATACCTTCGAAATCATAGAATACTCCTTATGAAGAAATAGGCTATACCTGAACCAAGACCTATTGCAATGGCTACAAATACCGCTTCCATGAATCTGATCATTGAACTGTTGGTATCACCATTGATGGAATCTCTTATCGCGTTTGTTATCGCAAGACCTGGTACCAGTAACATAATCGTTGAACCTATCACCAGATCGCCGTTCGCAAGACCCATTCTTCCAACTATCATCCCGATAGCGGTCAGAGTAAAGGCGCCAAAAAGATCTCTGAAGAAATCATTGATATTCATTCTGGACATAAAGATAATCATGACTCTTACCACAAGACTGATAAGTGAAGCACTGATTATTTCTCTTATACCTCCCCCAAAAGCCAGTGCGAAGCCTCCACACGAGATAAAAGAGCCAAAGAGTATATAAGACACAGGATAAGGTTTTCTCTCTTCTATCTCATTTAAACCCTTACCCAGTTCATCAAGACTCAGTTTTTCACTTACGGTTTTTCTTGACAGGTCATTTACCATATCAACCTTCTCAAGATTTATTCTTCTCTCTTTTATTCTCTTGATATTATGGGACAGTTCTCCATCAAGCGTAAAAGATATCATGATTAAAGAAGGTGTCGCATAGGAATCAATAGTAGAACAGCCAAAGTATTCGCATAGACGATACATCGTCTCTTCTACGCGGTATACTTCCGCCCCATTCTCTAATAATAAAACACCCGCTTTGGTTACTATTCTTGCCAGATCATCAAGATATTTTCTGTTCATCATTTTCCTTTTTTAAGATACGCGTTATACAGCTGATTCTTTGACATATCATATTTTTCAGAAGCTTTGCCGCATGCCTCTTTAACCTTCAGACCGGACTTAATCAGTTCATCGATATACTCAAAGATATCTTCTTCTTTGACTTCTTCTTTTTCTTTCTTATATCCTTCAATAAGAATAACCATTTCACCCTTGAGATCTTTTAATTCACAAAGTTCACTCAATAATCCTCTATGATATGTCTCATGAAGTTTGGTCAGTTCTCTGGCAAGACACGCCCTTCTATCACCTAATACTTCTTTCATCAGTTCAAGAGTTTTTTCATAGCGGTGAGGTGCCTCATAAAAGATAATCGTATATGGAAAATACTTCAGTTCTTCAAGTTCTTTTTTGGCCTGCGATTTTTTCGCATTAAGAAAACCATAGAACATATAATGACTGGTATTTAAACCTGAAGCTACAAGGGCATTTAATCCGGCACTTGGTCCCGATATCGTTGTCACATTATATCCGCTATCAATAACCCTGTTTACCAGTACATATCCGGGATCAGATATCAGAGGATATCCGGCATCCGATATAAGGGCGATATTTTTTCCTTCTTCAAGAAGTTTGATAATACCGTTACTGGATTCTTCCTCATTGAAATTATGATAGGAAATCATCCTGGTATGGATATCAAAATGCGACATCAGTTTCAAGGAGTTTCTCGTATCTTCACAGGCTACCACATCGACACTTTTTAAAACCTCTAAAGCTCTAGGGGACAGTTCTGAAAGATTGCCGATAGGTGTCGCTACAAGAAAAAGTGTAGCTTGATTATTCGCTGACACTTTCTTTTTCCTCTTTATGTTTATTGTTGTTAGGTTTACTGTTGTTGTTCTGAACTTGAGGCTTATTGTATTTGGCCTTGGTCACAAGATCATCAAGTGAAATAAAGATCGCATGATTCTGGTTTTCCAGTTTACAGTTTCGGGCAATGACATTCATTGAGGTCACACGGAACTTTTCATTTTCATATTCAACCATCGCATTAAGCTTAGGCAGATCTTTTCTTAATTCCTTGTAGGCTTCATCTTCATATCTAAGACAGCACATCAAGTTGCCACACTGTCCGGAAAGTTTCTGGATATTTAAGGCAAGCAGCTGATTCTTTGCCATATTAATGGATATACGTCCAAACTCAGAGATATATCTTGCACAGCAGAGTTCTCTGCCACACACACCGATTCCTGACACCATCTTGGCCTTGTCTCTTGTACCGACCTGTCTTAAATCAATACGGCAGTGGAACATTGATGCCAGCACTTTTAACAGTTCTCTAAAATCCACACGATCATCAGCTACATAGATAAATGTAATCTTACCCCTATCAAGTGTATATTCAGCCGAAAGAATATTCATCTCTAAGCCTAAGGCATCAGCTTCAGCCTGAGCTTTCTTCTTACCCTCTAAGGCATCTTCCTTATTGCGTAAGAACTGTCTTTCATCTTCCTTATCAGCCTTGCGGATAATCGGTTTTATTTCCATATCCACATTAGGATTCTCAAAAGGATCTGAGACAACTTTCGCATATTCAATACCCCTGGCAGTTTCAACTACCACGGCATCACCATTCTTTATTGTTTCATCTGTCGTTTCAAACGTATATGTCTTGTTTGTTGTTTCAAAACGCACAGAAATATATTTAGCTTTTTCCAACATAAATCACCTTTTTTAATATATAGATATTATCGCACAAGTGCCTTTTCCATGCACAGTATTTCATATGCGGCGCTATCCAGCAAGAGCTTCTTTTCCGCATTGTTGAGATATTTTTCTCTCGCGTTTTCAAATATCTCCAATAGTTTAATAAGATCATGTTTTCTTAAGATATCAAGATAATTATTATACTGTTCATCATTACTCTGATAATTCTTTAAAGAATCTTCTATCATCCTGATCATGATATGAAGATAATATGATACACATCTGTCAAACTCTTTCTTGTCCTTGATTGATTTATAGAACTCCAAAGAATAAAGCACCGGAAGATATTCAATATCACTAAATGTATCTATCGTCTTATACACAAACTCTTTAGCTGTAAGATAGGCTTCATCATTAAGATCAAAATCCTGATCAAACCTATGAAAGATATCACTTAAAAGATATCCGTCTATCTCATCAAAACCGTTATCGGTATATCTTTTTATCAGATAGGAAAAATCTCTTGTCATAAATGGTATATTCTGACATCTTGAGACAATAGTCGGTAAAAGATTCTCTTTATTATCCGTTATAAATATTCCAAAGGTATTGTCATTACCCGGTTCTTCCATAAACTTCAGAATCATATTCAACACTTTATTACTTGAGTTATTGATATTCGCCAGAATATATACTTTCTTACCATAACTTTCCAAAGATGTACGGGAAAACTCATCGAGGATATATTCAACATCATCCTTGACTATACTTTTTTCATAACCGTCTACATAGATGACATCAAAATAGTTATTGTTTCGTATTCTTTTACAGGTATCACATTCTTCGCACGCAAAGTCGTGTTTTCCTTCAACAATTGACTGTGCCAGCAGATATGCCGCTTCAATTTTCAAAGGAGAATATTCACCAGAAAAGAGGTAGCTGTGTGCTACCCTGTCATTTCTTAAACTGTTTTCAAGAATCCTGCAGGCTACAGGTTCTGATCTCTCCAGTATTTCCTTAATCATTTATTTTATTCAGGATAATATCTATCGTATCTTGTACTACTTCATCTACACTTTTAGAAGCGTCCACCACATCGATACGATCTTTAAAACGTCTTAATACTTCCCTATATCCTTCAACAACTCTATGATGAAAATCAATCGATTCCTGATCAAGACGATCCTTGAATCCTCTATCAGATATACGATCCAGACCTGTTTTTTCATCGACATCAAGGTAGATTGTAAGATCAGGGAAAGTATTATCAATCGCAAACATATTTATACTCAATACTTCATCAAAACCGAGATTTCTTCCATATCCCTGATAGGCTAAAGAAGAATCAACGAATCTTTCGCATATCACAAGCTTACCTGCGTTTTTAGCCGGAAAGACTTTTTCGACAAGGTGCTGACGGCGGCTTGCCGCATATAATAAAGCTTCGGTCTTACCATCCATTGCCGTATTTTCAGGATTCAGAATGACATTTCTGATCTGTTCAGCGATATCAATACCACCCGGTTCTCTGGTATGAACGACTTCATAGCCCATCTCTTTTAATTTCTCACAGACTAAAGTCGCAACGGTAGTCTTACCTGATCCATCAGGTCCTTCAAGTGTAATAAATAAACCCTTCATCAGTTCATCTTCTCCGCTTTAGGTTTTAAGGAAGTCTCTAATGTTTCAAGGACTGCTTCCTTTATTCTTTCATATTCTTCATATGTCAGCTCTTCTACATCACCCGCCAGGAAAACACCTGAATTATCACTCGGTTTACTTAAGGCATTTAGCTGTTCGATAAGTTCATAGGATTCAATCGGAATAATCGCGTATTTTGTAACACCATCTTCCGCTACCAGAACGGCATCATCTTCACCAAGTTCCTTTAACTTATCACTGACATTTATAATTTCATTTATATCAATCTTACTGTTCATACATCTAATTATATATTATCTTTGACCTTTGCGATGAAAGAGAAAAGTTCAGGTGCCTGACAGATATCTTCTTCCATTTTCCGATAGATATCTTCAAAAAATTCTTTGGTCTTTTCGTCCACATCAAAACGGAAATAGTTGCCAAAATACTTCGCTTCATCTATCTTTTCATACATATCTTTCGTAACTTCTTCTGCCCTTACAAGATCATCATGTTTAAGAAGTGTAATTATCAGTAAAAGATACTCTCTTAAATCAAACTCATTATAGAGATATAAACGATATAATTCATCAGCCATCTCCAGTTCAAAATAAAGTTCGCTGAGTTCTTTAATAACCTCTTCATCTCTCGTTAATTTATAACGCATATTCCAGATTTTGATGGCCTTTGTGTAGTTACCGATATCTTCCATAAACTGTCCATACCAGTCTAAGACAATGATGTAGATCTTCTGCTGATGAGCAGTCATATCACCGTAATTTACGGCCTGTTTATAATATTCTTCAAAGCGGTATGAAAGATATAAATCATCACTTGTCGCCATATAGGCATAGATAGCTTCCTTGCAGAAACTGTCCATATTCAGCACTTCATCTAAACGCAGTACAAGATCTTCCTTAGAAGTAAAAAGATACTTCAGAGCTTTTCTTTCTTCATTATCAAGATCATCATCAGGAAGATAATTACGATAGTTATCTTTTGTAAAGAAAGAAAGCAGAAAGCTTTCTGCATCTTCATTTTCCATCAGACCATTAACTATCGAATCAAAGTTAAGCATGTAATCCCTCTAACTCAATCTTATACATCGTTACAATTGTCTTGGCATCATCTATTTCCCCAGACATGATCATCTTCTTAATCTCTTCATAACTGTATTTATAGACATCTATTCTTTCATGTTCATCAAGATGCTGACCGACTTCCTTATCTACCTCACCATAATAAAGGTAGATTTTTTCATCATCATAACCGCACGTTGGAATAATATATCCCAGACTCTTGATATTCTTTGCGGTAAAACCTGTTTCTTCATAGGCTTCTCTTGCGATGGTATATCCAGGATCTTCACCGATTTCTATTTTACCCGCAGGAAGTTCCAGCATATCCTTACCTAACGCATATCTGTACTGTCTGACCATGAAATAATAATCACCGTCTCTTAAGGCAATACAGGCTCCACCGTTATGATGTACGATTTCTCTTTTTGTCTTTTTTTCATCATCAAGAACTACTTCATCAAGATATACTTTTATTACTTTTCCATCAAAAATATTTTTTCTGCTTACCTGTTTTTCCATATCTTTACCTTCTTAAACACTATTATATTTACTGATACCATATTTGACAAAATGTGAATCCAAAGCGATTTTGTCCCAATTTTTCTTTAATATTAGCACAGATCTT
>JAUNIH010000057.1 GCA_030523555.1 Erysipelotrichaceae bacterium
TTTGGTTTGATAAGTATACAATTGCACACTTATTACTGACTGTTGGACAGTGTGTAAACACTTACTTAGGTGGCCAGAAACTGGAACCTGAGGAAGATGAAGAAACTGCCGAAGCATAATTCTTAAATTCAAATCACTAAATCATGACAAATGGACATCCAGTATTGGATGTCCATTGTTTATATTTACCGTAATAATAGAGCCTCTCATTCATTATTCGTAAAATATTTGAAAAATCCTTAGAAAATGATGATATTTTCAACAATTTGCTCTATATATTTATCTATATTTATGTATAATATAAAAGAATATCGTTATATATAGTGTAATCTTGTGTAACCGATATTATGTATATATGCGTAAAACATATTTTTTATTTTAAGGGGGAAATTATGGAAAAATTAAAGAACATCAGCAAGAAACTGTTCTCCATTATGCTGGCAGTTTTACTGATTTCACAGATTGTACCTGCAGGCATGACTGTGTATGCTGATGATGTTAATGAAGATAGTGGTGTTACAGAAAATGTTGATGAAACACTAGATCAGGATGTTTCTGAAGAAATTACTGAAGAAACTGTTATCGTAGAAACACCAACTGAAGAACTGGTGTCGTCTGATGCAGTGGATGTTGAAACATTCGCAACTCAGAGTTTATCAGTTAACGCTATAAGCGTAAACAGCACTCCAAGTCTTATGGCATCTACTCAGGCTATTTCAGGACCTACTGAAGTGGTTGTTGGTGGTAGTATAACTCTGACATCAGACCGATTTATCAATTATGGTTGGTCTTCCAACAATTCGAACGCAAATGTTTCGGGTAATGGAAAATCTGCAACAGTTACTGGTGTTTCTGCCGGTTTAGTTACAGTTTCTCATAATTATGCGACATTGGTGTGGCCATTTTCGGGGACAGAAACCTATAATGTCACTGTAATCGAATCTACCATTTTTTTAGATAAAGACAGTGTTACATTGTTCCCTAATGAAACAGAAACGGTTACAGCTTCTGTTCATCAGACAGATGCTGTTACATGGACAACATCTGATCCTAGTGTTGCAACTGTCAATAATGGTGTTATTACAGCTGTGGCTGGAGGTACTGCCACTGTTACTGCTACTAATAAAGCCGGTAAGACCGCTACTGTTACAGTAACTGTTCAGGTTCCTACACTGGTTTTAAATGAAACAGAAATCACATTAAAGGAAGATGGTGTTGGAACACCTTCTTCTGCTACTCCTACAGTGGATACTACAAAGACTATTCCTAGCACAGATACAATCGCAAGTCTTTCTATTAAGGAAGGTGCTGCGACTGGTGTGGTATATATTAATGGAACAACAATCAACGCTATGGCTGCAGGTACTACTACAGTAGTTGCTACATCATCTACCGGATGTACTGCTGAAATAGCTGTTACTGTTTTACCTGGTGATCCGGCATTAGAAATTTCAGCTTCTACCGATAAGGTTAAGGAAGGAAATACATTACAGGTTTCTGTTGATACCAAGTACCCTGTTGACTCAACAGTAACATGGACTTCATCCAATACAAGTATTGCGACAGTAGATTCAAATGGTCTTGTTACAGGTGTTAAGGCTTGCCCGGATCCAGTTACTATTACTGCTTCTATTACTGCTGATGTTTATTACACTGATGAAAGTGGAACACCAATGCATGAAGAAGTTACTGTAACTGATACAGTAGAAGTTATTGTATATACTCAGGCATCTGATGATAAGACACAGAATATGGAAATCAGAACGACTGCTACAAAATGTACAATCTATTATGATTACCGTTATTTCAACTGGGATCTGCGTGATTTAAGCTATCACTGGTCTACAATGAGTTCTGCAGACAGCACTACTGTTCAACATTTCAATAACATAATTCTGGATAATCAGGTTGTATTCTATATCGTTCCTGATGAAAATACAGTATTGACTGCTATCGGTTCCAATAAAGATTATGTCTTCTATGATATTGATAATCTGAGCACAAGTGGTATTTCCACAGATCTTCAGAATCATATCAAGGCAAATATGCCGGAAGGTACTGCTGCTGTAATGGCTTATGAACTCAAGTCTTTCTATCCTATCTGGGGTACTAACGCAATCGATATTACCTTATCTGCAACCTGTGCAGCTCCAGAAGCTGAATTAACTGCTCAGTTCACAAACGAACCAACATACGGTTATGTTCCTGGTGATACTGCTGAATTCACTGTAACAATGAGCAGTGATTACACTATCAGCAATGCTGAAGTTGTTGAAATTACAGTTAACGGCAATACTGCTGCCTGCACACTTAGTGGTGATACTGCTTCATGCTCATATACAGTTACAGAAGTCGATATGGCAAAGGGTTCACTGGTAGTAGATTATGCACAGATTAAAGCTAATTTCACCAATGACTATGTACGTTTAAATCAGACAATCTCTACTACAGGTTATGCTGATGTAAATGGTTCTAATCTCGCAACAGGTAAACTTGCTTCATTATATACTGTTACATTTGCCAACTATGATGGCAGTGTATTACAGACTGTTCAGGTTTATGGTGGTCAGACCCCTTCATATACCGGATCTACTCCAACAAGAGCGAGTGATGGAACATATACCTACAGATTCTTTGATTGGGACAATCCAATTACTGTAGCTACAACTGATACAACATATACTGCAGTATTCAGTCGTACAGCTATTCCTGTACCACCAGCACCAACTCCTGTAACTCCAGTTACACCAACTCCAGTGACTCCTGTAACTCCAGCGGTTACTCCTGTAACTCCAGTTACACCAGATACTACTCCATCAGAGACTATTACTCCTGATACAACCCCTACTGCTGATACAACTACTCCTGAAGAAACGATCACTCCTGATCCAACTCCAGAAGCTGAAGTTCAGGGTACATGGGCATTATCCAACCTCTTAATGAGTATCGGTACTGCTGCATTATCAGTAGTAACATTACTCTTCAAGAAGAAGTCTGATGAAGATGTTACAAGATCAGAAAGTTTCGAAAGAAGAAGCTGGCCTAAGGCTTTAGGTGTAGTTATCGCTGTAGTCGGTGCTGCATTATTCTTCCTGACTGAAAATATGTCTAACCCAATGGTTTGGTTTGATAAGTATACAATTGCACACTTATTACTGACTGTTGGACAGTGTGTCAACACTTACTTAGGTGGCCAGAAACTGGAACCTGAGGAAGATGAAGAAACTGCTGAAGCTTAATCTTAAGATTAAATCAAATCAATGAAAGACTGGTTTATGCCAGTCTTTTCTTTTTGGGTATATATTTAAATATTTTATATAATCAATATATATGAAGTATTTTATTGCGGATAATCATTTCTATCATGCGAATATTCTTAATATGGATAACAGGGATTTTGAGAATATAAGTGATATGAGTGAATATATGATAGAAAGATGGAACAGAAAAGTTAAGAGTGATGATGAAGTATATGTCTTAGGGGATTTTTCATGGGAGAAGGGTCCTAAGACCTGGGATATATTAGTACGCCTACATGGAAAAATAAGACTTGTAGAGGGTAATCATGATTATTATTATCTTGATGATTCTTCTTTTGATGATTCAGTATTTGAATCTATAAATTGCTATGATGAATTCAAAGAGAATAAGAGAAGATGTATTATGTCTCATTATCCTATGCCTTTCTATAATCATCAGTTTAACAGTGAGACTTATATGCTATATGGGCATGTGCATAATACCTATGATGAATATATGTTAAACAGATTTATTAATGATGCGTCCAGGCTCAATAGAGATGTTGCTTCAGGAGAAGTAAAGACGACACCGTTTCATATGATCAATGTCTTCTGTGCTTTCTCTGATTATGAACCTTTGAGTCTAGATGAATGGATAATTGTTGATGATAAAAGAAGAAAGATGATAAATGAGTTTGAAAGTAAGTGCGGAGGTCTTATAGATCCTCAGAACTGGTATGAGTTCAATATAGAGACCTTAAATATATTAAAGGAAGAAATACATAAGGAAGAAGAATAATGGATACAAAGGAATTAAGCAGGCTTATATGTAAGTTTAGGGATGATCGAGAATGGAAACAGTTTCATAACCCAAAAGATCTGGCTATATCTATATCTTTAGAGGCGGCTGAACTGTTAGAGGTATTTCAGTGGTCTAAAGATGATTTATATGTCAATGAAAAGAAAGATAAGATTAAAGAAGAACTGGCAGATGTACTGATGTATGCGTATCTTTTGGCTGATGTTGAAGATATGGATATAGAAGAGATAATTATTGATAAGATTAAAAAGAATAATGAAAAGTATCCTGTTGAATTATCTAAAGGTAATAAGGCCAAATATACGGAATTAAAGAATAATGGAAGATATGTTATGCCTAAGGCTGATGTGGATATGCTGGTTTTAGATAAATATGAAGATGATATGAATAAATAAGTGGAACTACTGTTTATCTTTCTGATATGCGGGATGTCCGTTGTTTAGCTGAATATCATTTAATTCAGGGATATCAGTAAGATTGATTTCATCATCACTTAAAGATTTCAGTTCATTGATTTCCTTTAACTGGATATCATTTATTGGTGGAAGTGTATAATCTTTCATATAAATATTATATATATTTTATTATACTGACCAAATATAAATAGATATATCATTTACAGGTAAATAAGAAGCTGTTATATACAGCTTTTTGTTTTATATATGGCTTTAACCAATAAAAAAATAGCCAGTAGTTATGTACAAAAATAGTAAAAAATACATAAAACACCATAAATAAGGGTATATTTAATAAATAAAATCCGGAAAAATGGTTGAAAATACAAAAATAAAACCGAAATATAACCGGAGGTGAGTAAATTAAGAGGTGTAAAGAGGTTAAAGGAGGACTTAACCATGAAAAATACAAATGCTTTACTAAAGAAATTAATCGCTATTATATTTGCGGTAGTATTATTTACTCAGATCATTCCGGTAGCTAATACTTTATATGCCGAAGAGAATGAAACTCAGGAAACTGTTGATAACGGTGTATCTGATACAGAAGAAGAAAACACTGATGATGAAGAGGAAACTGTAGAAGAAGTAGATAACACTGAAGAAGTAGATAACATCGAAGAAGAAGACAACACCGAAGAGCTAAACAATACTGAAGAAGAATCTGAATCAGAACTTGGACAGGGTACACTTTCGCTTCAGTCATTGAATGAACCTGCTCCAGCAAAAAAAGGATTAACTCAGGAAGAACATAAAGCTCAGCATATTATGCTGGAAAACACATTTATAAACCTTCAGCAGGGTGATACAAGAATTCTTCATTTACCTGAACATTGCTATATTGCTTATGAAGGCGATCTTCAGGCACCTACAGAAGGATTAGTTATTACAGATTTAGGTAATAATACCTATAGTGTTTATGTACCTGTAACAAATACTGGAACATATTCATATCCTGTATTAGATATTATGTGCGACTGTGGTGCAGAACCAGAAAATGAACATTGCTTATATTTAGCAGCTGCTCCTAATCTATATACTATTCACTATGCATTTGAAGGCGATGTTCCTCAGTATGTATCTGTTCCAGGTTCTGTAAGAGCCAAGGGAAGCACAAGTGCGCTGGCTGGTGTTATGGTTGCTGAAAGAAACTATGGTCTTGTTGAAGGCTATCAGGTAGCTGAAGGTGATTATACTTATACATTCTCAGGTTTTAAAGCTCCAGAAGCTTATACTTCAGGCGGAGATATGTTTGAAGGTGATACTCAGAAGATTATTGCTGCCGCAGACAGATCTAACAATCAGATTATAATTCCTGACTGCACATTAATCGGTACCTGGACAAAAGAAGAAGCCAAGACTCCTAAAAAGGATATGGTTACTTATCAGATTATCAGAAGAACCTATGATGTTAACGGTGATCTGATTGCAACTGAGAGATTATATGATGTAGAAGATGAAGGCGTTATCTATCTTGAGAATGATATTCCTAACGGACATATAAGTGCCATCCCTCTATTTGAAATGGATAAGACACAGTTCCAGTTTACTGACTATGGACATTATCTTGATGAAGAAAATTATGAATATCTGACAACTTCACTTGTATATACGCTTGTTGATGGTACAGAAAAGACTGTAGAAGGCATATCTCAGGGAGAAATTCCAGGTATGGCACACTACAACTACTATGACTGGACACCATTATATGATGCTGAAAGCTTCACAGTTTACTTTGACTGGAAAGAAAAAGAAAAGGTAGCTCCACCAGTTGTAGTTACTCCAACTGAAAATACAAGATATATCTATGAAACTCAGTACTTTGTAGATGGATCATTCATCGGAAATACTTCTGATTATAATGTTCCTGCAGGTTATACTATGTCATCATTTGTGTGGTCTGGTGATACCTATACTGAAGAATCAAGAGTTACAGACGCTAACGGCAATGTAACAATCACTATCAGAGTTGTATCAAGATACGATGCATCATTAACTCCAATCATCGTACCTGTCACACCTTCTCCAGTTACACCAGAACCAGTAGCTGAAGAAACTACTCCTGAAACAATTGTTGAAGCTACTCCATTAGCTGAAATGATCATTGAAGATGCTGCTCCACTTGCCTCATTAGGTGCCTGGGCACTGGTAAATCTCATCTGCACAATTATTGCTGCTGTATCTGCTATTATCCTTCTGATCTCCAGAAACAAGAAATCAGAAGATGAAGAAGCTGAATATGATGAAAATACTGTACCAGCTGACAAAGAAAAAGAAACAATCTACACCAGAGTTTCTCAGTGGAAAGTAGCTGGAATCCTGGTAGCTGTTATGGCTGTAATCGAATTCTTCATGACTGAAGATATGACATTACCAATGGTTATGGTAGACAGATGGACATTAATAATGGTTATGTTTGCCTTAACATCAGTATGGTCATTAATCTATGGTCGCAAGTGGTATGAAAACCCTGAAGATAAAGAAGAAGTTAACGCTTAATAACTGATTAATAACTTATCAATATATAAAACGATCATCCGCCTCCTGGGTGATCGTTTTTATGTTTGAGAAAATTGGTATATAAAGATAAAATATATAGGTAAATATCATTTAGTATAAATATTATTTATGGGGGAATATATGAGAAAAGTAATACTGACAGGAGATCGACCAACGGGTAGATTACATATAGGTCATTATGTTGGATCATTAAGAAGAAGAGTAGAGTTACAGAATGCGGGAGAATTCGATGATATTTTTATCATGATTGCGGATGCTCAGGCTTTGACTGATAATGCGGATAATCCGGAGAAGGTAAGAGAGAATGTTATAGAGGTAGCGCTTGATTATCTCTCTGTGGGTTTGGATCCAAGTAAGTCTAATCTTTTTGTACAGTCAGCTATCAGTGAACTTACAGAACTTACTTTCTATTATATGAACCTTGTAACCCTGGCAAGACTTGAAAGAAATCCTACTGTTAAATCAGAGATTCAGATGCGTAAGTTTGAAAACAGTATTCCTGTAGGTTTCTTAACCTATCCTATATCTCAGGCTTCTGATATAACAGTTTTCAAGGCAACTCATGTGCCTGTAGGTGAAGATCAGGAACCGATGATAGAACAGACAAGAGAAATCGTACGTAAGTTTAATTCAACATATGGTGAAGTACTGGTAGAACCTAAGATCATGTTAAGTGAAAATAAGGCGTGTCTTAGACTTCCTGGAACTGATGGCAAGGCAAAGATGTCCAAGTCTTTAAACAACTGTATATATCTTTCTGATACAAGTGAAGAAGTAAGAAAGAAAGTTATGTCAATGTTTACTGATCCTAACCATATTCAGATATCTGATCCTGGTCAGGTTGAAGGTAATACGGTATTTACTTATCTTGATGCGTTTATTAAAGAAGATTCTTTTGAAAAATATCTTCCTGAATATAAGAATCTTGATGAACTTAAAGATCATTACAGAAGAGGTGGATTAGGTGATGTCAAGATAAAGAAATTCCTGTTTGCGGTACTTGAAGATGAATTAAATCCTATAAGAGAAAGAAGACATCAGTATGAACAGGATATTGAAGGTGTATATAAGATACTTGAACAGGGAACAAATAACGCCCGTAAGGTAGCGGAAAAGACTCTGGCCGAAGTAAAGGATGCCATGAAGATCAATTACTTTGATGATAAGGAACTGATTAAGGCTCAGGCAGAAAAATATAAGAATCAGTAAAGGAGATTATGGTGAAATTAGCTGTTACTTATGATAATGAAATGATTTTCCAGCATTTTGGAAAATCAGAAAACTTTAAGATATATGAAATAGAAGATGGAAAGATATTATCCTCTAAAGTAGTTAATACCGATGGTACAGGACATGAAGCACTGGCATATCTTTTAAAGGATATGGGTGTAAGTGTACTTGTCTGTGGTGGACTGGGAGATGGAGCTAAAGCTGCCCTAAATGATGCGGGTATAGAAATATATGCCGGTAATGAAGGCAAGTGTGATGAAGCTGCTGAACTATACGTTAAAGGTGAATTAGTGGCTAAAGAAGGACATTGTGACCATCATGAGGAACACGAAGCTGAAGTCTGTGAAGGTTGTGACGGGGATTGTGAATCCGGAAACTGTGGAGGCTGCAGCGGTTGCCATAATCAGGTAATGGAAGGTAAAAATGCCGGTAAGATTGTAAAGGTACACTATCGTGGTACATTTGATGATGGTGAACAGTTTGATTCTTCATATGACAGGGGTGAACCTATTGAATTTATCTGTGGTACCGGTATGATGATTAAAGGTTTTGATAAGGCCGTACTCAATATGGATCTTGGTGAAAGTGTTGATGTACATCTGGAACCTGGTGAAGCGTATGGTGAAGTTAATCCTGATGCGATTTTAACAGTCGAGATTGCGATGTTACCGGGATCAGAAAATCTTGAAGTAGGAAAAGACATCGTTCTTACAAATACCTACGGTCAGAATTTCCCAGCGAGAGTTACCGATAAGACTGATACGACCATCACATTTGATACAAATCATCGTATGGCAGGTAAAGCACTTAATTTCCATATAGAACTTGTAGAAATAAAATAATGCGCTGTTACAGCGCATTATTTATATGAGTTCTTCAACATCTACATTTAAGGCGGCCGCTAAAGACAGCGCTGTTTTTAAAGTAAGATTATCCGTTTTTCTATTACCGTATTCAAGTCTTTGAATCTGAGAGATACTCATATTTGCGGCATGAGCCAGTTCTGCCTGAGTCATACCTCTGATTCTTCTTATGAAACGGATATCAATCTTTTCTTTCTTCTTCATCATCGAATCCATTATGTCAACGGCTTTGGTTATATCGGCTTCATGAAATGGATAGTACATGGCTCTTATAGAGTATATAGGGATTGATTCCCATATCTTTTCGAAAGAGATATTCCTGTACCACTGATAGTAGGCAAGTACCCAGCCTGCCCAGAACATATCGCTGTAATCATCCTTTTCACGTGGTTCTAAGAGAGCGACATTATAATTGGAATCTTCCAGGATATCAATTGCCATTTCAACCCCGGATTTTCCACTAAGATATGGTATAAAACCAAGTTCTATTTTTCTGGCAGCACCGCTGTCTAAAAACATTTTGAAAAAAGTATCCGGATTGATTTTCAGGTCATAAACGACATAATCCAGCATATTACCGATATTATTCATTACCTGATCAAGATAGAATTCATCGTAAGCGTATATCATTTTCTTTAATCTCCTGTCTGATTATATCGATCATCAGCAATTCATCTTTATTGAGAATACCGCTTCTGGTTACTTTAAGATATTCATTTTTTGCGTCTTCATTTCTTTTGTTTCTTAATGGAGCATATACATCTTTAGAAACCGGAGAAGAACCGACAAATTCTATTTTTTCAAATGCCTTCTTGGACACAAGAACTATCTGTTCTCCCAGATTTCCCAGTTTCATGGCTTTCGTCAGCATCCCTATAGAAATAATATTACTAAGAAAATCCTGAGCGAATCTGAAATAAGAGTCATCGGCACGATATCCGATTATCAGGTCATATCCGGATGTATCAATTGAAAAGTTATCCGTGAGATATTTTTTGGCTAATGTTACGACATTGTTTCTGTCAATAAATTTCCTGTTTCTGACAAGAATCGTAAGCCAGTGAAGAATATTGTATTCTTCAGAGTTCAGATACAGTATTTTAAGACCATCCGTATCAAGTTCATATTCATTGGCATATCCATCCCTTAAGTCAGTAACACTCCATTCTTTTGCAAGTTCAATATCTTTTGTACAGTAAAAGCCCAGACCGTAGTCATTGTGTTTTTTACCTTTACCGTATTCAGGTTTTTCAATAATAAATTCAGAACCGTGATATATCTTCATGACATAATTATACACCCAATTGGGTGTATAAAATATGTCGTTTTAAAAACGACGGATTATCTTCTTGTTTTGTGTATATTGAAGGTGTAAACAGGAGGTACTTATATGGAAAGAACTATTAGAGTAAATGGAAAAGGCAGTCTGAAGGTAGCACCTGATATGTTAAGAGTATCTATACATCAGAGTGAAGTACGAAAGACCTATGATGAGGCATACAGTGCTTCATCTGTGTCTAAAGCTGAAATCAATAAGGCGTTTGAAGAACTGGGAATTGATTCTAAACTGCTGAAGACTTCTTATCTTAATATCAATGAAGAAAGAGTAAGCTATAAAAAGAATGACCAGTATCTTACAAAGAAGGTGGGATACCGTTATAATCATGAGATGTTTATACTGCTGGATTTAGATCATGAAATGCTGGCGAAAGTATTTGATCGTTTATCAAAACTTGAATGTACACCAGAGATCAATCTTTCTTCAACTTTAAAAGATCCTGAATCAAGTAAGAATGAACTGATAGGAAATGCGGTAAAAGATTCTAAGATTAAGGCCGAAGTCTTATGTGAAGCATTGGGAGTAAAGCTTGGGGAAGTAAAAGAAATCAATTATTCCTGGGGAAGACTTGAAATCTATGAAGACTGTGCAGTTGAGGCAAAGATGATGTGCACAGGTAAAGGGATGGATATGAGCTTCGATGATATAAATCTTGAAGATACGGTTACGGTTGTCTGGACTATTGAATAGTATAAG
>JAUNIH010000094.1 GCA_030523555.1 Erysipelotrichaceae bacterium
TTTCTTCTGTCTATACCGGAATTCTTATAGTATTCAGCCTTGGCCGCATACATTGCCTTATCAGCTCTTGTCATAATAAGATCTATCGTATCCCCTGCTAAAGGTGATTCTATACCGGCAGATATTGATATGCCGTTTATATATTCTCCTTTATGGGCTGCAGCTTTCTCATTAAGTTTTCTTATCAGTTCTTCATTATCCGGTGAATCATTAGTGATAACCGCCATAAACTCATCCCCACCTGTTCTGTAGCATTCACCATATTCTCCAAAGACCTCAGTAATGATATCAGCTGCCGCTTTAATCAGTTCATCACCCGCATGATGACCGATACTGTCATTTATTTTCTTTAGGCCGTTGACATCAAAGGCACATATCTTGAGTCTGTCATCATATCCGTTATTGCGCAGTATACTGATCTGTCTTTCATAACTTCTTCGATTAAGAATACCTGTAAGCTGATCTGATTCGCTGAGGATTCTGTTTCTGTTTTCAAAAATATATCTTTCTGTTTTAACCATCATCATAAAGGTACATACCGCAAAGCTTAAAATACCATAAGGAACAATAACTGATGCGTTAAAACTCAGCATGTCCGCACTCTGGGTGTTGTATGCCATTACAAAGTAAATAACGATATTGATAAGACATACACTTATCATCCTTAAAGGCGTATCTGTAAAAAGTAGTGGTGCCGCAAACAGCAATATTCCAAAAGAAACCGATGCCTGATTTGGTTCAACTATTGTCCCCAGCACAATACCAAACATCAGCAGTAATTCCACAAAGATATAAACCAGAATCATTCCCGCTGTTTTACTCTTGTGTCCAAGATTTTCACTCAGCAAGCTGATTGCCACTGTAACAGCTATACATATCACATAGGTATTACGGCTCTGTGCCAGATCAGATGAGAAAAAACTTCCCAGAATAAGCACCAGTAAACCGATAGTAGCCATTGTTGAAAAAGTAGTCAGATTTTTGATGTTGGACTGATATATCTGATTGGATATGGCCTGATATTCTTTCTTATCAGCTCCCGCATATAACATGATCTCGATGAATCTCTTCATATTTTTATTTTATTATCAGAAAATCATAATTTATTAAGGAATTTCTCTTTTTCATCCGAATAATGATGTAAGGAGGATAAGAAATTGACGAATATATTTAATGGATATACAATGGATATACGGAGGGATAATATGAAAAGCACCGTATTCAAACTGGGTAACAGTAACGCCATAAGATTATCGAAGACTATGATGGAAGCACTTGATCTGAAGACTGATGATGAAATCGAAATCAGTATAAGCGATCATAAACTTACCATCGAAAAATCATATAAAAGAAAATCAATTGAAGATCTTTTTGCAGGTTATGAAGGTGAATATCATACTATCGAATTCTTTGATGATAAAGCCAAAGGAAAGGAACTTCTTTAATGTTTCATCAGGGTGATATTATCTGGCTCGATTTTGATCCACAGACAGGACACGAACAGAAAGGAAGAAGACCGGCTCTTATTGTCTGGAATGATACAATGCTGAAGAAAATACCGGGTATGGCACTGGTTTGTGCTGTATCTACTACCGACAACGGTTTTCCACTTCATATAAAACTTGATGATACCAGTAAAAACACAAAAGGATACATTCTTTGTGAACAGAGCAGAGTTGTTGACCTCAATGCCCGTAACGCGAAATTAAAAGACAAGGTATCTGAAAAGGTATTAAATGAAGTAAAAGAAATCCTGATTGCAGAAATAGAATAACAAATCATAACCACCCGTAAAACGGGTGGTTTGCACTAGGGCTATAAGCCCATGAT
>JAUNIH010000005.1 GCA_030523555.1 Erysipelotrichaceae bacterium
CTAGTGTATAGGCAAAATCAACTTTAAATAAATCGTAGTTGAAATGTTCTGTTCCCCTTCCTACTTCTTCATCAGGTGTAAAACAGATTCGAATTGGACCATGTTTAAACTCAGGATGATTAATGATATATTCAGCCGCTTCCATAATAATGGCAACACCGGCCTTATCATCAGCGCCCAGTAAAGTTGTACCATCAGTTACCACAATAGTCTTTCCAACACACTTTAAAAGATCAGGAAATCTTTCAACAGTCGTAACAAGTTCTGGATTAAGTTCAATATCCTTACCGTCATAGTTTTCAATGATTCTGGTTTTTATATCTGCACCGCTTGCAGCTTCCGATGTATCCATATGGGCAATAAGACCAAGTGTCATCATATCCTTATCGCCTTCAATATAACCATAGACAAAACCATATTCATCTTTATTCGCTTCAATACCCATCTTTAAGAGTTCATCCTTAAGATGTTCAGCCAGTAAAAGCTGTTTAGAAGTAGATGGTGAAGTTTCAGAATACGAATCAGATGTCGTATCATAGCTTACATAATCAAGAAATTTATCAATCAGCATAGTCCCCTCCTATTTATTCAAATCCGTCAGTATTATACCTGTATATCTTGGTGAATATCTTTCCAGTTCGTAACATTCCCCTTCAAGTACAGGATATCCGTTCAAAAATTCTCTTATCTTACTCATATCTTCTTCATCCATATCAAAATTGAGTGTATCGATATTTGATGAAATATGTTTTGAGTTTCTGGTACCGACCATTACCGCGCCTACACTTTTCTGCCTTAAGATATATTGAGTTGCGACATTGGCGATTCTGACGCCATGTTTATCGGCAATATCTTTCAACAGTACAAGAAGTTTCTGCAGTCCATCCCATTCAAGAGTATCTTCAATTACCTGCATATATTTGACCTGTGATCTTGTCTCAGGTGAAAGATATTCTTTTCCCATATATCTTTCATCAAGAAAACCACCGGCTAAAGTACCATAGGCAAAGGTATAGATGTCGTGTTCCTTTGAAAAATCAAGTAAAGTCTTTTCCGGTCTTCGATCAAACATCGAATACTGAGCCTGATTGGATACCACATCAATTCCCGCATCGATCATCATCTTCAGCCTTTCAGTATCCATATTGCACATACCGATATTTCTGATCTTGCCCTTTTTCTGAAGTTCTACAAGATTCATCGCTGTTTCCATCATTCCATCAATCGAAAAATCCCACCAGTGAAACTGTACAAGATCTAAAGCTTCCCTGTTCATTCTTAAAAGAGAACGATCGACGATTCTTTCAACATATTCCATATTGATTACAGGAAGTACAGCCTTATCCGGTACAAACTTGGTATGTATCTGAATATCTTCATGGCAATAGTGTCCGCTGTCTTTGAGCTCTTTGACAAACTGTCCCAGTATCTCTTCAACACCGGTATAGATATCAGCGCAGTCAAAAGTTGTATAACCCTCGTCGACAAGCTTATGAAAGGCGTAGATCGCATCTTTGATATCAAGTTTGCCCTGCAGACAGTGTTCCGCCGATAACTGCCAGCACCCGTTAATAACCTTATTGAAGGTATATCCGTTTTTAAATTGTGATTTCTTTTCCATATACTATTCCTTACTGTCCAAAGGAACTATCGTACATTCACTGTGCGAAAGAGTTCATTTTTTTGTGTTCTGGTGATTTTGAAGCGGGCCCCGCAGTTGGGATCAGGACAGGCAATATAGGCATCTGTAGACATCCAGTCATTAGGATTATTTACTCTCTGTTTTGCGGGTAATACAGGAAGGATAGCAGATAAGGCATACATTGAAAAACCGGTGTCTTTTTTAAAGATCAGATTTTCCCCTTCTACAAGAAAATAATCTCCCACCTTATGTGAACACACAAAAGGTTTGTCTCCTTCAACGACTTCAACCTTCAGATCATAGATTTCAAAATTATCATCCATAAATATCCCCTTAAGATATAAATCACTTTGTTTTACTATGTTTATCTTATTTCCGAAAAATAAGGATGTCAATTAAAAAACAAAATATGAGTTAACCGATGGAAACTCTATTAAAAGCGTAATATAATTCATTCTGTAAGGAGATTAACATGTTAAGCAAAAGAAGAGAAAAATGTCTGAAAGCCATTAAAGACAAAGGACTTGATGGTGTACTTTACGCCCTTGGTCCAAATTTTCAGTATCTGTCTGAATCCCACGCCTGTCTCTGGCAGCGTAACGCCATGAATTCCTGGGCTAAAATATCCGGCGCATCCATCATGCCGGAAGCTCTGGTATATGTAAACACCAAGGGTGATTCAACCGTACTTACCATTCCTAAACACAAGGACAGTATCAATACTTTAATGAATGAGGTTGTGGTAAGCTATTATGATCAGTTTGAAGATGAACTAACCCATATCATTGACGGTAAAAAAATAGGTATCGGAAGAGACTGTGATACCTGGATGAAGGAAATACTTAAAACAGTTGATCCTGAAATTGAAACAGTAGACGCCGAAACCCTTTTGGAAGATATAAGACGTATCAAGGATGAAGAAGAAATATTCAGAATGCGTAAACTGGCGAAGTTTACTGATGATGCGGTGATGTATGTATGTAAACATCTTAAACCTGGTATGAGTATGTTTGAGGCGGAAAGAATGATTGTCGACTATGGTCTCAAACACGGCATGCAGGATCTATCATTCTCACCTACCTGTGGTTTCAAGACCAGAAATACCGAAAATGCACAGGCAATTGAACCGTTTGAAAATGAAAGAAAACTTGTTGAAGGTACAATGATCGCCTATGATATAGGTTATATGGACCAGGGCTACTGCTCAGACTGGGGAAGAACAGTCTACTACGGTAAAGCTCCTGAACTCGTTAAAAACGGCTATAAGGCTTTACAGGAATCTCAGTGCTATATGGTTTCCAAGATTAAACCTGGTGTAACAAGATTCGGTGACCTCTACGGCTATATCTGTGACAAGGCAGAAGAACTCGGTTATTATCAGTATCTTCGTTTCAAAAGAGAAGAAGAAGGTGGTAACGGTCATCATATCGGTACGGAAGTCCATGAAATGCCATTCCTTAAAAACACTTCCGATCTGATCATAGAGCCTGGTATGATCTTCTGTTCAGAACCAAAGATGTTCTTCAAGAACGAAGGATATATGAGAGTTGAAGATATGATTCTGGTTACAGAAGACGGCGCAGAATTCCTCACTAATTTCCCTAGAGATCTCTTCGAAATAGATTTCTCCAAGAACTTATAAAAACAATAATCCGGTTCAGAACCGGATTATTTTAATCTTCACTTAAATCAGGTAAGCCACCGGTACTAATACCCATGGCTTTTCTTCTTTCTAAAAGTCTTTCTACTTCTTCTTTATTAAATCCCTGAGCTTTACCGATAGAAGGAACTATCGAATATGTCTTTGCCACCATCTCGGCAGACTCCATTCGAAAGAAAGCCTGTTCAGGTGTATTACCCCATGTGAGTAAGCCGTGATTTGCCAATAGACAGCCATTGTAGTCTTTGCAGAAAGGTGCAATTGAATCAGGAACTTCCTGCGTACCTGGTAAGGCATATGGAGCTACAGGTATTGTCCCTAAACCTATTACCGCTTCTATAAGATAAGGTTTATCTATAGGTTTATGGCATATGGCAAAAGCTGTTGAAAAAGGCGGATGGGCATGTGTAACGGATCTTACTTCCGGATTTTCCTTGAATACCCTTAAATGCATCTTTATCTCTGATGTAGGCTTATATGTACCTTCGATGATATTGCCATCAATATCCATCTTCAATAACATTTCTTCATTCATATGTCCTTTGGATACACCGGTCGGTGTAGCCCATATGTATCCTTCATCAGTCATAACGGTTATGTTTCCATCATTAGATGAAACATAATCTTTTTCATACATTCTTTTACCGATTTCAATTATCCATTTTTTAGCTTCAATATCATTCATAATAAATATCCTTTATTTAAAAAAGGAAACATAAGTTTCCTGTTTTACTGACCCATTGATTTCATGATTGCACGGATCTGTGCTTCAGAAGGTTTTCTTCCCATCTGAGAGTACATTGCACGAATCATCTTTTCATTGATTGGTGGGTTTTCTTTAAGCTGTTTTTCAAAACTCTTCTTTGTTACAAAGAAAGAAATCGCAGCTCCAATAAGACCACCTACAACAAAATAAACAATTGACATTACTAATCCTGATGACATATTATTACCGTCCTTTACTACAATGAATATTCTATAAAAATATTGTTTGTTTGTCTAATAAGCCTGACAAGAGAGAAATTTCCCTATTCTCCAAAGGTGGGCCATCTATCATTACCTTCAGGATTCCAACTCAATGGCCTTCAACACCAGTAATGAATTTCCAATAGTCCGTAGTATACATGTAGGAATTTCATATAGACTCATCAGGCAATTTCATTATAAAACATAATTTATATATTTATCAGTCTTGATTAATTGTTGAAAATGGTTTAATAATCCGCTCATATACACTTTCAAGCTTGCTGATCTGATCAAGAGTCGGACTTACATCCAGTTCAAGCCCATCAAAACAGATATGATTATCACCGAGCTTACCGTTTATTACCTGAAAAAGATGCGGAGTAAGCAGTACCTTTTCTCCGTTTTCATCAGTGCCTAATATATCATACATGTATTCCTGAAGCTTATCCTGAAGTTCTTTATTGTCTACAAGATTTTCTTCTTCTGAATTGGCATCAATATAATATATCGTCACACCAAGATTCATCCCTACTTCGTTGATGTATCTGGTGACTCTCTGACAGCAGTTGCAGTTGGATCTGCCTAACAGAAAGAGTCCGGAACTTTCATTATCAATGACATTGAAAAGCTGTGATACACCTACCTCCATAAAACAGTTGTCTGTTGAATTGACACCCTTATAGACAGACATATCAACCTTTTTTGCCACGATATCATATGTATAGTTTATTGTTTCTTTCTGAGATGATGAACATCCGCAAAGAACGCAAAAAACCATTAATATACACAAGAGTTTTTTCATTATAATTTACTGACCTTTATCTGATCTATTACTTCTTCTACCTTATCTCTTGAACAGAGATCATTTGAATGGGTTGTAGCTATACTAGCCGCAACCGCATAAGAGAACTTTTCAATTGTATTGGCACCTCTTAAAGATGCATAAAGGAACCCGGCAACCATTGAATCTGATGAACCGGTAATATTCACAAGAGATCCCTGAATGGATTCTGACATATATTTTTCATCAGCGCTGTAAAGATATGAACTTTCGTCTCTGCTTGAATACATGACATACTTAGCACCCTTGGATATCATTTCTTCCATCGCATCTTCACGATCCTTGCCTGTAGCGTTAAGATAGCTGCGGTTTAGTTTGACTAGATATGGCTTTACATCAACACATCTGTCCATGATATCCGCATCCGAATCAAGAACGATTTTCACATTCTCTTTAGCCAGTTCATGAATGGTTTCAACGATATCATCCTTGATATCTTCTTCAATATTTCCTGAAAGTACAAAGTAATCACCATCATATATACTTAACAGACGGTTCTTGAAATTAGTAAACTCCTGTTTGGTAATATGAGGACCCTTGGCATTGATGCTCGTTTCATGAACATCACTCATAACCTTAATATTGATACGGGTATTATCCTTGATGGTCGTAAATAACGGCTGGATATTTGGATATTTAGACAGGATTGAAAGATAGAAATCTTTTGTGAAACCGCCAAGAAAACCCAGAGCTACATTGGTAATCTGAAAATTGTTCAAGACAACCGAAACATTGACACCTTTACCACCGGCATCATACATTTCCATATGCGAACGGTTTAGCTTATCAATACTGATTTCATCTAGTGTTACATAATAATCAAGTGAGGGATTACTTGTACATGTATATATCATTCTTACCTCTGTCTGCCATCAAACTTATTCATAATCGCATTAACAACAGCTTCATGAACCGGATTAACGTCTTCTGTCTTTAAAGTCTTTTCTTTATTTTCATAAACGATATTCAAAGAAACAGATTTGTATCCTTCTTCAATATGTTCACCCTGATATACATCAAATACCTTTGAACTCTTAACGAGATTGCCGCCTGCCTTCTTGATGGCATTAATCAGATCGCTGGCTTTGACATCATCTCTTACAAGAACTGATACATCTCTTGATACAGATGGGTACTTAGAAATAACAGGAGCTTTCACTTTTGAAGCCTTGGCATTATTCACCACATCCAGCATCACTTCTGCATAATAGACATCATCAAGCTTCTTTGATTTGGCATATACAGGATGAATCTTACCGAAAATACCTAATAACTTATTATCCATCATCAGTACAGCTGACTGGTATGGATGGAAATGTACAGTATCAAGACTGTTTTCCTTAACAGCCACTCTGCCCATTTCATATCCCATTTTAGACAATATTTCAGTAATAATTCCCTTTATTACATAAAAATCAGAAACAATTGATAAATGTTTTACTTTAGACTCCATGAGATTTCCTTCCATCAGTACACCAAGTCTTTCTTCTTCAATATCTTTAGCGTATACCTTTGATATTTCAAAGAGTTTGACATTGGAATTTCCATGGTCAAGGTTATAGCCTAACGCTTCAAGTAATGAGTTCATTAAAGAAGTACGGCAGTATTTTCTCGCATCAGATAATGGAGAAACCATCGCCACCGCTTCACCTGCTGGCAGTAATGCGTCTTTGATATAATCATCGGAAACAAGAGTATAGTTTGATGTTTCATTAAAGCCATGAGATGTCAGAAGATTTCTTATTACCCTTCTGTTTTTCTGAGCAGTACTCAGTTTGCCTACAGTCTGAGGCATTAACGGAAGTGTAGATGTAAGATCATCAAAATCAGTAAGTCTTACAATTTCTTCATCGATATCTTCAGGAATCTTGAGATCCATTGCACGATATGATGGGATGGATGTGATAAACATATCTCCTTCAACTCTGCAATCAAATCCCAGACGGTGCATAACATCAACAGCTTCATCCATTGTATATTCTTTACCGATCAGAGTATTAAGATGGCTTAATGATTCACTGATTTCATATGGTTCATAATCAGGTTTACCGTATTCAACAGTCTCTTCAAAACCATTAGCATCAGCACACTGAATAAGCAGATCTACCGCTCTGTCTACTGCCTTGTTCTGTGATAAAGGTTCAAGTCCCTTGGCATATCTAGCGGCAGCTTCAGTCTGTAAACCAAGACGGTTGGAGGTACGTCTTATCTGTGCGTGATCAAATAAAGCCGCTTCAATGATAAGACCTGTAGTATCATCAAGAATCTTGGTGTTGTCTCCACCCATGATACCGGCAATACCGATAGGCATATCATCAGAAGTGATCATAAGATCACCCTTTTCAATACTGTATTCAATACCGTCTAACGCAGTATATTTACCTTCATAATCATCCTTAACCGTGATATTGAGATTAGGATTTGTACGAAGATCATAGAAATGTAAAGGCTGACCGGTCTCCAGCATAACATAGTTTGAAATATCAACGAGGTTATTGATACATTTGATGCCGTTGGCTCTTAAATGTTCCTTCATCCAGTCAGGTGATTCCTTGATTGTGACATTTCTTACTACTTTCGCTAAGAAATGAGGACAGTTCTTTGATTCAGAACTTAATCTGAATGAAGATTTTTCACCAATGTTCGCTTTACCATCAAATTCAGGAAGATCTACTTTTCTGTTTAAGATTGCACCGATTTCCTTAGCCATCGCAAACATGGACAGACAGTCAGGTCTGTTGGCATAGATCGATACATCAAGAATGGTATCTTCATATCCCAGTTTATTAAGGATATCAGTATCTCCGACATTAAAGCGATCATCAAGTTCTTCAATCCCGTTCTGACTAGGAGAATCATCACTCAGAAGATTTTCAGGTACACCGAGTTCCTTTAATGAACATAACATACCATTGGATGCCTCACCTCTGATGACACCCGCTTTGATTTCACCACCAGGCAGTTTAGCACCAACCTGGGCAACGATAACCTTTAAACCCTTACGGCAGTTAGGAGCACCACAGACGATGTTTAAAACTTCACTTCCGATATCTGTTTTAGTCACATGAAGATGATCGGAATTAGGATGATCCTTACATTCTAAGACTTCACCGACAATAAGATTTGTTCCTTCGCCGATCTTTTCTACAGATTCAACTTCAAAACCGCATCTGACCATCTGGTCGATAATATCTTCAGTACTTAAACCTGATAAATCAATAAAACTGCTTAACCATTTTAAACTTACTATCATCTTGATTACACTCCTATCTCTTAAAACCGTTTAAGAAACGGACATCATTGGCATATAAATCACGGATATCGGTAATGCCGTATTTGAGCATGGCAACTCTTTCAAGTCCCACGCCAAACGCAAAACCGGTATATTTCTTGGAGTCGATATTGGCCATATCCAGAACATTCGGATGAACCATACCGGAACCCAGGATTTCAATCCAGCCTGTACCCTTGCAGGTAGGACAACCCTTACCGCCGCAGATATGACAGGTCATATCTACTTCAAAGCTTGGTTCGGTAAATGGGAAATATGATGGACGGAAACGGATCTTCGCATCTTTGGAGAACATTTCTCTGATCATGAGTTCCAAAGTTCCCTTTAAATCAGCGACAGTAATATTTTCGCCTACGACAAGTCCTTCACACTGATTGAACTGGTGAGAATGTGTCGCATCATCATCATCTCTTCTGTATACCTTACCAGGACAGATAACCTTGATTGGAAGCTTGTCGGCATTCTTTTCAAGTTCTCTCATCTGAATGGCGGTAGTCTGCGATCTTAATAAAGTATTCGCATCAACATAGAAGGTATCCTGCATATCTCTTGCCGGATGTCCTTCAGGAGTATTGGCCTTGGTAAAGTTATAGACATCAAGTTCTACTTCCGGACCTTCAGCGACGTTATAACCCATACCGATAAAGATATCTTCAAGTTCCTGCTGAACAAGAGTCAGAGGATGTAAAGAACCTATTTCAGGTGTATAGGCATCTAAAGATATATCGACCTTTTCGCTTTCCATCTTCGCATTCAATAATGTGGCTTCAAGACTTTCTTTCTTTTCTTCTAAAGCTGCACTTACCGCATTTTTAAGATCATTGACCTTCTGTCCGAATAATGGTTTTTCTTCAGGAGAGAGTTCTCTCATCTGAGCCATCAGGCCCTGAATCTTACCTTTTTTTGAAAGGTACTCAATTCTTAATTCTTCAAGTACTTTTGAATCAGCTCCGGCTATCGCCGTCAAAGCTTCCTCTTTGATTTTTTCTAAATCCAGCATAATTTCCTCCAAAAAATAAAAGGTGGCCCAAAGGTCGCTAATGCGAGGTACCACCTTATCTTATTACTTCATCTCTTAACGCGAGAACACGTGGGTGATTGGCCCAGCTAAGAAGTGAATTCACTGTTTCACACTGAGGATCTTTCACCATACGATCCCTTCTCTTTTCAGCTTTACGACAGTTACTGGTCTTCTATCAACGTACTTAAAAATTATAACATATTAAAAAAATAAAAAAAGGAGCAATTATTGCTCCTTGATTGGCTTAGGCTACTTCTACCTTGATACCAGGACCCATGTTGCTGGAAATAGTACAAGACTGAATGAATGTACCCTTTACAGCTGCTGGTCTGGCCTTAACGATAGTACCGTATAAAGCGTTAAAGTTTTCAGCTAACTTATCTGTATCGAATGAAGATTTACCAATTAAGCAGTTGATATTACCTTCCTTATCAACACGGTATTCAACTTTACCTTTTTTGATTTCTTCTACTGCCTGAGCGATATTGGTAGTAACTGTACCTGTCTTAGGGTTTGGCATTAAGCCCTTAGGACCTAAGATCTTACCTAACTTACCTAATTCACCCATCATATCTGGTGTAGCTACGATTACATCGAAATCGAACCATCCGCCCTTGATCTGATCAAGAACTTCTTTTTCACCGGCATAGTCAGCACCTGACTTTAATGCAAGATCAACGTTTGCGCCTCTAGTTACAACCAGAACCTTCTGGCTTCTGCCTGTACCGTTAGGTAATACCATGGCACCACGGATCTGCTGATCAGCCTGACGTGGGTCAACATTTAAGTTGAATGATACACGGATAGATGCATCATATTTAACAGTAGTAGTTTTCTTAGCTAATTCACAAGCTTCAACAGCTGAATATTTCTTGCCCTTTTCGATTAACGCAAGAGAATTGTTATAGTTCTTACTTCTTTTCATTAGTCAACTACCTCGATTCCCATCTGTCTTGCTGTACCAGCGATGATTTTCATAGCTGCTTCAACATCGTTAGCCGATAAGTCTGGCATTTTGTATTCGGCGATTTCTTTTAACTGAGCACTTGTAATCTTACCAACCTTGGTTGAATTAGGATTACCTGAACCCTTCTGGACACCAGCAGCCTTTTTTAATAAGAATGCAGCTGGAGTAGTCTTCAGTACGAATGTGAATGATTTGTCTTCGTACGCTGTGATGATTACAGGAACAATTTCACCTGCTCTGTCCTTAGTCTGATCATTGAACTGAGTACAGAACTGAGGCATATTGATACCTGCAGATGCAAGTGCTGGACCTGGTTTAGCCTGGCCAGCCATAAAGTTTAACTTACAAACTTTCGCAACTTTCTTTGCCATATCTTTTTCCTCCTTATGGTTGTGGGTCATAACGGAGCAGTTGCACTCCTACCACGCTAAAATATATTAGCATACTTCCTATCTCATTACAAGATAAAAATTTATATATATAAAGATTGCGGTTAACCGCAATCTTCTACATATCCTTACACGAAATGATATCTATTCCTGTATCAAGGATATTCTTGACAATGATATCCCCCTTCTTTACAGGAGAAGATACACATACTTCCTTTAAAGACCTGCAGGCTTCAAGAAGTTTTGATTTAGGAATAGCGCCATCGCTCTTGCATGGAAGCTGGCTGTGAAGTCCACCTTTGATCTTTACAGTAGTCGTAAGAACTCTTGTAGGATTGATCAGTTCATTTTTACCGTAGTCTTCACCGATTTTGCAATGATTTCCACTGACCTTATAATCATTTTCTTCATCTACCATTAGATGACAGCCTCTAGGACATCCTATACAGATTAACTCAGTCATCATTTACCTCCACAACTCTTACGCTTATTCTTTCTTCAACTTTTGAAATGACATCAGACAGTATATTTATCTTCTGCAGTTCACCAGGAGTAATATAATCCCTGCTGAACTTGGCGATGACATTATCCTTATCATCTATTACTTCAATACGGCATTTAGAGAAAGTTCTGTTTACCCTGAATGATATCTCAACGAGCTTGTTTCTTAATGGCAGGCGGATATGCTGAGGAACAGTATAGGTAACATTAGGGATATTCTTAACTTCAATTTCTCTTACATATGTAGGACTGTTTGTCACATAATCATAGGCAGCCAAGGCAGCCTTTTTGGCTTCCAAAGCTACATTATCCGCAAGGTCATGAACCTGTACGACATTACCGGCACAGAAGATGCCAGGAATGGATGTTTCCATATTTTCATATACCAATGGTCCTCTGGTCTTAGGATCAATCACAATACCGGCTTTCTTACTGATTTCATTTTCCGGAATAAGACCTACGGAAAGAAGAACCGTATCACATTCAAAGACCATTTCTGTTCCTTCAATCGGATTGAATTTTGAATCAACAGCGCTTACTCTTACTCTTTCTATACGATCATTACCTTCAATGGATGTAATGGTATGAGAAAGATATAAAGGTATATCAAAGTCTTCAAGACACTGTTTGATATTACGCTGCAAACCGGCAGAATAGGAATTAATCTCAACACACGCCAGTACCTTGGCACCTTCTAAAGTCATTCTTCTAGCCATGATTAATCCGATATCACCGGATCCTAAGATGACAACTCTTTTGCCTACACAATAGCCATCCATATTAAGATATCTTTGGGCAGCACCGGCTGTATAGACACCTGCACCTCTGGAACCTGGAGTAGCTATGGCGCCTCTAGTTCTTTCGCGGCAGCCCATAGCCAGCAATACAGATTTTGCGTGCAGACACTGATAGCCATTGCCGTTAATCACATGAACATCATGGTTTTCATTTATATCGAGAACCATCGTATCAGACATTACTTCAACTCTGCTGTTTTTAAGCTGTTCAATGAATCTTCCGGCAAATTCCGGTCCGGTAAGTTCTTCTTTGAAAAGATGTAAACCAAAACCATTATGAATGCACTGATTCAGAATACCGCCAAGTTCTTTGTCTCTTTCAATCAGCAGCACTTTTTCCATACCCGCTTCGCACGCAGATACAGCCGCAGACAATCCGGCAGGACCGGCACCAATTATGATCAGATCAAACATCAGTACTGTCCTCCTTTAGCTTCATTAAACAGGATATTGGAACCCTTCTTATCCTGAAGTATTTCATCATATTCAAGACCTAACTTATCTTTAAGAATCATCGCTACCTTTTCACCGCAGAAACCACCCTGGCATCTTCCCATACCGGCTTTGACACGACGCTTCACACCATCGATACTTACAGGTGGAATCGGGGTATTGAATGTTTCCAGGATTTCCCCTTCCGTAATCAGTTCACAGCGGCAGATGATTCTTCCATATGCCGGATTCTTTTTAATAAGTTCATTTTTTTCTTCATCACTCAAGGACATAAACTTGATACGTTTACGGCTGTCGATAAAGTTTTCTTTTTCAATCAGTTTTTCTTTACTCTTAAGCCATTCAAGTACGGCATTACCGATAGCTATCGAACTTGATAAACCAGGAGAAGCTATACCCGCAAGATTAAAGAAATTCCTGACCGATTTACTTTCTTCAACGATAAAATCATCTCTGTCACACTTCGCTCTTAAACCGGCAAAGTTTCTGATGTTTTCTCTGAAATCAAGTTTTGGAACCATACGTGAAGATGCCTTCTTTACAAACATAAGTCCTTCAGCAGTCGTATCAAGATCATCCTTTGTGCATGGTGAAGAATCAGGTCCGATAACCAGGTTTCCACCTACCGTAGGTGTAACCGCACAACCCTTTCCTTTGGTACTAGGACATGGGAAAAGTGTTTTTGTCGTAAGATAACCCTGAGCCTTATCAAAAAGATAATACTGTCCTTTATTGGCAGATATAGTAAATTCTTTTTCACCAATCATTTCATGAATGGTATCGGTATTAACACCTGCAGCGTTAACGATATATTTTGAATGATATGTATCCTTATCGGTAATTACGGTAAAGATATCGTTTTCCTTACTGATTGATTCAACTCTGTTGTTTAAAAAGAGTTCAACGCCGTTTCTGACAGCTGTTTCCGCCAGGGCAAGACACAGTTCCCATGGAGAAACAATAGCCGCTGTAGGTGCATACAGACTGCCAAGACACTCATCAGATACATAAGGTTCCATTTTCTTTGTCTCTTCTTTATTCAGTATCTTTAAACCTTCAATACCGTTCTGATGTCCTCTGTCCAGCAGTACTTTTAATGTTTCCAGATTTTCATCATCAAAAGCCAGTACCAGTGAACCGTTTCTCTTATATGGAACATCCAGTTTCTTACACAGTTCTTCCATCATCAGAGATCCTTCACGGTTATACTTCGCCATCAACGATCCCGGTTTGGCATCATAACCCGCATGAATAAGAGCGGCATTGGCTTTGGTTGTACCGCAGGCTACATCATTCTGAGCTTCAAGTATGGCTACTTTAAGATTGTATCTGCTCAGACAGTAAGCTGTCGCAGCCCCTATTACCCCTGCCCCGATAATTATCACATCATACATATTATTTATTCCTTTTGTCTATAACTTAATTCTAACATCCACATATAAAAATAACCTGTGTTTTCACAAGTTATTTTATTAACAATATTCATTTTATATTCTATTTATGTTTATAGAATGTTCGGTTCTCTAAAGCGAAGAGTTTTGCGGTGAATTCACCTTCATTGATATCTTTAAACGCTTTATCAATAATATTTACTCTGGCATCGATATTATCAATCATAAACAGAATTTCAGCTTCTAAAGTTGCCGGTCTCATTGGTGAACCGTATTCGAGTTCCCCATGATGAGCAAGTATCATATGTCTTAAAATAAGAACTTCTTCACTCTCTTCCAGTTTAAGCTGTTTGGCAATTTCCAGAAGTCTTGCGTCACCTATTGATATATGTCCTAACAGTTTACCTTCTGTAGAATATTCCGTCATTACAGGAGATGATAGTTCTTCAATCTTTCCCAAATCATGAAGAATAACTCCGGCAAGAAGATAATCCTTATTGATAATCGGATAGATATCGCATAAGGCAATCGCCACCTTCAGCATCCCTACAACATGCGTAGCCAGACCACCGATAAAGTTATGATGAATCTTGCTGGCAGCAGGATATTCGTAGACATTGTTGTCATAATAGTTCAGCATATTTACGACAATCTTCGCAATATTTTCATTCTGAATCATATTAACCGCTTCATGAATACTTTTCTTCAGATCATCCTTGGATATTGGTGACTTGAACACAAAATCATCCATATTAAGATCATTCTGCGGTACAGGAAGCACTTTGGTAATCTTGGCCTGAAGATTGTTTTTATACTTAATGATATCCAGGGTAAAGTTATAGACCTTGCCTACTTCGAGCTGTTTTTCCAGTTCCGGTTTGACATCCCATAACTTTCCATCTATCGATTTACTGGAATCCTGCAAAGTAAGCGTCAGATAAGGAGAACCGTTATTGGTAGCCCCTTTTAAAAGCTGTGATATAAGAAGATTTATCTCCAGATGATCACCTTCATTAAAGTCTTTTACCTGTTTTGCCATATAATATTCCTCCTGATCTTCTACATTTCACTATCCAGAAGTTCTTTAATCGCTTCATATCGAAATCCTTTACCCATTAATGAAGCTGTTATCTTCTGTTTAAGTTCTATGTCTTTATATTTATTTTCGTATTTTCTTTTTATTTTATTAAATTCTTTATTCAATAAATCATCTTCATTATCAGAACTTATCTCTATCTGATTAAACGCATCATTTATATCATCACTCGAGAATCCCATAGACATGAGTTTTGCCCTGATACTTCTTTTTTTATCAGCCAGTGATTTGTTCTGAATCTTATCGTTATATTTCCTGACAAGTTCAAGAACCTTATCCGATTGAGAACTTTCAGTAAGATACTTATCAATATATTCCTGACTTATACCTTCTTTTAACAGTTTATATCTTATCTGCCTGTTAGATAGAAGTGTATCACTAAGATACATGATTCTGTTTTTACAGTACTTTTCATCATCAAGATAACCTTTAAGAATAAGTTCATCTATAATCTGATTTTTAATTTCATCACTTATATCAAAACGTTTGAGATAATCTCTGATATTTTTAACGGTATTGTCTTTAACTGACAGTTTTCTCAGACACCCCTGATAGGCTTTAAGATACTTCTCGTTTTCTACAAGGATATTATAGAGATTATCATCAAGTCCCTTTAAAGATGAAATGGAATACTTTACATAGTCATCAAGACTTACAGATATCCTGGAGTCTTCAAGATATACGATGACATAATTGTCTCTGATAGTATATTTTTTAATCGGATATTTTATATCTTTTACTTCGTATCTGTCCTTATTAAGGAGCTTTTCATAATTCATAAATTAATTATAGCCAAAACGCCGAAACATTAATGTCATTTTTCTGTCTCTTTCTTCTCAAGACGGTCGTATTTTCCCCGAAAATGTTTAGGAACAGGATTTTCCTTAGGATCTTTAACAAATTTATTAGTAAACATCTGTTCACTTATCGGTTTTATTGCCGGTCTTGGGGCACTTACCCTCTTGGCACCTAATGGTTTCCTGTTTTTATCAAGTATCAGCATTGCATTGCGGTTAATCGGGATATTTTTAGGTACAGGTTTATTTTCCTTATATGGAGAATAATACACGATAGAATTTGATGGACTGATAACAGCGGTTCTTATACCCTTCTTTTTAAGATCAGTAACTATATTTTCTGCATCTTCCTTATCAAGATCTGTATAAAGATACTGAGGCATCTTTGAAACAATCTTCTTTGAAAGATCATATCCTACACCAAGCGTAACCATTAAAGATATATAACAGAAAAAGTCAGATCCTTCATGATCAAGAATTAGAATATCGTAACCGCTTCTTTTTCTGTCTACTGTTTTCATATTTAAATTATATCTTATTCAATAAAAAAGAGGCTTATTTCTAAGCCTCTTCTGGTTTATAAACTATAAGCCTTCTTATTTAGCTCTAGCTTCGAGATTTGCGAATCTTCTCTTAGCGTCGCTCTTAGCTTTTTCGTAAAGTTCTTCAGCCTGATCTGGATTGATCTTGAGCAGAGCGTTGTATCTTGCTTCATCCATCAGGAATTCCTGGAACTTATCGAAATCAGGAGTCTTGTAGTCAATTGTTAATGGAGATTCATTTCTAGGATCGTATCTGTAAAGAGTAACGTAACCACATTCAACAGCCTGTTTCTGAACTGTCTGCTGTTTAGATAAGCCACCCTTGATACCATGCAGTTCACATGGACAGTAAGCGATGATCAGAGATGGACCATCATAGCTTTCAGCTTCTTTTAAAGCCTTGATAGTCTGCATTCTGTTGGCACCCATACATACAGATGCAACATATACATGACCGTAGCTCATAGCAATCTGACCTAAGTCTTTCTTGGCAACAGCTTTACCACCAGCAGCGAACTGAGCGATAGAAGCAGCCTGTGAAGATTTAGATGACTGACCACCAGTATTTGAGTAAACTTCAGTATCGAGTACCAGAATGTTTACGTTCAGGTTGTTGGCGATTACATGGTCTAAGCCACCGTAACCGATATCGTATGCCCAACCGTCACCACCGACGATCCATACTGAGCATGATACTAAGTCCTTAACTTCATCAGCCAGAACATGAACTGCTTCGCAGCTTGACTTAGCAGCGAGTTCACCGATCTTGCCGGCAAGTTTCTTTTCTTCTACACGGTTGCCGTTAACCTTCAGATATTCTTCTAATACTGCCTTTAATTCAGGTTCAACATTATCAAGATTATCTTCCATAGTCTTTAACAGACAAGCCTTCTTGTAGTTCTTAGCTAATGCCATACCATAACCGTATTCAGCATTATCTTCGAATAATGAGTTAGCCCATGCAACACCATTACCATTCTTATCAGTAACAAATGGAGTAGATGGAGTAGAGCCACAGTAGATTGATGAACAGCCTGTTGCGTTAGCTACCAGCATATCAGGACCGAACAGCTGAGAAACCAGTCTGTAGTAAGGAGCTTCACCACATCCAGGACATGATCCAGGAACTTCGAAGTATGGCTGTAAGAAGCCGATACCCTTAGGTGTATCATTTACAAGTTCAGTCTTGTATTCAGTCTGTTTGAACAGGTAGTCAGCTAATGGAGCTTCATTCATTAAGTCATGAACGCTAACCATTTCAAGAGCCTTGTTACCACCCTTGCCTGGACATTCTTTAGCACAAAGACCACAACCTACACAGTTATCAGGAGAAACCTGAACTCTGAACTTGTAGTTTTCAGCGCCCTTGCCCATAGCCTGGATAGTTTCAAATGCCATAGGAGCATTCTTAACTTCTTCTTCAGTTAAAGCGAACTGTCTGATTGTAGCGTGAGGACATACAAATGAACAGAAGCCACACTGGATACAGTTTTCAGGATTCCATTTAGGAACAAATGAAGCGATATTTCTGTGTTCAGCATAAGAAACATTGTTTCTCATTGTACCGTCTAATACACCGTTCTTTAAGAAATCAGAAACTGGCATATCATAACCGCTTAATGTATCGAATGCCTGAACGAATTCATCGAAGTAAGCATCACCAGTCTTTTCAACTTCAAATTTAGTAGGAAGGTTAGCCCATTCAGGTTTAACAGGTACTTCTACAAGTCCTGACTTACCAGCGTCGATTGCGTCCCAGTTAGCCTGAACAACTGCATCACCCTTCTTGCCATAAGACTTCTTGGCAGCAGCCTTCATTAATTCAACAGCCTTATCATATGGCATGATCTGTTCGTTTAATGCGAAGAATGCAGACTGTAATGTAGTATTGGTCTTGCCTCTCATACCGCATTCGTTAGCGATCTTAGTACCATTGATGATATAGAACTTGGCATTTTTCTTAGCCAGCTGAGCTTTCATTCTGTTAGGCAGGTAATCTTCAATCTTATCAGCATCCAGCTGAGTATTCAGTAAGAATGTACCGCCATCCTTTAAGCCTGCAGTAACATCATATCTTAATACATATGAGTCTAATGAACATGACACGAAGTCAGCATTGTTTACATAGTATGTAGAAGTGATTGGTGTAGGACCGAATCTTAAGTGAGATCTAGTAACACCACCGGCTTTTCTTGAGTCGTACTGGAAGTATGCCTGAGCATAGTTGTCAGTATTGTCACCGATGATCTTAACAGAGTTCTTGTTGGCACCAACTGTACCATCTGAGCCTAAGCCCCAGAACAGACATGATGTATAATCACCAGCGATCTTGAAATCAGGATCAACATCGAGTGACAGATGTGTAACATCATCAACGATACCGATAGTGAATTCTTCTTTTGGAGCAGACTTGCTCATTTCATCGTATACAGCCTTGATCTGGTTTGGAGCAGTATCTTTAGATGCGATACCATATCTGCCACCGATAAGCTTGATGCCTGAATCTTTCAGTACGCTTAATACATCAAGATACAGAGGATCTCTTGTACCGATTTCCTTGGTTCTGTCTAATACAGCGATAATCTTAGTGCTCTTAGGCAGTACATTGTATAAATATTTAGCTGAGAATGGTCTGTAAAGATGAACAGAGATAACACCAACTTTTTCACCTTTAGCAACCAGTACATCGATAACTTCTTTGATTGTTTCTACTACAGAACCCATAGCTACGATTACACGTTCAGCATCTGGAGCACCATAGTAAGTAAATGGCTTGTAGTCTCTTCCTGTATGTTCAGAAATCTTAGCCATATAGTCGTTAACGATATCAGGTATTTTAGCGAAATGTTCGTTCTGAGCTTCTCTGGCCTGGAATACAACGTCATCGTTTTCAGCACCACCTCTGGTTACAGCGTTGCCATGAGGATTTAAGCCGTTTTCCTTAAACTTCTTGACAGCATCCATATCCAGCAATGATTTCAGGTAATCATAGTCCATTACTTCTACTTTCTGGATTTCGTGAGAAGTTCTGAAACCATCGAAGAAATGCATAAATGGTACGCTACCCTTGATTGCAGCTAAGTGAGCCACACCACCTAAGTCCATAGCTTCCTGAACGGAATTTGAACAGATCATGCACATACCAGTCTGTCTGGCAGCATAAATATCTTCGTGGTCACCAAAGATAGACAGTGAGCTTGTAGCTAATGCTCTGGCAGCAACGTGTACAACGCCTGGCAGTAATTCACCAACCCATTTGTACATGTTTGGAATCATCAGCAATAAACCCTGAGATGCAGTGAATGTGGTAGCTAATGCACCACCCTGTAAAGTTCCATGAACAGCACCTGCAGCACCTGCTTCTGACTGCATTTCTGCAACTTTTACAACGTTGCCGAATACATTTTCGCGCTTTGAAGTAGCCCATGCATCCACAACTTCAGCCATTGTTGAAGATGGAGTGATAGGATAAATAGCAGCGACATCAGTGAACGCATACGCGCAATGAGCAGCAGCGGTATTACCGTCCATAGATTGGAATGTTTTTCCCATAAAAAAAATCTCCTCCTATGCAATTTAAATTATATCTCAAAGAAGAAGATTTTAATATATATTTTAAAGCGTTTTCATCAGGAATTCATTCCGGTAGAAATTGTTACCACTATTGCAGCATCTTTTGAGTAAGTTGCCCTTCCTACATGGTTAACTCCATTGACTGTAACAGAAATGAGATATCCCTCAGATGTATCATTTGATGTAGTCCCATTTACCGTTACGTTTGTGAATCCGGCACTGTTTTTCAGATAATTGGTAATATTGTTCTTGCTGTTTTCAAATGATGGCGTGCCGGAACCGACAGTAACGACACCAAGATCCTGAACACTGCCAAGGGTTATTTCGGTAGTCTCTACGCCTAAAGAAACACTGTATCTGATGGTTTCGCCAGTAGTGTAATATCCATAACCATGCCAGAGGATATTGCCCGCAGCTACAGTGCTGGAATAGTCTTCTTTTTCCGTAGTCTGCGCAGGTACAAGTCCAAGTGCTTTTACAGCTGTTTCAAATTCGGAAACAGTTTTGCCTTTGTAGGTTTCGCTCGCAACATAGCACTGGCTTGAAGTTCCTGAAGAAGATGAAGATGAACCAGACCGAGATCCAAGAGATACGCTGTATCTGAAGGTTTCACCTTCTACATACTGGCCATAGCCATGCCACAGGATATTGCCGGCTGGAACAGTATCAGAATAATCTTCATAATCTGTAGTCTTTGAAGGCACAAGACCTAAAGCCTTGGCTGCAGTTTCAAACTGAGCTACTGTATAACCCAGATATTTGTTTTTGGTGATATATCTGTCTTCATCTGTTACGGTTGTAGTGGTAGAAGTCCCTGATTGCGAACCAAGAGACACGCTGTATCTGAAGGTTTCGCCGTCTTCATACTGGCCATAGCCATGCCATAAGATATTACCGGCTGGAACAGTATCAGAATAATCTTCATAATCAGTAGTTTTTGAAGGTACTAGACCTAAAGCCTTGGCTGCAGTTTCAAACTGAGTTACTGTATAACCCAGATATTTGTTTTTGGTAATGTATCTGTCTTCATCGGTTACGGTTGTAGTGGTAGAAGAAGATGATCCAGATTCAGGTCCTAAAGACAGACTGTATCTGATGGTTTCACCATCTACGTAGTCACCAGATCCGTGCCACAGGATATTTCCTTTGGTTACTGTATCAGAATAGTCTTCATAATCTGTAGTCTTTGAAGGTACAAGGCCTAATGCCTTGACTGCTGTTTCAAATTCTGTAACAGTCTTGTTCAGATAGGTATTCTTGGTAATAGTGATAGTATTTTCATCAGAAGAAGGACCTAAAGACAGACCATACGAGATGTTTTCATTTTCGGTATATGTACCATATCCATGCCATACTATATTGCCTTTGGCAACAGTATCATCATAATCATCCTTATTGGAATTGTGATATGGGACAAGATTTACTTTCTTGACTGTCGTTTCAAATGATGAAAGAGTCATACCGACAAATTCACCTGATGTAACTTCAATCTCACCATTGACGATAGTCTTTGTATTTTCAGCACCTTTTGATACAACAATCATTACAGGTGTATCAGTAACGATTGGTGTTGATAAAGGAGTAATGGAAATAATATGATCAGCTTCAATCGTATCTGAGAACTCTTCGTTGTATGTGACGTTTGTAAGAGCGTTCTGACTTACCCATGTACCTATATCAGTTTTAGTGAGTGTTGCGATATTGTCAGGAAGCACAATAGTGGTATCTGGTCCATCAGAAATTCTGAAGGTAATGCTTCCATCGACTACTTCACCTGCCTTGATAGACTGGTAGATGACACCATTTTTTTCAACAGTATCAGAATATTCATATTCAATGGCACATGGATTGTCTTTAAGAGATGCACACCAGGCATCAACATCACTTAATGTTCCTGTACTTAAATCAGGTGCCTTGATGGAATTCATATCTGTAAAAAGTGTGAACCCCAGAAATCCTACTCCGCATAAAAGCGCCAGCAGAATAATAATCAGAACAATATTCAGTTTCTTCATAATTAGCCTCCTATCACTGATGTCTTAAGCATCAGTCTTTTTCTTATAGCAGATGTATAGAATGTCGCACTCTTTACACCGTTATCAGCACTGAAATCTGGATATCCGTAATTTGTTATTTCACAGACATCGTAGTTACTGCCGTTTTTAATCGTCAGATAGACAGTATAATCACCATCAAGATCAAAGGCAGTCTTACCGGTATTATCGCTTGTCGCTACAAAGCTGATATTATCCAGTCTGAAAGATGTGCCCAGTTCTTTCTGATAGTCTATATCTGTATCAACAATCTTCGTATCAAGCTTCAGACAGTTTCCTTTATCTGAAACAAGATATACATTGTATTCAATGCTGTCTTTATTATCGAAATCACAGTAATAGATAAACGCATGACCATCAATTCTGATTACACCGTTTTCATCAATACTGTAATTATCTAGACCCGCCAGAGAATTACGTTTACTAGGTTTAGAAATACTTTCAAAAGATATCTCATCAGGCAGAGAAAGTATATCAAACTGCATACGGTAGAATGATTCTTCTCTCATCTTAACGTAATATGTATAAGTATCATCTTTAGATGCCATATATCTGAAATCAACATATGAAGATGCGATATATGTTTCCATACTGTATGAACCAATAGTAGTTACAAGCTTTACGCCATATGATCCCTGAGGGATACCGGAATCCTTAAGATTGAGCTTCAGATCAAATCCGCAGTATGTATAATCGTACTTGTCATAAAGCGTATAGCCATCAGAATCAATGACGTCCGCATTAAATGCATAGGTATTTTCTTCATTATTGAGATCATAGAAGACCACCTTCTGGCTTACTGAAGAAGGATCCTTGTAATTGAAGCCGCTTATACATCCGACACCATTGATATGCAAGGTATCTGAAGTAAGTTCTACTTCCCTGATTGATGTATTAAGCACATGATCAAAATCAACCTGGTAAACAGTATCCGCATTAAGCAGCGTTACATATTGCGTATCAATATATCCAACTGATTTTGACCAGTCATATGAATAGACACCGTCATCAGTAATGATAGTTCCGTTTTCTACATTGTTTGTAGACTGAATCTTATATCTTCCAGCCTCTTCTTCTAAAACGATAACGGTCAGATCTTTCTGATAATGAGATCCGTACTGTCCGGTATAGAGGACGGTGTTGCTGGTAGCTGATGTATAGATATTAGGATTCCATGAAATATTGGAATCATAGAGAACATCGTTATAGTTGTTTTTGACAAAACCGATAGTATATTTGTTGTAGTCGGTAAGTTTACCGTTACGGTTATTGGCATATTTGTCTAAGGCATAGGCAATGGAGGCAATCTTTACACCCCAGTAAGGATCTGAAGCGTAACATACGTTGAATCCTGCGCCTTTATTACCTACACATGAACCGAAATATCTTCTGTTGGTATAATCTAAGAACCATCTGAGGTTTCTTCCCATCTGTTCCTGTACACAGTGAGAAACAGAATTAAAGTATGAAGCATCATTAGGCGAAGAGTCATATGCCGACCAGCCGAAGAGATTGTTTCTGTTGACCGCATATCCTGAAGTACCATACGCTGATTCAAGACATGCCATCGCAAAGATAATCATCGCATTGCAGCCGTATTCATTCTGCATATCAATGAAGGTCTGCCCTTCATTTTTAAGTACAGAAGTGGCGTTAGGTTTCATACTGCTTAAGAAACCATCAAACTTGTCAGCAGTAATAGACGTCTTTGATCTTACAGGAAGGAACTGATAGTAGTTATATGCTGTACCTGCATATTCTGTAAGTAATGAATCAGTATAGAAATTGATACCGTCATTGGAATAGTATCTGACACCCTTTTTCATAAAAGGATATCCAGCTGCATTATCAATATACAGTTCATATGATAAAGGTTCACTTCCACTTGCCGGATAGGCTCTGTAATAATGGAATGCGAGATCGGTATAATTGCCGTTATCCTTTAATTCATAATAGTTCTGATGTGGAGTTACATAGAATGGTCCTTCATTTTCGTAGGTATTAAGACCACCCAGCCAAATGCCAAGATTGTTTTCAATGTACTTTGTAGGTACCAGATCGGTATATTCCAGATCAGTATATCCTTCAAAACCATTCATCACAATCTGGATATATCCTCTTCCATCAGATTTGATATCCCATAATTCTTCTGTGCAGGTATCAATATAGGTCATTTCATAATGGTTAGATATGTATGTAGTCTTGTATCTGCTATCATCACGTTTAGTCGGATCCTGATATAGAGTCAGTGTCGCACTGTTTTTTCTTCCTGGATACGAATATGCGAGACCAGAATTCATGGCTACGATTTTTGAAGGAGAATATGATTTTGAATATCTTACGACATAATCCATATTGGCCTTCATTGCGCTTTTGGCTTCAGAAAACGAAGAATGGCAGGAAACTGTAGTAAATGATCCATCATCTTCTATATAGGAAACTTCAAACTGATCAACAGGACATCCCATGGCATAATATTCAGTGGCATAGACCGCAGTAAAAGCTTCACCCATCGGCATTACCAGCGTGAACATAAGACATGTGAGAACTGTAATAAATAACTTTCTAAACATAATTTATTCTAAAACCGTAGACACCTTTACCCAGTCAGGGCTGTTAGAGAACATGATAAACAGCGTACCGGAATAGTCAGGACTTTCATCCATGCATTCCGTTTCAAAGAATAAGGCACCGTTTTCACCAAGAACAAGTTTCTTTCCGAGAACGTTTTCTGCCTTGACAGATGAATATTCAGAATTCATACATGGAATTTCTGTTGAAGTTCCATCCTTAACAAATTTGGCATCAGTAATCATCACATTGCCTTCAAGAGTATTTACGTTGATTCTGAAAGTAAAGACTCTGAGTGTAGATGCTACTTCATATTCTTCACCATTGTGCAGCATCATCGTTGAAATCGAACATGAAGATACATTGACACTGGTGTTGTTGACATTGATATTCTGTGAAGTATCAAGTTTAAGTTCACTGACATAGTGAATCTTTGAATCAAGATCAATCGTTATCATTGACTGATCTACCGCATTGATAATACGTAAAGCTGAATCAGCTGTTGTATAAGGAATAAAGATACGGCACTGGTAAACGCTCTTTTCATAGGAAACAGTATTTACCACATTGAGTTTGCTGGTCTTGTATCCCTGCTCTTCAAGAGTGCTCATATACTTTGATACACTGTTTAAATATATTTTCTGGGAGGTCTGAAGATTACCCAGATCAAAAGATACCGCATCAGCTGATGTAAACTTAAGTTCAGCTACTACAAAGCTGAAACCGAGTTTATCAGTATCATCAACGTAGTTTTCATAATCAACAAGTTCAACCTTTATATCAGAAACGGTATTTACCGGATCTGGATCAGTATAGACAACAGTATCAGTGGTACTGGTGCTGTTATTCTTGTTCAGCATTCTGTACAAGGAAACTCCGCCCAGCAACAGAAGACTTATAAAAAGCACTACTGTCAATACGAGAATGATAATTCTGTCTATTCTTACTCTATTCTTCTTCTTAGCCATTATTTCTCCTTTAAAGATTCTTCAGCTTCTATAAGCTGAGAAAAACGTGAAATAGGAACAATTGCCGCCATCGGCTCATTGTTCTTGACTATTATCTTGATATCATCCGGACCTAAAGAATCAATTATCTTAGAGGCTTTTCCCTGGTTTAACTGAGATATAGGTACCAGTGAATTCAGCATAGTAGAAAATACAGATTTTGTACTCATACCTCAATTATAAAAAAACACTATAAATATGTCAACAAATTTATCATGCAATTTATTATTATTTATAATGTTTTTAATATCTATTTATTTATCGTTAAATTTATAGTTATTTGTTATAGTAACGGAAAGAATCTTCACACATGTCTTCGATATCATATGCTGTTTCAAAGTCCAATAATTCCTTGGCTTTTTTTGTATCGGCATAACATACAGCTATATCACCAGGTCTTCTATCCATAATCTTATAAGGTATTTCATGACCGCAGGCTTTTTCGTAGGCATGTAATACTTCCATGACAGAATAACCCTTACCTGAGCCGACATTTATGACATCTACACCCTTATTCTTTTCAGCGTATTCAATAGCCAGCACATGAGCTCTTGCAAGATCTACCACATGGATATAGTCTCTTACACCGGTTCCATCAGGTGTATCGTAATCATCACCCCATACTCGTAAATAATCTCTTTCCCCGTTGGCAACCTGTGCAATATAAGGAAGAAGGTTATTAGGGATACCATTAGGTGTCTCCCCTATGAGACCCGACTTATGGGCTCCGATAGGATTGAAATATCTCAGGATGATAGCTGACATCCATTCTTCAGCCTTGCATAAATCAGTAATAATGATTTCATTGAATTTCTTGGATGTACCATATGGATTGGTAGTTGTACCTAAACCGTATTCCTCTTTAAAAGGTACTTCAAAATCATCACCATAGACTGTAGCACTGGATGAGAATACCAGGTTCTTTACCTGATACTTTTTCATCAGTTCATAGAGATTGATAGCTCCAGAAACATTGTTTTTATAATATGTCAGAGGAATTGATACGGATTCACCAACAGCCTTGTATCCGGCAAAATTGATTACCGCATCAAAACTGTTCTCTTTAAAGACATTTTCAAGATTATCCCTGTCCAGTACATCCACCTTATAAAAGGCAGGTTTTACACCCGTAATGGTTTCAATCTTATCCAGAACATCAATACTTGAATTATAGAGATTGTCTACAATAACTACTTCATGACCCGCATTTATCAGTTCAACACAGGTATGTGAACCGATGTATCCGGTACCGCCTGTAACCAGAATTTTCATACTAACCTCCAAAAACCTTTCCAATATCATTATATGTAACAACTATCATCAGCAGGATGAGCAGCACCATCGATGCCGTCATAATCACTGATTCAAGTTTCTTGCTGATAGGTTTACCGATTATAACTTCAAATAAGGTTATTACAACTCTTCCACCATCAAAGATAGGTAACGGTAAGGCGTTCATGATACCGATATTCATAGAGATAATCGCAATAAGCTGAATATAGTAGACAAAACCGAGATTTACCGTCTCTGCAACTGTTGAATAGATACCTACAGGGCCAGACAGATTATCTATACCAAGTCTTCCCGTAAACATCGATACAATTGAAGATATCATCAGTTTCACCAGCATCTTCATATAATCAAGAGAATAATAGAAACAGTTGAAGATATTCATTTCTACAAGTTCCGTTCCCGCATTGGAGAAACTTATACCTACAAGATATCTGTCTTCTTCGATGTTGAATTCAGGTGTTACTTCTATATCAACCTTTGTACCGTCTCGATCAATTCTGAATTTCCAGGCACCGTTACCATCATATGCGGATAAAAAACTTACGAGTTCTGAATATGTATCAGGAGTAATACTTAAACCGTTTGGAAGTTCTGCCTTTTCAACGATATCTCCTGCCATTATACCTGCAGCTTCAGCCGGAGAATTTTCAACAACAGCTTCAATCTGAGGTTTGCTGGAAGTAGCGTAATATCCGTTGGACAGAATAACCATGGAGAATATTACCCACGCCAGAATAAAGTTCATGAATATTCCCGCCAGCATTACCACAATCTTCTTTATTGGTGATATGCCTTTTAAAGTTCTTTCATAAGGAATATTGGTAGTATCAACACTAGGTTCCAGGTCATTATCATTATCTCCGGCAATGGCACAGAATCCACCTAAAGGAAAAGCTCTTAAGGAATACTTTGTTTCCCCATACTGCTTAAAACAGATTAAAGGACCCATACCGATAGAATATTCCGATACATATACATTGAATATTTTGGCTGCAACAAGATGGCCGAACTCATGTATCGCAATGATCAGACCCATCATTAATATTAAAAGTAAAATATTTATAATAGTAGACATATTTAAATTATAGCATTCCCCATCTGAATTAAATCTGAACTAGGAGTTTGCCCAGAGATTATCAACGTATTCTTTAGCCCAGGCATGAGAAGATATAATCTGTTCGGCTGTCGGATTCTTGATGTATCTGGCTGTCTTCAGAGTTCTGAAGATATATGATTCAATATCCACAAATTCTATCCTTCCATTAAGGAATAAAGATACAGCTTCATCATTTGCCCCAATCAGTACAGCACCAAAGTTTCCTTCAAAGCCCCCTACCTGTTTGGCCAGTTTAACGAGTGGATAACGGGAATAATCCATCTTCTTGAAATGAAGTTCAGACATTTTATCAAAATCAAGATATTCAGTCTCCCTGTCCCATTTATGATCAGGGAAAAGAAGTGCATACTTGATCATCATCTTCATACTGGTTACACCAAGCTGAGCAATAACCGCTCCATCATTGTATTCAACCATCGAATGAACAGTAGCTTCCTTATGTAAGACAACATCAATCTTGTCATAAGGCATATCAAAAAGATAATGAGCTTCAATTACTTCAAAACCTTTATTCATCATCGTTGCCGAATCAATGGTAATCTTCGCTCCCATATTCCATACCGGATGTTTAAGAGCTTTCTTCAGATCCGCTTCAATCAGTCTTTCTCTTTCGTAATCTCTGAAAGCTCCACCGGTACCGGTAACTATGAGTCTTCGAATATCTTCTTTCTTATGACCCTGCATGCACTGCCATAGAGCTACATGTTCAGAATCTATAGGAAAAAGTTTAACGTTATTTTCTTTAATCGCATTCATAATGATACTTCCACCCGCAACAAGCGTTTCCTTATTGGCAAGAGCGATATCCTTATGATTTTCAATAGCCAGTAATGTCGGCTTGAATCCGGTAAAACCGACAAGCGCATTTACCAGCATGTCGTATTCATCAAGTTTGGCTAAAGTATATAATCCTTCATCACCACTGAAAAAACGGATATATGGATATTCGTTTTCCAGTTCTTTATTTTCATTCTGGGTGCAGACATATTTTACTTTGAATTCTTTAAGTATCTCCTTAAGAAATTCAATATTCCTGCCTACTGAAACAGCCACCAGTTCAAGTTCTTCCTGATGCTGACGGATAATGGCAATAGCCTGCTGACCGATTGAGCCTGAAGCTCCAAGTAATACTAAACGTTTCATACAAACAGCATAAATATAACACCAAAGACCACAGCGGTAGTCAGTATTGAATCATAACGGTCCAGAATACCACCGTGTCCCGGTATAAAGTTAGAGAAATCTTTTATATCAAAGTGTCTTTTGATCATTGAGAAAATAAGATCACCAATCTGTGATACAACAGGTAATACAATACAGCAGACAATCATTCCAGGATTAAGAAGATTGAATACAAAGCACCATATAAAGGTACATACACTTCCGATAATCCATCCGACAACAGAACCTTCAATGGTCTTTTTGGGAGATATACGTTCATTGAGTTTATGTTTACCGAATTTCATACCGGTAAAATAGGCAAATGTATCAGTCAGATAACACACCACAAATAAGGCACCAAGAAGAAACATGTCATAGTATTCCAGCATTCTCATAAAAGAGAGTCCATATCCGATAAGACCTGTAAGGAAATAGATCAGTCCGACATGTTCAAAGCTGAGTTTCTCATCAAAGACAGCGATACCCCCAAGAATAACCGGTAAAAGGATAATCACATAGTTTCGATAATCACTTAAAAAGATCATTATCATTAATGATATAAACATTAATCCAAATAACGGATAAGAAAACTTCTCATTTTTTCTGACCATAATAACTTCTCTACATGCCTGAAAGGCCAGAAGAATCATTACCGCATCAAAAAAGTATCCTGATAAAAGGACTGCCGCAATAGTCACAACCGCTATAACTGCTCCGCTAATTATTCTTTGTTTCATCGCGACCTCCAAAACTTCTTTTTCTTCCCTGATACTGTTCTATGCAGTAATCTAAAGTCTCGTTAGTAAAATCAGGCCATAAGGTATCAGTAACCACAAATTCACTGTAGGCAATCTGATAAAGAAGGAAATTGGATACTCTTAATTCCCCGGCTGTACGTATCAGCAGATCTACTTCAGGAAGATCGTTTGTATAAAGATATGACTTGAAACTTTCTTCATCCAGGTCTTCTACCTTACCTTCCTTATAGTCTTGCGCATACTTCTTACATGCCCTTACAATCTCATCTCTTGAACCATAGTTAAACGCAAAGCTTAACACAAGACCTGTATTCCTGCTTGTTTCTTCGATGGCGTCATTGATAACCTTCATGGTTTCAGCAGGTATTCTTTCTCTGTCCCCGATGATATTGATCTTTACGTTATTATCCATCAGTTCCTTGATATATGAACTGAAGAAGATTTTTGGTAAGGACATGATATAGTTAACTTCTTCCGCTGAGCGTTTCCAGTTTTCCGTCGAGAACGCATAAACGGTCAGAGCTTTAATCCCCAACCTGTTTGCGTATATCGTGATATTTCTTAAGACCTCAACTCCCTTGTAGTGTCCGGCACTTCTTGGAAGTGAGTTCTTCTTTGCCCAGCGACCGTTACCATCCATAATGATCGCTACATGATTAAGCGTATTCATTAAATGGTCATTATCTCTTTTTGTTTGTCTTTGGCAATAGTTTCAATCCTGGCTATAGCCTTGTCAGTAGCTTTCTGAATATCTTCAAGATATCCCTTTGAAGTATCTTCAGGAAGTTCCTTGTCTTTCTTTATATCATCATTGATATCTCTGCGGATATTTCTGATCTGAACTTTTGCTTCTTCAGCCATCTTGTCAACATCCTTGCAGAAACCTTTTCTTGAATCTTCAGTCAGGCTAGGAACAGTGATTCTTAGGATATCGCCACCATTCTGTACAGGTAAGCCTAGATCAGACATATTTAATGCCTTTTCTACATCCTTTACAGAATTACGGTCATAAGGTTTGATTGCCAGTGTCTTACCTTCCTGAATGGAAATAGAGGCAATCTGATTGATTGGTGTAGGTGAACCGTAATAATCAACCATGACATGATCTAACATATTAGGATTTGCACGTCCGGTTCTTACTTTACTTAAATTGGAATTAAAAGCGTTTACGGCTTTCTCCATTCTTTCTTCTGCTTCTAAAAGATATAAATTGTCCATCTTATTCTCCTTTACAAATTATTATTATTTGATAGTTGTACCGATAATCTTACCGGTAGCAGCTTTAACGATATTGTTTTCGTCATTGGCATTAAAGACAAATACTTCAACGCCATTATCTCTGCATAATGTCGCAGCTGTCTGATCCATGACACCCAGTTTCTTATCCAGTATTTCATCAAATGTCACATCAGTATACATCTTGGCATCAGGGTTTGTACGAGGGTCACTGTCGTATACGCCATCAACTCCGTTTTTAGCCATCAGGATCTTTTCCGCATGAATTTCTATAGCTCTTAGAGCACAGGCTGTATCAGTAGAGAAATAAGGATTACCGATACCTCCACCAAACAGTACAACATATCCTTTTTCGATAAGTTCATTGGCCTTTTTAACATCAACCTTGGATACACTTTCAACTTCTACAGCTGACATTACTTCAGCATTTACACCATTGTTTCTTAAGGCACCGGCCAAAGCCATACAGTTTAGAGTTGTGGCAACCATGCCGATGGTATCAGCTTCAACACGGTTGAAACCGACCTTTTCAAATTCCTTGCCTCTTACAACATTTCCGCCACCGATGACGATACCGACACCGATATTATTATCTGTAATGTTTTTAACCTGTAAGGCCAGTGCATTAAGCATCGCTGAATCAAAGACCTTATCTCCACTTTTGAGGGCTTCCCCACTGAACTTGATTAATACACGCATGTAAAAATCCTCCACTAACTAATATTATATAAAAATATAAGAATAATTTAAAAGACATAATAAAAGCCATCCTAATGGATGGCTTAAGAATTAATTGGACTTATTAGCCGTTAATCTGTTTGGCAACTTCATCAGCGAAGTTTTCAACACGTTTTTCGATACCTTCACCAACACAGTATCTTACAAATGACTTGCAGGATGCGTTAGCTTCCTTTAATACCTGAGATACCTTCTTATTTGAATCAAGGAAGTATTCCTGATCCATCAGACACATATCCTTTAAGGCCTTGGAAACCTTACCTTCGATAGCGCCCTGGATAACCTTTTCAGGTTTACCGATGAATTTTTCATCAGCGTTAACGATTTCCGTCTGAACTTTTCTTTCATGTTCAACTACATCTGCAGGCATATCAGCAGAAGATACATACTGAGGCTGCATAGAAGTAATCTGCATGGCAATGTGGTGAGCGAGTTCAGCATCTCCACCTTCCATAACGCAGATAGAAGTCTTCTGACCACCCATATGAACATAATCACCAAAGAGCTGATTATCTTCCTTGGTTACAACTTCAAATCTTCTTAAGACAATCTTTTCACCGATTGTAGCTGTAGCATCAATAAACAGATCATTTAAAGTCTTGCCTTCACAACTTAATGCGAGTGCTTCTTCATTGGTCTTGACATCAGACTTAAGAATAGTAGCAGCTACATCATCGAGAAGCTTTAAGAACTGTTCATTCTTGGCAACGAAGTCTGTTTCAGAGTTAACTTCTACAAGACATGCCTTATTGCCATCGATAACGAGTTTAGTTAAACCTTCAGCAGCGATTCTGCCAGCCTTCTTGACTGATTTGGCGATACCTTTTTCTCTTAACCAGTCAATAGCCTTTTCCATATCGCCGTCACTTGCCGCAAGAGCGTTCTTGCAGTCCATCATACCGGCGCCGGTCTTTTCTCTTAATTCCTTAACCTGAGCAGCAGTAATAGCCATTATTCAGCCTCCTTTGTTGTTTCAGTAACAGGAGCAGCTTCAACTTCAACTGGTTCAGCAGCAGGTGCTTCAGCAACTGTTTCAGTAGGAGCAGCTTCGCTTGTGTTTTCTTTCTTGTTGATGAATCTTTTTTCAGAGTTGAATCTCTTAGGACCACGATTGTTGTTGTATCTGTTTCTTTCTTCCATTCGAGCTCTTCTTCTCTTTTCCTGTTCTTCAGCGTGCTTTTCAACGTTGATGATTACATCTTCCATAGTAATGTCATCAGTAATTTCACCTTCCTGATAAGCATCCTGTAAGATACCACCCTTTGATTCGATAATCGCATCAGCCATTAAAGACATCATCAGTTTGATAGACTTGATGGCATCATCATTGGCAGGGATTGGATAATCTACTAAAGCAGGATTACAGTTGGTATCACAGAGACCAAATACCGGGATACCAAGCTTCTTGGCTTCGGTAACAGCGTTCAGGTCTTCTTTTGGATCAACGACGACGATCGCATCAGGAAGTTTCTTCATTTCCTTGATACCACCTAAGAAGTTTTCCAGTTTTACAGCTTCCTTATGGATCAGGATCTGTTCCTTTTTAGGGTATACAGAGATTGTTCCATCAGCTTCCATCTGTTCAATTTCAATCAGTCTCTTGATTCTTTTCTGAATAGTACGGAAGTTTGTAAGTGTACCACCTAACCATCTCTGGTTGATGTAGAAGCTTCCAGATCTTGTAGCTTCATCAAGAATAATCTGCTGAGCCTGCTTCTTGGTACCTACGAATAATACCTTTCCGCCTTCTTCAGCAATCTTCTTCATTTTGTCATAAGCTACCGCAAGATCTTCCTGGGTCTTGTTGAGATCGATAATGTAAATACCATTCTTAGCTGTGTAGATGAATGGTTTGCATTTTGGATCCCATCTTCTGGTCTGATGTCCGAAATGTACACCGTTTTCCAGAAGTTTTCTCATTGAAACTAGTTGCATTTATTAATTCCTCTCTTTCCGTTACTCCTCCACTATTTCCAATAATCACTAACTTTTACAAGCACGGAGCGATCAATCCATAGTGTGTGTATGCACAAATGCTTTTAAATATTAACACATCCCTATATAAAAAGAAATAAGTTTTTACTCTTATTTCTTAATTTTTTAAATATTTCTTTCTTTTATAGCCTGTATAACTGCCTTTTCATCAGACATCCATGGTCTTCTGCCATTCTTATCGATAATAAAGTCATCACTTCCCTTACCTAAAACCAGAATGGTATCCCCTTTTTCTGCCATATCAACAGCTTTCTTTATGGCTTCATATCTATCAAGAATGATTTCCGGTTCAAGTCTTTCAAAATAGGTTTTCATTTCTATAAGAATACCCATCATATCTTCACTTGAAGGATCATCATAGGTAAGTATTACCTTATCTGCCCTGGCATCTGCAATCTTGGATGTCAAAGGTCTTCTGGTATGATCCCTGTCACCTGCCGCACCAAAGACCGCAATGATCTTAGAGTTTTTATCAGTAATGGATTCCGCATAATCAAAGACCTTATCAAAAGAGTTCTGAGTAAACGCAAAGTCGATGACGACATTGAAATCCTGTCCTTCCTTAACCAGCTGACATCTTCCCGGTGTAAGACTTATTTCATTAAGATAAGGAAGAATACTTTCGATTGAATATCCGTTTTCATTCAATACTGCAATAACCGCCAATAGATTATAGACATTGAACTTCGCAATCATATTGGTTACTATCGGATAAGTCTTTCCTTCATATTCAAGATCAAATGATGTTGAATCAGCGTTAAGAACAATATCTTTTGCCCTGTAATCACATTTGGAATCTATACCGTATGTCTTTATCCTGCAGTCACATACTTCCTTTACTCTTTCGGCATATGAATCATCTTCATTAATGATGGCAACACCATCTTTTTTCAGCATCTTAAACAGCAGAAGTTTACTGTTGAAATATGATTCCATATCCCCATGAACATCCATATGATCCTGAGAAAGATTATTGAAGACAGCTGTTGTAAAACATACATCATCAAGTCTGTGAGTATACAGACCTTCACTTGAGGCCTCTAAAACCAGAGCCTTGCAGCCATGATCTATCATTTCTCTGGCGATACGGAAGAGTTCATCGGATTTAGGGGTTGTAAGGTTCAGTTTTGAATTGAGAATATGTTCATCATATGAATATCCCATTGTACCGATATAACCGCATCCTTCAAACTTGGAAATAATCGATCTGATAATCCAGGCGATAGTTGTCTTGCCGTTGGTACCGGTAATACCGATTGTATTAAGAGTTTCAGTCGGATAATCATAAAAGGCATTGGAAAATCTCGCAAAGGCAAACTCCACATTTTCCATCTGAAGATAGATGACACCATCTCTTTTATTTTCTACGGGTTCGGAGTGTACGATAACTGTTGCACCGTTATCAATAGCCATATCAATAAAACGGTGTCCATCATTGATCTTTCCCTTTATCGCAAAGAAAATGGCCTTATCAGTCTTCTTTCTTGAATCCTGCATGATATTTAAGACATCAGTGTCTTTATCTGTTTTGAATACTTTACTTATCAGCATATCTTCTATTATACCTTTTATTCCTTGGAATGCGGGTGCGCATCATCAACGGCTTTCTTTAATCGATCATATGTAAGATGAGTATAGAGCTGTGTCGTTGAAAGATTCTGATGACCCAATAACTCCTGAACCGATCTTAAATCTGCTCCGTTATCGAGCATATGCGTGGCAAAAGAATGTCTTAACATATGCGGATGTATATCTACAGGTATACCGGCCTTAACTCTTGTATCCTCCAACATCAGCTGCACACTTCTTGGTGAAACCTTGCCACCCCTTGTAGAGACAAAAAGATATTCAAAATCATCCTTCGCATATAAGGGATAGTATTCATCAAGATATAGTCTTATGAGTTCATTTAATCTTGGATAGAAAGGAACCATTCTTTCCTTGTTGCCCTTACCGATTACTCTTAAGACGTTTTCATTTAAATCGATATTCTTGAGTTTGAGATCACAGCACTCCGAGATACGTAAACCACACGCATATATCGTTTCAACAATCGTCCTGTTTCTTAGATCAAGCGGATCATCAAGATCAAAACTGTCAAGTATTCTTTCTATCTGATCGAATGTCAGCACATCAGGAAGATGTTTTTCAACATGTACCTTACGAAACTGCAGGAAAGGATTATCATCAACGATATTTCTTTCGCAAAGATACCGATAGAATGATCTTAAGGCACTGAGATTTCTGGCATATGTAGAATTGGATATCTTTCCCCTGCTGATCTTTCCTGATCTTAAGACATCGATATAGTCAAAGATCACATTCTTATCAACCTTTTTGAAAGAACTGATATCGTTTTCTTCCATATAGGCAATAAAACGGCTGATATCACGATAATAAGAATCAGCAGTTGCCTCTGATCCACTCCGTTTATCGTAGAGATATTTTATAAAATCATCCAGTGTCTTATACAAGTTCTGCGAATTCATTTACTTTTTTTAATGCGTGTTCTACGTAGTATTTTTTCTTTTCGCTCTTTGGACCATCATATGCCAGTCTGAAGATTCCGAAATTGGCATTCATCGGTTCAAGCTTAACGATATTCTTATCTGATATGTAGTTTGCCATAGCCCCCATCATCGTATCACTTCCAAGTTCATACTTAATTTCGCCATTAAGATACTGAGCCATATTGATAGCTGCATATAAACCGCTGGCAGCTGATTCAACATATCCTTCAACTCCAGATATCTGACCGCATATAAAAGTATTTGGATATTTAATAAACTGATAGTGATTATTGATGATATTGGGTGAATTGACATAGGTATTTCTGTGCATTACCCCATATCTTACAATATGGACATTTCTTAAGGCAGGAATTGTCTTTAAGACTTTTTCCTGTGAAGGGAAAGTCAGATGGGTCTGAAAACCTACGACATTATATAAGGTATCAATGGCGTTGTCTTTTCTTAACTGTACCACCGCATAAGGACGGATACCCTTATGTTCTAAACCTACAGGTTTCATAGGACCAAAAAGCAGAGTCTTATATCCTCTTCTTGCCATCTCTTCAAAAGGCATACAGCCTTCAAAATATTTTTCATCATCAATTGATCGAACATCAATCTTTTTGGCTTCCAGAATGGCATTATAGAATTCATCATATTCATCCTTTGTTAAAGGACAGTTGATATAGTCACCCTCATTGTCTTCATCATACCTTGATTTATAGTAGGCACTTTCAAAATCGATTGAATCTTTTTCGACAATAGGCGCTACCGCATCATAGAAGTGCAGAAAATCATTACCGCATAATGTTGATATACTCTCAGCCAGTTCTCCTTCCGTTAAAGGACCGGAGGCGATAATGGTAGGAACATCTGTATCAATATCTTTTACTTCTTCATGATGAACGCTGATATTGGGATCGTTATTGATGATTTCACTTATATATTCTGAAAAACCTTCGCGGTCTACCGCCAAAGATCTTCCGGCTGGTATACGGTACTTATCGGCTGCCTTCATGATTAAAGAATCAAGGGTTCTCATCTCCTCCTTCAATAAACCGACCGCATTATAAAGATCATCACTTCTTAAGGAATTGGAACATATGAGTTCTGCATAATTATCCGTTTTGAAAGCTGCGTGTTTTTTTACCGGTTTACATTCATAAAGATCAACACTGATTCCTCTTTTTGAAAGCTGATATGACGCCTCACACCCGGCAAGACCGGCACCGATAACTCTGACTTTCATTATTTCTTCTTTCGACGGTAGAAACGTTTGTTTTCCTGACCTTCAATGGTTTCGGTATATTTGCAGTATGGGTATCCTGAACAGCCTACAAAGTAGTTTCCGTATCTTGATTTTCTCTTTAACAGAGGTTTACCGCATTCAGGACATACTCTTCCGGTATCTTCAGGTTCTTCTTTCTTGACTAAAGATTCCTTATAGTCACAGTCCGGATAGTTGGCACAGGCTTTGAACTTGCCGTATCTGCTCATTCTGATGATGAGATCGCCACCGCATTTAGGACATTTTTCTCCGGTTTTTTCCGGTTCAGGTTTTGTCATATTGGCATACGCATCATCAAGAAGCGGTACAAATCGATCATAGAACTCATTCAGAGAATCTATATAATTCAGTTTATCAAGCGCAATTTCATCAAGTTCCTGTTCCATCTGCGCCGTATAATTGACATTGATGATATCCGAAAAGAACTGTCTCAGTTTTTCATCGGTGACAAGTCCCTGTTCAGTTGGAAAGAAATATTTGGTCTTGCCACCTTCAGAAGCTTTCTGATATTTGACATAACCTCTTTCCTGGATAGTTCCAATCGTAGAGGCATATGTTGAAGGTCTTCCTACACCTTCTTCTTCTAGAGCCTTGATAAGCTTGGCTTCGGTGTATCTTGAAGGAGCTTCGGTAAAGTGCTGTTCCTTGCTTATTTCTTTCGCCTTTAAGACATCACCCTTTTCAAGTTTTGGAAGGATGGTATCTTTGGATTTATCGTAATCGTTATAGATCTTTAAGAAACCGTCAAACTTAAGCTTTGATCCGGAAACTGTAAACTTGTATCCGTTATTATCGAATGTATAAGTAACTGAATCAGATACGGCATCAGCCATTAAAGATGCCAGTGCTCTGACATAGATAAACTTGTAGAGTTTGTACTGATCGCTGGTCAGATATTCTTTGATATCTTCAGGATCGTTGTTGAGATCAGTAGGTCTGATGGCTTCATGGGCATCCTGCGAATTCTCGTCGTTCTTTACACGATAGAAACCTTTATATTCCTTACCGTATCTTCTTTCAATCAGTTCATTGGCAGATGCCACAAATTCATTTGAAAGTCTTGTGGAGTCAGTACGCATATAGGTAATAAGACCGTGAGCGCCATCGGATAATTCAACACCTTCATACAGAGACTGAGCTACAGACATCGTCTTCTTTGAAGTAAAGCCCAGTTTGATGGAAGCTTCCTGCTGAAGTGTACTTGTGATAAATGGAAGATATGGACTTCTTTTCTTTGATTTTTCATTTATATCTTCCAGTACAAAAGAATCAGTAAGTTTATCAAGAATCTTCTGAGCTTCTTCTTCATTTTTTATTTCAACTTTTTTATTCTTATATTTAACAAGTAATGTCTCAATCTTCTTTTCAAGCTTTGCCTTGATGGTCCAGTATTCTTCAGGCACAAATGCCGCAATTTCTTTTTCACGATCACATATCATCGCTACCGCTACCGACTGTACTCTTCCTGCTGATTTTGAACCGATCTTTTGCTGCATCAGTTTGGAAAGCTTGAAACCGATAATTCTGTCCAGTATTCTTCTGGTTTCCTGAGATCTGACTAAAGCCATATCAATCTTATGCGGATTATCAAGAGCCTTCAATACGGCTGACTTTGTAATTTCATTAAAGACGATACGGTTGTTTTCATTAAGATCAAGGCCCAGTTCTCTTGCGAGGTGCCACGATATGGCTTCACCTTCTCTATCCGGGTCGGTTGCCAGATATACAAAATCAGCATCCTTGGCCATCTTCTTTAACTGTTCAACTGTTTCCTTCTTGTCTTTGGAAACTACATAACTTGTCTTGAAATCATGTTCTATATCTACACCAAGACCACCTTTTCCTCTTGTTGAAAGATCACAGATATGACCTTTTGAAGAAGTGACTTTATAGTCTTTTCCCAAATACTTTTCGATTGTTTTAGACTTTGATGGAGATTCGACTATTACTAAATTTTTCATAATTACTCCTGTAACAATTTTATATATAATCACATTTGTTTTTAAAATGCAATTTCTTCTTTTCTTATAGGTGTAGCACCTTCATATATCAACAGATTATTCTGAACTCCGTTATCATCAAAGATATCATAGGGTAATACCCTTATTTCCTTACCCAGAGATAAAGCCTCATTGACACTGGTCATCGTTCCAGATTTATCTTTACACTGCATGATATACATACAGTCACTTAAGGCAGCTATAATCCTGTTTCTGAAAGGAAAGTGATAATTCAAAGGTTCACTAAGATGCGGATACTCAGAAATAATAAGACCTCTTTTCTCAATATCTTTAATAAGTTTGAGATTGGCATAAGGATAGATATAATCAATACCGCATCCCAATATACCAATCGTATCCCTGCTGTTTAAATGGGCGCAGGCATCAATACCTTTGGCAAGTCCCGACACAACCACTTTATCCATCTTCTGACATAATCCTTCAGTTGCCTTTAAGGCATAATCACAGGGATTTCTTGATCCTACAACACTCACACATTCTTTATTAAGAAGACTGATATCTCCTTTATAGAATAAAACGTATGGCGGATATTTCAGATCAAAAAGTTTTTCCGGATAAGTGCTGTCAAGAATGGTAATGGCGTTTACTTCTTCATGAAGATCTACTGTCTTTCTTTCTTTGAGAGCCTTCTGAATTTCAAAATATTCTCCCTTGTAGTAAAGGGATAAACCTATAAGCTGTTCTCTTGTCATACTAATTATTCGGATAAAAAATGAAAATTCCTAAACAAAAAGGTGATTTTTTCACCTAATTGAGAAAATCTTTTATAATCCGGTAATAATCATAGATCATAATATACTCTGACATCTGATATCTGCCGTTGACTATATTATTCATTCTTCTTACATAATCATCCACATTATCAAAATAGATATCAGGATAGAAGGTATCGGTTGCGCTGTCATATTCACCAAGATCTGACTTCCATGAGTAATCGGCATATATGACAAGACCTTCATTATCAGACATGATATCCTTACCGATGATGATTCTTGAATCATATGGAATATTAAACAGATTCAGCATGGTTGGAAAAACATCGATGGTATTGCAGACCTTGTCTATCTTTGTTGTTTCAACGTCACAGTTATAGATAATGAGATTGTTGCGGTAGAGTTCAAACTTATCAAGTGTCTTACCAGCCATCTCTTCTACTTCTTCATCAAGAAGGAAATAAGGATGGTGATCAGCCGCGAGAATTATAACGGTATCTTCAAGTCTGCCGTTTTCTTCAAGAACCTGCAGTAAGGAAGTCATAGCCTTCTCCAGTTCAAGATTACCGGCAATATAGGCTTTAACGGTATCAGAATAAGGAAGATCTTCTACAAGATCTCTGTTTTTATCAGCCATATCGTTATCTCCGAAATACCAGCCGCCATGTCCGGATACCGTCGCATAATAGACCATAAACTGATCATCATTTATATAGTCCTGATATGTCGCCATAATCATTTCATCATCAGATTTAGGGAAGATGGTACAGCCCATTCTTTCTTCAAGACCGTTCCAGCATCCCAGGTAATTATCAAAACCCAGAGATTCAAGATAGACATTACGCGACTGGAAATCATATTCATGGTCATGATAGGCATATGTCTTATAGCCCTGATTCTTAAAGATATCCGCAAGACCATATGGATAATAGTTGTCATATCTTGAAGATGATCTTATCCACTGCCGGTTAAGACAGTTTAAATCAGGCAATAGACCTGTAAGTAAAGAAAACTCACCACCGATAGTTGAAAGATTTGTAGGCGAATAATAGTTTGTAAAATCAAAACCGGAATGAATCATCTTATATAAGGTTGGAGTAAGTTCTTCCGATACCATATATCCATCAAAAGATTCAGCCATGATATATATCAGATTTTTTCCTTCAAACATACCTGTATATTCATTCTTGTAGGTACATATTTCACTGTTAAAAAATGCGTTCATACTGTTTATGGTTTCATCATCAGACTCCAAAGTATCAAACGGTATATCAAGTATCTGTTTATCATATTCAACTTCAATGTCTTCCGTATTATCAACAGTATTTATCTTTTCTGCAAAACCTGTCAGATCTTTTCTTCCTGATATTACAAAAGTCGGAAGAACCCCGATATTTTTGACAGATCCGATATAGTTGTTACGAAGAAAATACTGTTCATAGACTGCTGAATCAGGACTCAATATGGCAATCAGGAAAAACAGGGCAAAACTCAAAAGCCCGATTACCAGAGAAAAAGCCTTACCGTATTTATCTTTTCTATAGTCATTGATGAAACGACACGCAAAAAGCGATAAAACATACGGTGAAATAATAAGCAGTATCAGAAAGAAATTACTGGTTAGAACTCTTATTGTCTGCGGTATGAAATCACCTGTAAAGTTCCCTGCCAGTTTAAATGATGAAAGCGTAATAATAATACCGAAAGTACGGTACATTATAAGGCTGGCACCATAGAAAAAGACAATTATAAAAGATACTATACCAAAGAAATATTTACGTGCTTTACCGGGTATGAAATCAGTAATGAGACCCAGCATAAAAGCCATAAATACCACATAGAGTATGGTTGTGATAAATGACATATTAAGCGCATTCCCGGTAAAGATCTTATAGATCAGTTCCTGGAATACAAAAATAAACGCATATAATAAACTGTAAATCATATAAAACAATAAAATATCACAATATGTATGAGTGTCAACAATATATATTAAAATATCAGAATAATTTCAGCTGTCTTTCCTTACACGGTCTATAGGACATCCTGTAGAGTTTATTGAGACCATATTCATCCATCAGTTCAAGATGTCTTTTTGTACCGTATCCCTTATGTCTGTTGTATTCATACTGGGGATATAAAACGTTATACCCTTCCATCATTGAATCTCTGACAACCTTGGCAAGAATTGAAGCGGCAGCTACGGAAATAGACTTGGCATCGCCCTTTACCATATCAATCACTCCGTGTCTTCCTAAAGGCATGGCATCAGTAATAGTCAGTGAATGAATATTTGTAGAAACACTGAGTTCATCCATGGCTTTTTTTGTAGCAGCATAGATATTGAGGCGGTCTATTTCTTCAGGCATTACGATCTTTATTGAATAATAATGGGCATCTTCAGTAATCTTTTTGAACAGTTTCCTTCTTTTCTTATCTGTAAGCTGTTTGGAATCATTGATATCATCGTTCTGGTAGTTTATTGGAAGCACACAGCACGCAACAACCAAAGGACCACATAATGGTCCTCTTCCCGCTTCATCTATTCCCATTACATACTGGCTGTTATCCCAGTATATCTTTTCATATTTGTTCTCTAACATTTCTGCCAGGTAATCTTCCCTATTCTTTCACTTCTGAAATCTTTTAATAAGAGATCTACAGCCTTGGTTCTGTTGATCTGATTATCGTTTGATAACCATAACTTTTTATACGCTATGGCGCTTATGAGATCTTTCTCATTTTCATCTACTTCATAACGTCCATGAATTACACCAGGATAGTTTTCCTTAAGATAATTAAGCGCAAAGACTACAAGCTCTTCTTTGTCTACTACCGAATCATTGATAGAACCCATCAAAGCCAATAGTCTAGCGTCTTCCTGATTTTCAAACTTCGGCCATAATACACCCGGTGTATCTAACAGTTCAACATCCTCATTGATTCTGATCCACTGCAGGTTTCTGGTAACACCCGGTCTGTTTTCCGTCTTGGCTACTTTCTTTTTGACGATATTATTGATGAATGTTGATTTACCCACATTGGGAATACCTACCACCATGGCTCTTAAGACTTTCTTACGGATTCCTCTTTCCTTTGCCTTATCAAGTTTGGGTTTAAGGATTGTCTTTACTTCGTTAACTACTTTTTTGGTGATATTTTCACTGGCACTGTTTAAAACAAGACAGTATTCATACTGTTTCTTCCATTTGTTATTCTCTTCTTCATCCGCAAGATCAGCCTTGTTGAGAATTATCAGACAGGGCTTGTTTCTGGAAAGTTCCTTGAGCAGAGGATTGGCTGAAGCTTCAGGGATTCTCGCGTCTCTTAATTCGATAACGATATCGACAAGTTTAAGCTGTTCTTCCATCTGTCTTCTGGCTTTCTGCATATGCCCGGGAAACCAGTTTATATTCTTTGAAGATGTATTATCGCTGTTTTCCATAATTTAATTATTGTATCCCATTTCCGCTAATGGATATATCACAAAGAAGTGAGTAGATATAATATCTTCTTTTTTGAAGGCTCCATAGAATCTTGAGTCCTTGGATATCTCGCGGTTATCACCAAGGCAGTAATATTCATCTTCTCCTAGTACAGCTTCAAAGTCAGAAGTGAATACATCTTCACCCACAACATCTTCCATTACTTCTCCATTAATATAGAGAACATTATTTTCATATTTAATGGTTTCTCCAGGTAAACCTATTACCCTTTTAACCAGTTTCTTGTCTTCACTCTGAAGTACACAGATATCAAAACGGTTAATCTTCATATTTCTTGATATAACAAATGAATAGCCAAACTGATCAGCCTTAAGTGTAGGATACATACTTGAGCCGTTGACTACCGCACTTATCAGTACAAAATTAAAAAGCAGATAGGTAACTATCAGTGAAACTGCTATTATTTCAAGAAAATCAATAAAACCGTTTTTCTTCTCCATAGTTAAATTATATAAAAATAAAAGGTCGTTTTCACGACCTTCTCGAAATTATCTAACTTCCTTAATCTTCGCAGATTTACCGGCACGGTCTCTAAGGTAGTAAAGTCTCGCTCTTCTTACCTTACCAACACGTACAACTGTAACTTTGTCGATAACTGGTGAATGAACAGGGAATGTTCTTTCAACACCAACACCGTTGGAAAGTTTTCTTACGGTGAAAGTCTGACCGATTCCTGAACCCTGAACCTTGGTTACAACACCTTCATAAGCCTGGATACGGAATTTGTCACCTTCCTGAATCTTTACGTCTACACGAACAGTCTGTCCGGGAGCAAGTTCAGGAACATCAGTTCTCATCTGGTCTTTAGTAATTTCATTAACTAAACCTAAATTCATCTTACGTTCTCCTTTGACAAGTCTATACATCTGTTCATAATCATACGAAAAGCGGAACAGCGCTTATTTACTTTATCATAAAAGAATCCTTAAATCAATTCATTTCTGCTTAAAAAATCATATACACCATTTCATCTACCGAAGATGTATGTAAAGGTATCATTTCCTTCAGACTTTCTTTCGCATTACCCATAATAACACCTGTAGAAGAAAGCAGCATCGGCATATCGTTATCATTATCCCCGAAACTCAGTATCTGTTTAGCGTCACACTCAAGAATCTCGGAAAGTTTTTCTACAGCCTTGGCCTTACTTACCCCATCCGGTACAAACTCAAGACAGTACGGTGAAGAATAGGCATATGAATATCCTTGAAGATTCAAAGACGCTATATACTCTTCTTCCCTTTGCCTGTCTGCAGGATCATTCAGTACCAGAACCTTTGATCTTTCAAGATCATTTCTGGAAAAATCAAACAGGACAGGTGTCAGCCATCTAGCCTTCAGCCAGCTCTTTAAAGCTTTATTCTCACATGGTTTATTGACCAGAAAGATATCATCATCATATATTCCACACACCAGATAATCAGCTTTTATTATCTTTTCAATATTTCTTACTTCTTCAGCTTTTAAAGGAAACAGAATTTCTGTCTTATTCGCCTTACAGTCCATAAACTCTGAACCGTTACAGCCAAAGACATAATCAAGAGGATATTCTCCAAAAGCTTTTTCAAAGGCTTTCACCGCCAGAAAACATGGTCTGCCGCTGGACAGACATACTTTATATTTACTTTCTTTAAGAGCCTCCAATGCCCTTCTTGTATATTCTGTCGTATTGTAGTCAAAATCAATCAGTGTTCCATCAAAATCAAAGACTATCGCTTTAATCTCTTCCTTATAATTCATCTTCTATTTCCTTTATAAGCAGAACTTCTTGATCACTCAGTTCTCTGTTTAACATTTCAGGTCTATACTTCATGGTCTCTTTGATTGCCATTTTAAGATTGTATCTTTCAATCTCCTTATGATTACCATTGGTTAAGACAAAAGGTACTTCCATACCATCATATTCTACGGGTCTAGTGTACTGGGGATATTCCAGCAGACCGTTTTCATATGATTCTTCCTTCAGGGAATCAGAAGAGATACTTTCATCAAGAAGTCTTAAAATACCATCACATATAACCATCGATGCCAGTTCCCCACCGGTCAGAATATAATCACCGATACTTACCTGTTCATCTATATATTTCTCAATGCGTGAATCAATACCCTCATAATGGCCACAGACAATCATCAGTTTTTCTTTCTTTGATAGACGCTTAAGATCATCCTGTGTAAGTGGTTTGGCCTTTGGCGAAGTAAGAAGCACATAGGTGTCTTCATCCTTATTATTCATGATAGCTTCATGAACTACATCTACCTTCATTAACATCCCTGCCCCGCCACCATATGGCGTATCATCAACGTGACGGTGTCTGTCGTGAGAATAGTCTCTGATATCGACCAGTTTTATTTCGTGTTCCTTTTTGGATAGGACTCTAGAAATAATTGAAGTATTCAGAAAACCGTCATACATTTCTTTAAAAAGCGTAAGTACAGTTATCTTCATAAAAGTCCTTCCATCTTAACGACATCGATACGTTTATTATCAAGATCCACCTTTTCAATAAAGATATCCATGATAAAAGGTACAAGAGTTTCTTTCTTATCTTCTTTAAGTACTCTCAGATAGTTACTGTGCATACCCTCTTCCACACTGATGACCTTACCGCAGCAGACATCTTCGCAGTAGACATCAAGATCTTTAAGATCAGAAAAATAATATTCACCTTTCTTTAGAGGTTTAATATCTTCCTTACTTTTATAGATATTGAGATTTTTATATTTCTCTACGAGATTTATATCATTGTTGTCTTTGAAAAGGACATGCAGAAATCCCTTATATTCTTTGGCTGATTCAACAGTAAAAGGAAGATGATCTTCACCCACATAGACAGTTGAACCTTTCTTATATCTGTCTTTTACAAAATCCGTATAGGAATCAACCTTGAGTTCACCTTTAATACCAAATGTATTGACAATCTTACCTATTAATACATATTCCATATCTAGATTATAAAATAAAAAATTGTGAACATATGTTCACAATTTCCTATAGTGCTTCGAATTTGATTGAGATACGCTTCTTTTCGATTTTGGAAGCTACCTGCAGCATCTGACGGATTGAATTGGCCATTGTACCCTGCTTGCCGATAAGACGTGCCATGTCAGAACTTGATGCGTAAACATAAAGAAGGATTTCATCTTCATTAATGCTTTCCATCTGTTTAACTGTACACAGATCACTGTCAGTGCAGAGCGGCTTTACAATGTTCAGCAGTACTTTTTCTAAATCAATCATTATTTACCTGATTTGCTGTCTGCAAACTTCTTTAATGTGCCATTCTTGGCTAATAAAGAACGTACTGTTTCAGTAGGAGTAGCACCATCGTTCAACCACTTCAGTACTTTTTCTTCATTGATACTTACTGCAGCAGGATTCTTTGTTGGATCATATGTGCCAACAACTTCAATTTCTCTACCGTCTCTTCTTGCTCTTGCATCAATCGCAACTATACGATAGAAAGGAGCTTTTTTAGCACCCATTCTCTTTAATCTAAGTTTTACCATTTCGTTTTCTCCTTTTTTACTTACTAATCATATGCCTATAAATTAAAAGAGTCAAGTATTTTTACTTGACTCTATATAATTATCAGTACTGTCTCCAGAGAACCGTTATAATCTCATTCAGAAATTTCTGATCAATATCCGGTGGGATAATGTAATTCATAGTATATAAATACTTATTTATACGATACAGGGCGACTATCTCAAAATATTCCCTGTCTGGTTCTTTTACTTTTCTTGAGTATATCCGATTATCTCTCCATGTCCTTATATTCTGGATTTTGCTCCAGGATACACCTTTTATTTTTTTGTACATATTGCCATGTACTTCATCGGCTATCCTTTCTATAGAATATCCGGTTTCTTCTACAGTAACCGTTATATCAGTACCTGTATTTGGTTCATAGAAACAGGCACTGCTTTCATCATCCGCAACAGAAACCAGTTCCGGTTCAAACTCCTTGGGATATTTTAATGAAAGATCTTTAAACTCCAAGCGGGGTTTCCTTAAATATATAAAAAGAAAAACAGAAGATAAAATCAATCCTGTTATTAAACAGATTATCCATTTACGGGATTTCCTGTATCTCATACTCACTTAATTTTAATATATAAAGGCTATTTTCAACTTAATAGTTGATATGTCCATTTAATTGGACAATGTGGATGT
>JAUNIH010000058.1 GCA_030523555.1 Erysipelotrichaceae bacterium
TGGTGGTCTTATAGGCAGCTTATTCGGTAAATTCTTTACAGACAGAATAAAGAATTCAGTGACGATGGCTACCGGTATTGCGACCATGGTTATGGGTTTAGGCGGCGCTATCGGGAAGATGCTGGTAATAAGTGATGGAAGTATTTCAACACAGGGAGAAATGATGATGATTATCTCTCTGGTAATCGGAGCCATTATTGGAGAAATAATTGATCTGGATTCAAAGATAGAAAGCTTTGGAAAATATCTTAAAGAAAAAACCAATAATCAGAAAGATACAGGATTTGTGAATGCCTTTGTAACGGCATCATGTACAGTATGTATCGGAGCCATGGCAGTTGTCGGTTCTATTGAAGATGGTATCAATGGCAATTACTCTATATTAATGGCTAAGGGAATACTGGACCTTATTATTATTGCGATTATGACTTCATCAATGGGCAAGGGTTCCTACTTTTCGGCCATACCGGTCTTTATCTTTCAGGGAACTATAACTTTAATAAGTATCTTTATGGGATCATTCCTGAGTGATATCGCTTTAAACAATTTAAGTTATGTAGGTAATGTACTGATATTCTGTGTGGGTCTGAATATCGCGTTTAACACTAAAATCAAGGTGGCAAATCTTTTACCGTCTCTGGTAATTGCGGTACTGTATTCTATTATTTAAAAGATATATCCATTAATTATGTATGAATAATATATGAAGGCAGAAGAGTTTCTGTCTTTTTTTGTGAAGTAAATGTAAACGCTTTAATTTTTAGGTAATGTAAAATGTGAAAGAATTGTGAAATAAGATGGTGTAAGTCTTTTGTGATTTATTGATATTTTACAAAGTAAGTCTTTTACTTTTACTTTCTTTCAATAGAATAAACCCGAGTTAAGAAACTCGAAATGTTAAAAGAAAAGGGAGTAAAAATTAATGACTAAGAAAATCTTAACATTACTGGCTGTTGTAGCAATGGTTCTCTCATTAGCTGCATGTAGTTCTTCTACTGCTTCTACTGATACAGCTTCAACAGACACTGCAAGCAATTATCCTGATACTATCACTCTTGTATGGTATCCAAATGAATCAGCTGATACTTATTCAGCAAACCGTGATGAAGTAGCCAGAATCATCGAAGAAGCAACCGGTAAGAAGGTTGAACAGAAACTGACTACTGATTACACTATCGCTATTCAGGCACTGGCTAACGGTACTGCCCAGATGGGATGTTGCTGGGGTGCTGTAGGTTACATCCAGGCTCAGGAATTAAGTAGTGATGTACATGTTATCTTCACTAACTCTGGTTCTTCCGGTACATTAGATGATGCCAAGTACACAAGCTTCTTCGCTGTAAAGACTGAAGATGCTGACCAGTACGCAAGCGGCGACACTTACACAATCGACAATATCGAAGGTAAAGTTATGTCTTTCGTATCTGAAAGCTCAACATCAGGTTTCAAAGTTCCTACATCTTCAATCGTTGAAAAATGGGGTAACGGTTTAACAGCTGATGATCTTATGGAAGGTGGAGCTGACAAGTTCTTCTCTGAAGTAATGTATGGTGGTTCTCATCAGGGTTCTGCATACAACCTCTTATCTGGTAACTGTGAAGTTGCAGCATTCTGTGACTCAGAACTTATCCACTATTCAAAACTGGTTTCAGGTAATGAAAGTGAAGTTGGTGCCGTATACGAAATCATCGAAAACGCTGAAGCACCATTCGATACAATGGTTGGCAGACAGTACACCGTAATCGGTGCTACTCCAGTATTAAACGGACCATGGGTTGCCAACACCGCCTACATCTCACCTGAAGATTTAGCCGCTATCGTTGCAGCATTCACATCTGCAGAAGCTGCCAACAACGAATACCTCTTCTCTACTGATGGTTCTGGTATTTCCGGTATCTACAAGAAGAAGGGCGACAGCTGCTTCTTAGCAGTTGAAGATGCGTGGTACGATCCACTCAGAAAATAATTAATCTGTAAGAGGATATTATATGCCAATTCTTGAATTCAAAAACGTCAGTAAATTATATGACGGTAAAACAAAGGCTATCGACGATCTTAATTTCAAGATTGAAGAAGGCGAATTTGTCTCAATAATTGGCCCATCCGGAGCAGGTAAATCAACTCTCCTCAGATGCATTAACCGTCTGGTTGATGCATCTGTTGGTGAGATCGTCTTTGATGGTATTGAAGTTGTCCAGGCGAAGGGATCACAGTTAAGAGAAGTACGTACAAAGTCCGGAATGATCTTCCAGCACTATAATCTGGTTGACCGTTCAAGTGTGTTTGAAAATGTGCTTCATGGAACTCTGGGTAGAAAAGGTGTCCTGGCAGGAATGCTGGGCCTTTATACTGAAGAGGAGAAACTGAGAGCCTTAGAAATAATTGAAGAGCTTGGTCTTAGTGATCAGACCTATAAGAGATGTGATGAATTATCCGGTGGGCAGAAACAGCGTGTCGGTATCGCAAGAGCCATCATGCAGGACCCAAGATTATTATTGTGTGATGAACCTATTGCGTCTTTGGACCCTAAATCTTCCAAAGTCATAATGGACCGTCTCTACAACATCAATAAAAACCGCAGGATTACCTGTATCGTTAACCTTCACCAGGTTGAAGTTGCCAGACAGTATTCGGAAAGAATCCTCGGTGTATCCGATGGTAAGATTGTCTTTGACTGTAAACCTGAAGAACTGACACAGGATATTATCAATACAATCTACAAATCACAGTCTGATGAACTGATCATGGATCTGAGTGAGGTTGGAAATGCAGCCTAATTCAGAAATGAATCAGTTTTTGCGCAATAAGAGACTGTCTACAGTAATTGGTATAGCTGTAATATTTGTTCTGTATTTTGTGGCAGCTTTTGTCACAAATTTCAAAATGAATGTTGCTGTTATGTCTTTTCCTAAGGCAGCTAACTGGATTGCCAAATACATGATTCCGGATGCTCAGGCTATTGAGCGTCTTCCAAGAATTATTGAAAAACTTACGGAAACAATTCTGGTGTCTGTAGCTGCCACAACTATCGCAGCAGTTTTTGCGTTTATAGCGAGTATCTTCGGTTCCGCAAGCACCAAGCTTCCTAAATTTGTCAATACAATCGTCAGAGTTATTGCGGCTTTCTTCCGTAATGTACCGGATGTTGTATGGGCAATGATCCTGATGTTTTCATTCGGACAGAACCTGCTTACAGGTTTCTTTGCGTTGTTCTTTTCAACATTCGGTATGTTGACAAGACGTTTTATTGAAACTATCGATGAAACAAGTAAGGAATCTATTGAAGCTTTAACTGCCTGTGGGGCAAGTTTTCCAATGATTGTCTTCCAGGGTATATTACCTTCATCAATTTCCGGTATTATCACCTGGATTCTCTATATGATTGAAACAAATATCAGATCTTCAACACTGATCGGTATGTTAACGGCAACAGGTATCGGTAACCTCTTCAACATCTACTACAACAGAATGCAGTTTGGTTCTGCGAGTCTTATTATCGTTTTGATCTGTGTAATCGTTATTCTGATCGATAATCTTTCAACGATTATCAGGAGGGCTATCAACTGATGGAAAAGAATATATTCGGAAAAATCAAGACAGAAGCCCACAGTAAGGCCAGTACCTATCTGAAGATTCTGGTAGTTTTCTTAGCCGTTTTAACTGTATATCAGATGGTCACAATGGATACCGGCAACAAGGATTTCTTTACTGCCACATCAGATACCTTACGTAATATCAACACCGTATTCCTTTCACCAATGTTAAGAAGAGATACGCTTGGCGGTATTATAAACGTTCTGATGGTTACATTGTGTATTGCCGTCTTATCAACAATCTTTGGTGCAATATTCGCGTTAATCTGTGCCTTATTGTGTGCTGATAATCTTGCGAATAAAAAGGTAGCGGCTGTTGTCAAAGCGATTGTCGCTGTTGTACGTGCCATTCCTACAGTCTTATGGGTACTGATCTTTGCGGTATCTGCAGGCTTAGGTGCTACGGCTGCCGTTGTCGGTCTTACATTCCATAGCTTTGCCTATCTTGTAAAGGCCTATTCAGAAGCTATTGAAGAAGATGACAAGGGCAAGATTGAAGCTTTAAGAGCCAGTGGTGCCGGTTTTATGGCACTGGTTACGCAGGCTATTTTCCCAAGCTGTATAAGAATGCTCGTGGCCTGGACCTTTATGCGATTTGAAATCAATTTCACCAACGCGGTTGCGATGGGTGCGGCTGCCGGCGCCGGTGGTATTGGTTATAACCTGTATATGGCGGGTAATATGTATTTTGACTTAAGAGAAATGGGTTTCTTAACCTATGTAGTCTTAATCATGGTAATTATTCTCGAACAGATATCTACTAGATTTAAAGAAAGTGTTAAATAAGCATATGAATAAAAAACAGATTTCAAAGATACTCACGAAATCTGACGCTGACACTGTAAAAAAGATGGCGGATCACATTAAGGATAATACTGAAATCGTCATCGTTAAAAAACCGCAGAAAGCTTTATGCATGATTAAAATGCGTGAGCCTGTAAAAGAGAGTCTTTTTTACATCGGTGAAGTTATTGTGATGGATGCTGTGGTAACCGTAAATGGTATAGCGGGCCACAGTGTCTCAATGACTTTGGATGAAGATAAGGCTCTCAACATGGCAATTATTGATGGCGGTATTGCAGCAGGGGTGAAAGATTTTGATAAGGAACTTCTTGAACTTGAAAAGCTGCAGATTCTGGAAGAAGAAAAGAAAAATTCGCTGTTTGTAAAGACAATGGTGAATTTTAATACGATATAAATTATGAAGACGAAACATGAATTTGATGAGGTTTTTGATGGACAGAAAGTCTATCGTAAACTGCTAGAAGCATTGTCTAATCCTGGAAGAAAAGTTTCTTTAAAGGATGAGGCAAGTAAATTTGATAATACATCAGTAAGACTCGCGATGGCGATGACTTTACTTGATAATGAAGTAACATTCTACACAGATGGAAACGAGGCTTTGCGTAATGAGGTAGAACTTCTTACCAACGCAAAACACGCGGCTCTTTCATCTGCTGATTTTATATTTGTGAAAAACGAATATGAACTTGAGGAAGCCTTTAACAGTGCCAAGACAGGAACACTTGAAGATCCGCAGAAATCAGCGACTCTGATCATATCCTGTGAAGGTTTAAATAATGAAAAAACATATCTCAAAGGTCCTGGTATTAAAGATGTTCAGGAATTTGATCTGCCTTCAATAGTTAAAAAGGCAGTTAAAAGATATACATCACTAAACATAGAATATCCGATGGGAATGGATATGTTTTTTATTACGGATAATTATGAAGTTATAGGTATACCAAGACTTATAAGAACGGAGGACAGATAATGGGTTATGTAGCTGTATCCGGTGGCAGTGAAGCGATAGAACAGAGTATTCAGTTACTGGAACTTTACCGCAGTGGTACCGAAAAAGATCTGGAAATAGAAGCCATCAAAGAAAAGATGTCTTTACTGGTAGACAGAGTTATGTCAGAAGCGGGATTATATGCGCCAGATCTGGCAGCCCTGGCGATTAAGCAGTGCGAAGGATCTTGTGAAGAATCCGTATTCTTACTTCGTGCCTACCGTTCAACCTTAAAAAGAGATTATTATTCCAATGTCATAACGACTGATAAGATGCGTTTTTCAAGAAGAATATCAGCCGCTTTTAAAGATATTATCGGTGGACAGATGTTAGGGGCAACCTACGATTATACACATCGTCTTATACATCCTGAAATTGAAAAGGAAGATCCTGTAAAGCTTCATCAGAGGTTTAAGGAGATTCTTGATAAACAGGAACCAGTAAAAACTGAATATGCTCCAAGAGTATCCGATGAACTCAAAAAAGAAGGCCTCATGGATACCTATGAAGAAAACAATGAAACACCTTTTGATGTGACGGAAGCGATACTGGAATTTCCAGCACCAAGAAGTGCTGTCTTACAGACACTCACAAGAGCTGATACCGGATATATTTCGGGATTATGTTACTCGGTTTTAAGAAGTTTTGGACAGGTTCATCCGACTGTCGGTGAATTAAGAAGCGGATATGTCGAAATAACCGTTGAATATCCTCAGAAGGAAGATGAAAGTCTATATCTTGGGGAAGTGCTGATGAGTGAAGTTGAATGTTTCTGTCAGAGTGAAGGGGAAGATTCTTTAAAACTCGCAAGCGGATATGGCGTAGTCTTTGGTCGAAATGAAAACAAGGCCATCGCTATGGCGGTTCTTGACAGAGAACTTGATATGGGTGGCGAATATCCGCCTAATGATCAGGAATTTGTGCTGATGCATGGAGACTGTATTGAAATGAACGGTTTTATTTCGCATCTGAAACTTCCACATTATGTAACCTTCCAGTCCAAACTGGATGCGGTCAGAAAGACCAGGGAGAATGAAGATGAGAAATGAAGCGTATAACTTTGCCTTCCTGGATGAAGGATCAAAAAGAGAAATAAGAAGATGTACCTTAAAGGCTGTAGCGATTCCCGGATATCAGGTACCTTTTGGTTCAAGAGAACTTCCAATAGGAAGAGGCTGGGGAACAGGTGGTATACAGCTTACTCTTTCATTAATAGGACTTGATGAAGTCTTAAAAGTAATTGACCAGGGAAGTGATGAAAGTGTCAATGCGGTCAATATCAAAAAGTTTGTCGGTATGTGTACGGGAGTAAAGACGACAACCAGCACAAGAGAGGCGACTCTCATTCAGAGTAGACACAGAATACCGGAGATACCATTAAGAAACGATCAGATACTGGTTTTACAGGTACCTATTCCCGAACCTTTAAGAATAGTTGAACCTAAAGAAGAAGTAACCAAGAAGATGCATGCGGAGAAAGACTATGCACCTATCTGGCTGCAGTTATATGAATCAATTGTCAAATATGACAAGGTGACGATTGGTGCGGATTATCCGGTTATTGTGGAAAACCGCTACATCATGAAACCTTCACCTATTCCTAAGTTTGATAATCCCAAACTGAATGATTCAGAATGTCTCTATCTTTTTGGTGCGGGAAGAGAAAAGAAAATATATGCAGTACCACCACACACCAAGGTTGAATCTCTGGCTTTTGAAGATGTGCCTTTTGAAGTTGAACATTTTGAAGGAAGATGCTGCAGACTGTGTGGAAGTACCAATACCTATCTTGATGAAATCTTTGATGCACAGACTGGAGAAAGACTTTATCAGTGTTCTGATACATCCTACTGTAGGGAGGTAAGGCAGTCTCATGGAAAATAAAGTGCTTAATGAAAAACCGGTCCTGCAGATAAAACACCTCACTGTAAAATACGGAACAGGATGTCCTGAATGTCAGAACAGTCTTGAAAAAAACAGATGCAGGAAATGCGGAACCGTATGGGCTGCCAACGATATATCTTTAGAGGTCTATCCTGGTGAAGTATTGGGTATTGTCGGTGAATCAGGGTCTGGTAAATCGACACTGATGCAGTCATTATATTTTGATATTGAACCTGATTCAGGTGAAGCTTTTCTTAGTGAATATAAAGACGGTAAAGAAAATATCTGGAATACATCGTTAGCTGTAAAAAGAGATATCAAAAACAATCTTATGGGTATGGTCTATCAGAATCCGATAAGAGGTTTAAGAATGAATTATTCTTCCGCAAGTAATATCGCTGAAAAAATCATTGCGGCAGGTAACAGAAATGCCGGCTTTATGACGCATCGTGCCGAAGAACTTCTTACAGCTGTAGAAATTCTTACTTCAAGAATGTCTGAAGCACCAAAGAATTTCTCCGGTGGTATGCAGCAGCGTGTTCAGATATCAAAGGCTCTTGCGAATAATCCATCTATTCTTTTACTTGATGAAGTTACCACGGGTCTAGATCTGTCGGTTCAGGCAAAGGTTCTTGAACTGATACGTAATATCAAGAATACCTATGGCATATCCATTCTGCTGGTATCACATGATCTGGCGGTTATCAGAATGCTGGCGGACAGGACGGTGGTAATGCTTGATGGAAAGATAATTGAAAGCGGTCTGACAGATCAGATACTTGAAGATCCTCAACATGAATACACCCAGCAGCTGGTGCACTCATTACTGTAAAGGTGATAAATATGATTAAAATTATTAACGGCAGAATTGTAACCCCTACAGAAGTTCTTGAAGGAAAGAATATCTATATAGACGGGGATACCATTTATGAGATAAGTGAAGAAGATATCGAGGCTGATAGAACCATCAACGCTCATGGAAGATATATCTTTCCAGGCTTTATTGATGTTCATTCCGATACGATAGAAAAGATTGTCAATCCCAGAAAAACAGCAGTCTTTGATTATGAACTGGGTTTAAAGGAAGCAGAAAAACAGCTGTTGCAGCAGGGTATCACAACAATCTTTCATTCCTTTGCGATGTATAAGAATACGGTATTTGGTGAAAGTGTACTGCGTAAAAAAGAGAATGTTCTGAAGATGTGTGATCTGATTGCCGATCTTCATAACAGAAATCATCTTATTCATCATCGCGTACATTTAAGATGCGAAATTGATAATGATGAAGCATATCTTGCGGCAAAGGAACTGATCGAAAAAGGACAGATTCAGGAGATTTCCTTTATGGACCATACGCCAGGACAGGGACAGTATCGCAATCTTGAGATCTACCGTAAATCAATTGATTATGAAGATGGCAAGACCTTCGAAGATGTCATGGAATATCATGAGAAAAAGACTGTACTGACGCCAGCTCAGATGAAGGAACTGGCGGATCTTGCGCACGCCAAGAATATTCCTGTGGCATCTCACGACGATGATACTATAGAGAAGTTATGTTTCAATAAGGAAATCGGGGTAGATATCTCCGAGTTTCCTATTACTTTAGATACAGCCAAAGCCGCCAAAGAAAAAGGTTTCTATACCATCTTTGGAGCACCGAATATCTTATTGGGCGGATCTCATTCCGGTAATGTCTCAGCTGCGGAAGCCATACTTGAAGGATGTGGAGATATCCTTTGTTCAGACTATTATCCGCAGGCAATGTTACATGCGGTATTTATCATGAATAAGAAATACGGTGTATCAATGCCGGAGATGGTAAATAAGGTATCACTTAATCCGGCAAAGGCTACACGTATTGATGATCGATACGGATCAATTGAAGTGGGTAAGAAGGCTGATTTACTGATTGTTGATGAGTGTGACGGATATCCCGTTATTACGCATGTTCTTGTGGATGGAAGAACGACATCCCGTGTTGAATACAGGTACTGATTATGGCAATACTTTCAATTAAAAATTTAACCAAAGATTTCTATATCTATAACGCCAATAAAGAAATACATTCGTGTAAGAATGTAAGTTTTGAACTGGAAGAAGGCGGCTTTATCGGAATCGTCGGATTATCCGGCGCCGGTAAATCAACCATTCTTAAATGTATCAACAGAAGCTATCTTGTGACTGAAGGTGAAATACTCTATGACAGTAAAGCGTTTGGAATGATTGATCTTGCCAAGGCAAGCGAAAGACAGATGCTTTACTTAAGAAAATATGAAATAGGATATGTATCACAGTTTCTGAATGTCATGCCTAGAACTACCGCAAGACAGCACGTTATGAATGCCTTACTGGAAATCGGTACAGATGAAGCTGAGGCGAAAGAAAAAGCTGAAGAGATGATGCGTTACTTCAAGCTTTCTGAAGACTTGTGGGATTTATATCCTAATACCTTTTCAGGAGGCGAAAGATTAAGACTTAATCTTGCGCATACGATGGTTAAAAAACCTAGACTTATGCTGCTCGATGAACCAACTGCATCTTTAGACAACAAGACCAAGGAACTGGTTAAAGATATGTTACTGAAACTGAAGGAACAGAATACAAGTATGCTGGGGATATTCCATGACCTGGAATTTATGGATGGCGTTTGTGACAGGGTTTATAATATTTCCGAGGGAAAGCTTTCATGAAAAAAGTTGATATGCATATGCATTCTACCGTATCTGATGGTTTCTATACCATTGATGAACTGGTAAAAAAGGCAAAAGACAGAAAACTGGATGGTATTATCATTACTGATCATGATACTTTAAGTCATCTCAGACAGTTGCCTAT
>JAUNIH010000006.1 GCA_030523555.1 Erysipelotrichaceae bacterium
CGATTACACTAACGTAAAGTGGGGGATTATTACATTTTCTTTTTATAATATAATTAAATTAATTATGGAACTTGTAGTAACGATAAGAAGTTTTGATAAGTACAGACAGTTTGTCCGTTTTTTTGATGGAATTATTATCGGTAAATATTTTACGAGTGCTTTTGATCTTTCTAAAGATGAAATGAAAGAACTTTCTGTTCAATGTAAGAAAGATGATAAGAAATGTTATGTCGTAATAGATGATTTTATATCAGAAAATGATAAGTTATTCTTCTATGAATATTTTGATTTTGTTGTATCTTTAAATCCTGATGGAATATATTTTCATGATCTGGCGGTTATGGATGCGGCTAAAAAATATGGAGTATTAAATAAGCTTATATATGATGGTAAGACCCTTATTTCTAACAGCTTGGAAGCTGCCTATTATCTTAATACCGGTATAGATTCTGTAGTAATCGCAAGAGAACTTACTTTGGAAGAGATTATGCCGATAATCATTATGAATAAGGATAGAGTTGATATGCAGCTATTCGGACATCTTAGAATGTCATATAGTAAGAGATGGTTTCTGAATAATTACTTTAAAGAGATAGATACCGAATATGATTACTATAAAAAAGAAAGTCTGACTATTACCGAAGAAAACAGAGACTATCATATGCCGATCTACGAAGATAAAAACGGGACCAAGATATATACAGACTATATCTTTGACTGTTATGAAGAATATGAAAGTCTTAAGGATTATTTAAGAAGGGGAATTATAGATACACTGTTTGTATCTGATAAGGAAGTTATACAGTATTTAAGAGATTTAAGACGTATCAACAGATTCAATGCACAGTTTCTTAAATATTCATTTGAAAGAAAAAATCCTGAACATTATGGTACAGGATATCTATATGTAAAGACCAATAAGAGTAAAGATGAACAGGATTGAACTGCTGGCGCCTGCCAAGGATCTGGCAAAGGCTAAAATTGCGATAATGTATGGAGCGGATGCGGTATATATCGGCGGCAAACGTTTTTCTTTGCGTTATCGGGCTTCCAATTTTGAAATGGAAGATATTAAAGAATTATGTGAATTTGCGAAAAAATATGAAAAGAAAGTCTATGTGACTGTCAATATGATCTTCCACGATGAAGATCTTATAGGTATAAAAGAATATCTTAAAGAATTAAAGGATGCGGGAGTTGACGGTTTTATTATCTCCTCTGTATCTCTTATTCCGATTATTAAATCAGTAGCTCCTGGCGTAGAGATACATATGTCTACACAGCTTTCTACGGTTAATTCTTCAGCGGTAGAAGTATTAAGATCGTTCGGTGCCAAAAGGGTAGTCTTAGGTAGAGAATGCAGCATTGAAGAAATTGAAAAGATAGCTAAGAAGGTAGATGTACCTTTAGAAGTCTTTATACATGGAGGCATGTGTTCAAACTATTCAGGAAGATGTACACTATCTAACCGTATGACTAATAGAGACGCCAACAGAGGTGGCTGTGCTCATTCATGCAGGTGGAAATATCATCTGTATGATGAAGATAAAGAAATAAGTAATGAAGAATGTCTTCTTTCTTTTTCAAGTAAGGATTTAAGGGCACCGGAATATATTGAAAGAATGATAGAGTGCGGTGTAGCTTCCTTAAAGATAGAAGGCAGAATGAAGTCTGAATACTATATAGCTCAGACTGTAAAGACATATCGTAAGATGATAGATGAAATATATGAAAAAGGTCATCTTGATGAAGGCAGAATTGAATATTACGACAAAGAACTTGATAAGGCAGAAAACAGACCGAGTGATGATGGCTTCCTGTCAGGAAAATGTGATGAAGATAAACATCTCTACGGCATAAACGGAGCTGGGGTAACTCATGATTATGTGGCATATGTTCATAATTATGATGAAAATAGAGGTTTAGCGTTAATTGAAGTAAAAAATATCTTTAAGAGTGGAGATTCTTTAGAAGTATTTGGACCAAAGACTGATAATCTTCAGTTTAAGGCGGGACTGATATTTGATGATGAATGGAAGAAAGTAGATATCGCCAATAAACCGACACAGTTATTACTGATCAGGATACCTTTTAAAGTATATAAACACGATATGATCAGAAAGGTTAATGAATAATGATTATTGAAGGGGCAATATCGGTTAAAGCGGCAATCGAATCTAAAAAAAGAAAGATTGAAAAAGTATATATCAGAAATGATAAGAGTACTAAAGATCTTAAGTATATCGAAAGAATATGTCTTAGAAACAATATCCCGGTAATTAAGGAAGATAAAGAAACAATCATGAATCTTTCTTCATCCAAAAGTTCTGGAGGTATTATTGCGCTGGCTGATATAAGAAAAATAGATGAATTTGATAATGGGGATATCTTTTTTCTTGATGGGATAAAAGATCCTTTTAACTTAGGATATTCGATGCGTACCTTATATGCCTTTGGCTTTAGAAATGTCTTACTTAATAAAAGAGATTATTCCTTAATGGAAGCTCAGCTTTTAAAATCATCAGCTGGAGCCTACGATAAATTAAATATTCAGATTGCGGAAGATGAAATATCTATTTTAAATGAATATAAGAATAAGGGATATCATTTATACGGTTTATTCAGAGGGGATAACAGTAAAGATGTCTTTGATTGTGTCTTTGATGATAAATCTTTATTTATCCTGGGTGGCGAAAAAAGAGGGATATCTAGAGAGATATTATCATTATGTGATGAATATCTTTATATATCATATGGATCTGATTTCCGTAATGCCCTTAATGCCTGTGCAGCCTTAGATGTCGTGGCGACACTTTTATATAAACAAAGGAAAGATAAATGATAACCTCATTAGAAAATAAAACAGTTAAAGAGCTTTATAAGCTTCATCAGAAGAAATACAGAACTGATCATTTTCTTCTTTTAAATGAAGAGCTCATTTTAAAGGCATTAGAGGCCGATAAACTTGAAAGACTCATCTATACAGGGGAGAAACCTTTTGACTTTGATAACGTTTTGGAAGTATCTCAGGAAGTACTTGATAAGATAGCCAAAAAAGAAGGTTTAAGCTATATCGGTGTTGGTAAAAGAATCAAAGAAAAAAAAGATTATGGAAAAAGAGTAATACTGTTAGATCATCTTCAGGATCCTTTGAATATTGGCAGGATTATGGAGTCATGTCTTTTATTCGGGTATGATTCTTTAATCATATCGAGGGGAAGCGCGGATATCTATAATGAAAAATGTCTGGAAAACTCTAAGGGTGGTATATATTCCTTAAATATAAGTCATGGGGATCTGATAGAAGAAATAGATAATCTTAAAAAAGAAGGCTTTATGGTTTACGCTACCGGCTTAAAGGATAATACGAAGGAACTTCATGAACTTGATAAAAGCGAAAAGATGGCGTTTGTCTTAGGAAATGAAGGAAGTGGCGTAAGCGAAGAAGTAATGAATAAGGCTGATTATATTGTAAAGATAGATATGTGCAATATTGATTCTTTAAATGTCGCAATGGCTGCGAGTATCTGTATGTATGAATTTAGTAGGTAACTTTAAATTCTGTTTCATCCTTTAAAGGAAGTTCTTTGATGGAATAATCGATGACATTGATAAAACGATCTCCTTCAAGGGATTTTTTAAAGAATTCATCGACATCTTCGCCCTGTACTTCAGCTTCTACGTTACCGTTATTCATATTGCGTACATAACCGGTGATATTGTATTTTAATGCGAGTCTATAGATATAGTAACGGAAGCCTACTCCCTGAACTCTGCCTTCATAGACGATATAATATCTTTTCATGATTTAAATATATCATTTCTGCATTATGATTAAAGTAGTTTATGTTATATCACCTGATACAGTTTAGCTGGGGTTTACCTCAGAATATCATCGGATTGTTTATGTATCTTATTATGTTTAATAAGAAACATTTCCGTTACCATAAGGCCTATGTTACAGTATGGGATTTAAAGGTATCCTTATCGATGGGACAGTATCTTTTTGTATCGAAGAACTATAACCGCTATCTTCTTATGCATGAATACGGGCACTCATTTCAGTCATTATATCTTGGACCGTTTTATCTCATTCTGGTCGGGATACCATCTATGATATGGTGTAAGGCTGGTATTATGGAAAATTACCGTAAAAGACATAATATCAGTTATTATGATGCGCCATTTGAAGCTAATGCGAATAAACTTGGAAGGATACATGTCTATAAAGTAAAAAGGGAGGACGAAAGCTATGAAGAAGATAATATTTCTTGATGTGGATGGAACTTTAATCGATTATAAAAGACACTTACCATCTTCAGCTGCCGATGCCATAAATAAGGCAAGAAAAAACGGTCATCTGGTATTTATCTGTACAGGATGTTCAAAAGGGGAGATCCTTGATCATCATTTCCCGATGGAACTTGATGGAATGATAGGTGCCAATGGGGGCTATATTGAATATCATGATGAAGTAATATTCCATAAGAGCTTCAGTAGAGAACAGATAGAACGCTTTGTGAACTGGTGTGAGTCAAGGGATCTCGCATTTCATCTTGAATGTGATGAAGGAATGTTTGGCTGTCCTGGATATATGGAAAAGGCCAAATATGCCTTCTATCAGTACGTTCATGGTAGAGGCGCAGTAATGCCTGAAGACTATAACGAAGACTTTGGCATAATTGAGACAGATAACTTTTACAGGGATGATGTCAACAAGGTTGACTATGTGATTAAGACGATGGAAGACCTTGAAGACTGCAAGAAAGAATTCCCTGATATGAAATGTCTTTCCTGGGGAGGTAAAGGTGGAGATCCATTATTCGGGGATATCGGTTTAAACGGTATCGATAAGCTTACAGGTATTAAATATGTACTGGATTATCTTGGTATAGATAAAAAAGATACGATAGGTTTTGGTGATGCGAAAGTAGATGTGCCGATGTTTGAGATATGTGATTATTCTGTAGCCATGGGTAATGGTGATGAGATATGTAAAAATGCCGCTGATTATATAACGGATGATGTCAATAATGATGGATTATATAAGGCATTTGAAAAACTGGGATTAATATAGGAAGTACACCATCTGATGTGCAGATAGCGTGTAAACTCAATACCAGATTGTGTAAAGGACATCGTTTATTGCGATGTCCTTTTAGTAAGTGCTAATACAAATACAGGGTTTACTTAAAAAACAGATATGAGTTTTACCTCGGCAATTAGCTCTGAATTATTAATTATATTTAGTTCAGAAATTTTGAAGATTTAATAATTAATGGGCGAAAATGCATTTAAAAAATAAGTTATCGCCCAATAATAAGGAAAGTTATTATGATTGGAAGAGAAAAAGAACGTCGTGAGCTAGATAGATTATACAATTCCGGTCGAGCTATTTTAATATAAAAACGGATCCGAGATCCGTTTTTGTTTAGAGTTTTATAAAGTTTTCAACGTTCAGAATGAAGATGGTAGCTCCTCCGATTTCTACTTCTATCGGATAGGATACCAGGCTTGACATATCCATAGACATTGAAGCCGGTACAGCTTCTTTTCTTCTCTTGGATTCAGAGCCGATGATTTCAATTGCGTGTTCTACCTTTTCATCTTCACAGCCTATTAACAGAGTAGTATTTCCTGAAGAAAGGAATCCACCTGTAGTAGCTAAACGTGTAACGTGATATGAGGCCTTGTTTAATGCGCTTGTACATGCCTTTGTATCATCATTTGAAATTATGGCCAATATAAGTTTCATAAATAAACCTCCGCTTATCTTCTTAACATTATTATAAACTAATGTGAAGAATATATGAAAAAGTGTTTTACACATTTTTTAATATTTATAATAAATGATATAATTTTTTAGTATGATAGAACTTAAAAATGTAAGTAAGACCTATAAGAATGGTACACATGCGCTTTATGATGTAAATCTTAAAGTGGAAGATGGTGAATTTGTATATATTGTCGGACCTACAGGTTCAGGCAAATCAACTCTAATAAAACTGCTGGATGGTGAAGAGATTCCTACAAAGGGAACAGTAACTGTATCCGGTGTAAATGTAGGACGTTTAAGAAGGGGTAAGGTATACCTTTACCGCAGAAAGATTGGGGTAGTCTTCCAGGATTATCTTCTTTTACCTGAAAAGACAGTCTATGAAAATGTGGCATACGCCTTGGAAGTTATTGATATGCCAGATGATAAAATCAGAAAAAGAGTAAGACATGTCTTAAAACTTGTGGGACTTGCGGATAAATCTAACTCCAAACCTCGTGAATTATCAGGTGGCCAGAGACAGCGAGTAAGTATTGCCCGTGCCATTGCCAAAAAACCGGCTATTCTTATCGCGGACGAGCCCACAGGAAGCTTAGATCCTGTTACCTCAAACGATATAATCACCTTACTTGAAAAGATCAACGTGGAAGAAAAGACCACGGTTTTGGTTGTTACACATGATAATCTTATGGTCAAAAGACATCCTAAGCGTCTTATTTCCATTGAATCAGGTCATATTACCAAGGATAAACCTTATGAACCTACAGTTAAGGCCTATGTAGCTGATCCTAATGCGAAGAAGGTTATGGAAGAAACTGTAGAAATCAAAGGCAAGAGAAAGAAAGAGGCTGAACAATGAGATTCTTCAGACGTTTTTTCAGACATATAAGAGATGGTTTCAGTGGCGTATTCCGCCATTTTTCGATGGCTTTTTCTTCAATGTCAGCTGTTTCGATAACTTTATTATTAGTCGGTGTCTTTGCGGCTTTTGCGATAAATGTGAACTTCCTTACTCAGGAGATTCAGTCCAATATATCTTTAGTATGTCTTATTGATTATTCCGCAGATGAAGCTACAAAAACAAATATAGAAAATGAAATAAAGAAGATTGACGGTATAAGCACCATTGAATACCGTACCAAGGATCAGGAATTTGACTATTATAAAGAGACTTATCCTGAACTGGCAGAATTCTCTGAATACTACCGTGAAGATAATCCTTTCCATGATACCTTTATCGTCTATATGAACGATAACGCAAGTCTTGAAAATATCAAATCATCAATCTCCAAGATAAGCGGTATCTCATCTGTAGAAGATGGTGGTTCAAATACCTATACTTTAATATCTATTTTAAGATCAACCAGAATCGCGGGGCTCGCCCTGATTGGGGCTCTTGTAGCTCTGGCGGTATATCTTATCTATAACACGATCAAGATTACGATTTCGGCAAGAAAAGATGAAATTACAATCATGCGTACGGTCGGTGCCAAAAACAGTTATATCCGTGCACCATTCCTTGTAGAAGGTATAATCATCGGTATTATCGGATCACTTCTTCCGATTGGAATTATTATTTATCTCTACTACCGTCTCTATGAATTTACCGGTGGTGTTCTGGCGGGTGTTATAACCCTTGTTCCGGTATATCCATACGCCATTTATCTTGGTGTAGGCTTACTCGTTATCGGTATAGTTGTAGGATGGATCGGATCATTTATTTCCGTATGCCGCTTCCTGAGGTTGACACGCTGATGAAAAACAGCTTAATTAAGATTTTTCTTGTTCTGTTTATATTGCTTTCAGGTATAGGTGGTGTAAATGTCTATGCCGATGAAACCGATACAGGTACAACTACCGAAAAAACAGACTATGAAAAATGTATAGAAGATAAGGATAAGAATGCCTGCAGGGCCATATCCAATAATATAAGTACTTCAATAAAGAATCTTGAAGATCAGATTGCGGCAGCTGAACAGGATCAGGAGGCCGCTTTTGCCTTGGCTGCAGAATACGCTGCCCAGGCTGATGATCTGCAGGCTGAAGTAGACAGTCTCAAGATTCAGGTTGAAGATCTCAAAAACAAAATCACAAATCTCGAAGAACAGATAGCGGCAAACGAAGAAAAGGTCGCTGCATTAAATAACCGTGTAAAAAACCGTATGGTCGAATCACAGAAGACCATGCATTTTAACGGATATCTCGAATTTATCCTGGGTTCCAAGTCTTTTTCAGATATGTTGCAGAGAATATATGGCGTTACGGCTATAACTTCCAAGGACAGACAGGATCGAGATGAATATATGGGAATTATCGAACAGTTATCTGCTGATAAGGCAGAACTGGAAGTAGCTAAAGCTGATTTAGATGTAGCGTATGAAGAGATTGTTGCCAAACAGGCTGAGCTGATAGTCATGCAGGAATACTATGAAGATCAGGCTGCCAATATTCAGATGACTTTAGACGCACTCACGGAAGAAAGAGATCAGTACTATGAATCATTCTCCAACTTAAGAGATGTCTTAAAGAGTATCGGTGTAGTCTCCAATGCGGGCTTTGTAACACCGGTTCCCGGTTCCTGGATTGTAGAAACAGTATGGAACTATTCTCCGGATTTCCAGAACGGTAAATGGCATTTAGGTGTAGACTATGCGGCGTCACGTGGTACGCCAATCCACGCTCCTGCCGGTGGTATCGTCATCCGTGCCGATGACAGCTGTGCAGACCCAGGCTATCTTGGATCATACTGCGGTGCCTGGATATCAGGTGGCGGCAATCAGGTATACCTTGTTTGCGAAGTTGATGGTAAGATTTACGGTCTTATCTTCTTCCATCTTAATTCTGTAAGTGTCAGCTATGGTGAATTTGTCATGCAGGATGAAATTATCGGTTACGTCGGATCTTCCGGTTCTTCTACCGGTCCGCACTGTCATATCGAAATGTATTATCTGGGGTCAGGCACATTATCTGATGCCTTATTGCAGAGCTGGAACGTAACTTTCTCGGTTGGTCGAGGCGCTACAGCGTACGGCAACCGCTGTTACTATGATGATGGTACATACCGTCAGGGTGCTCCATGTATCCTGAATCCTGAATGGTATCTTCCACAAGGTTAATGTCTATGAATGAAGAAAACGAAAATATCTATCTGGATTTAAAGAAGAAACCTCTTGAATCTGAAAGAAAAGAAATCAGGCAGAAAAGAAAAAAGACGATCCTTATGGTCGTCTTATGTGTTTTGATATTCCTTACAGGTTTTGGCATAGGCTTTTTCCTGCCGCGCACACCAAACAGTATCAACTACAGTTTTACCAGTGTCTTACAGGAAATAGAATATATCCTGCAGAACAGGTATCTTTACTCTGATCAAAGTGATGAGTTTGTTGCGGAGCTGGAAGATAAGGCTTTAAAGGGTATGACGACATTTGAAGATGATCCTTATACCTACTATATGTCTGAAGAAGAACTTAACTCTTTCTATTCAGGTATCAATCAGTCCTTTGTAGGTATCGGTATTCAGTATACAAAGGTATCAGAGGCAGCCTTAGTTACTAAGGTCTTCTTTGATTCACCAGGCGAAAGAGCCGGTTTAAAAGAAGGGGATATGATCATTGAAATAGATGGTGTATCCCTGGCTGATAAAAACGCTGATGAAATAAAAGAACTCGCTTTAGGTGAAGAAGGAAGTGAAGTAAGACTTACTGTACTTAGAGATACCCAGACAATAATTATTCCGGTAATAAGAGGAACAGTTGACTATACTGTCTTATGTGATCAGGTTGATGATTATCTTTATCTCGTGATTGAATCTTTCGGTTCAAATACCGGTAAAGAAATCATGAACTATCTTGATCATTATTCCAATATTAAGAAAATAATCATCGATGTCAGAGATAACGGTGGTGGTTTCCAGTCATCGGTATCTGAAGTATGTGGCTTATTTATCGGTAATAATGAAGTATATCTTCAGCAGCAGGATAACAGTGGAAATATGTTCTCGGATCTGACCAAATGTTCAAAGACTTATTCATTTGATAAGATTGTGGTTCTGGTAAATCAGAATACCGCATCAGCTGCCGAAGTATTTGCCATCTGTATGAAAGAAAAGTGTGATACCGCGACAATTGTTGGTACGACAACCTATGGCAAGGGTGTCATACAGAATACGACGATGCTGTCTAATGGGGGATCACTAAAGTTTACGGACTATTACTGGTATTCTCCTAACGGTATAAGTATTCATAAGACAGGTGTAGAACCTGATATTACAGTGGAAAATGATGAAGTATGGACACTTCTTTATGAAGAGATGGCGGATGATGAAACATTTGTAAAGGAAGATGTATCGGATGTCGTAAGACTATGCGAAAAATGTCTCAAGTTCCTGGGATATCCAGTTGAACATACAAACGGTTATTTTGATGAATCATTTGAAACAATCATCAATGAATATAAGAATAAACAGGGCATGGAAGAAGATGGAGTGCTGACTAAAGATATCTATGAGGCAATTCTATCAAGTGCCGTCTATGAAATGTCTGCCAATGAAAGCCTGGATGCCCAGCTTGTAAAGGCCAAGGAGTTAATGAAATGAAGATAAGTATCAATTGCCACAGTTCAATACGTATTGAAGGTGATAAGGTTATCTATTTTGATCCTTTCAAGATAAATGAAGAAGTTCATGATGCGGATATCATCTTTGTGACTCATGATCATTTTGATCATTTCTCTATCGATGATATAAAAAAGATTGAAAAAGAAGATACCATCTATGTGATACCCGAATGTATGTATAATCTGTTGGGTGGTGAAAATGTGATTACCGTAAATCCTCTTGAAGAATTCATGGTAGAAAACTATAAGTGTAAAGCCGTTAGATCGTATAATGTCGGAAAAGATTTCCATAAGAAAGAATTCGGATATCTTGGATATATCGTAAATATTGAAGGAAAAGATGTATATGTCTTTGGTGATGGAAATGTCAATGAAGATGTATTAAAGGTAAAATGCGATATAGCACTTGTTCCGGTAGGTGGCTTATATACAATGGACTATAAGGAAGCTGCTGAATATATCAACACGATTAAACCATTAAAAGCCATACCTACACACTATGGTGATCTGACTGGTGATAAGGAAGATGGTTTAAGGTTTAAGGAACTTGTCGATAAGGATATTGAAGTTGAGATCTTAATTTATTGAAAAAGATTATCTAAAAGATTAAACTTAAATAGTAATCGTTAAAAGTATTAGTCATGAAAAACCTATAGAGAGTCAGGTGTGGTGGAAACTGATGGCGGGAAGTGATGAACTTGTTTAACAGAATGATTAAGCGTATGTCTGCGTTAAAGATTAAAGTTAAAAGTAAAGGTGGTACCGCGCTTTATGCGCCCTTGTGTCACCTTTTTATTTGTATAAGGGGGAAGTATGAGCGTATTTGATTATAAGAAGATTGAAAAGAAATGGCAGAATTTCTGGGAAGTAAACAGGACTTTCAAAACTGATGCGTATGATTTCAGTAAGCCTAAGTTCTATGCCTTGGATATGTTTCCATATCCTTCTGGAGTAGGTTTACACGCAGGTCATCCTGAAGGTTATACCGCGACAGATGTAGTTAGCCGATACAAGAGAATGAAAGGTTTTAATGTCCTTCATCCAATGGGCTTTGACTCCTTTGGTTTACCTGCTGAACAGTATGCGATTTCTACAGGTAATCATCCTGCAGGATTTACCAAGAGAAATATTGAACATTTTACAGAACAGCTTAAAGGTTTAGGTTTTTCTTATGACTGGGACAGAGTATTTTCTACTTCTGATCCAGATTTCTATAAGTGGACACAGTGGATCTTTAAACAGTTATTCAATGACGGATACGCAAGATGTGTCGAAATGCCGGTAAACTGGTGCGAAGAACTGGGCTGTGTACTGGCAAACGATGAAGTAATCGATGGTAAATCTGAAAGAGGCGGCTATCCGGTTGTCAGAAAGAATATGAAACAGTGGATTATCGATATTCCAGCTTACGCTGAAAAGCTTCTTAACAATCTCGATACCATTGACTGGCCGGAATCAACAAAAGAAATACAGCGTAACTGGATAGGTAAATCCATCGGTGCTGAAGTAACATTTAAAATCGATAAGACTGATAAAGACTTTACAGTCTTTACCACAAGATGTGATACATTGTTTGGAGCTACCTATTGCGTTTTATCGCCTGAACATCCTTTGGTTGATGTGATCAGCTCAGATGAACAGAAAGAAGCTGTAGAGGCTTATAAAAAAGAATGTGCGACCAAGTCTGAGATGGAAAGAACCGAACTCAACAAGAACAAAACCGGTGTCTTTACCGGAGCTTACGCCATCAATCCGGTCAATGATACAAGAATTCCTATCTGGATTTCTGACTATGTCTTAATGACCTATGGTACAGGTGCTATCATGGCGGTTCCTGCCCATGATGAAAGAGACTATGAATTCGCTAAGAAGTTCGATATTAAAATCATTCAGGTACTTGAAGGCGGCGATATCTCTAAGGAAGCCTATACCGGTGATGGTACCCATATCAATTCCGGATTCTTAAACGGAATGGACAAACAGACAGCCATTAATACGATGATTGAATGGCTGGAAGAAAGAAATCTTGGTAAGAAAAAGATCAACTATAAATTAAGAGACTGGATCTTTGCAAGACAGAGATACTGGGGCGAACCTATCCCGGTAATTCACTATGAAGATGGTACAATAGGCGTTCTTGATGATGAAGATCTGCCGCTTATTTTACCGGAACTTGAAGACTATGGTCCAAGCAAGACCGGTGCACCTTTAGATAAGGCGACTGAGTGGGTAAACATTGAATATAATGGCAGAAAAGGTAAAAGAGAAACATCTACCATGCCTGGATCTGCCGGATCTTCATGGTACTTCTTAAGATATATCGACCCGCATAATGATAAGGAACTCGCTGACCAGGAACTGTTGAAGCACTGGATGCCTGTAGATCTTTATGTCGGTGGCCCAGAACACGCCGTAGGACATCTACTTTATTCCCGTATGTGGAACAACTATCTTTACGATAAAGGATATTCACCTGTAGCTGAACCGTTCCAGAAACTGGTACATCAGGGATATATCCTTGGTGCCAATGGTATCAAGATGGGTAAAAGATATCCGGAATACGTGGTTAATCCAAGTGATATCGTTGAAAAATACGGTGCCGATACATTAAGGCTGTATGAAATGTTTATGGGGCCTTTAGAGGCTGATAAACCATGGTCTACCCAGGGTATTGAAGGTGCCCACAGATGGCTTGAAAGAGTATATCGTTTACTTATCGAAAACAAAGACAAACTCGTTAAGGAAAACAGTGGTAAGCTTGATTATTCATACAACTATACTGTTAAGAAGGTGAGTGATGATATTGAAAGTTTAAGACTCAATACCGCAATATCGCAGATGATGATCTTCATCAATGACTGTTACAAGGAAGGTGAAGTATATTACGATTATGCGATAGACTTCATCCAGTTATTATCGCCATTTGCCCCACACCTCTGTTCTGAGATGTATGAGATATTAACCGGTAAGACTGATCTTGATTACCGTCCATGGCCTACATATGATGAAAGTAAACTTCAGGTATCAGAAAAAGAGATTGCCGTGCAGGTAAACGGCAAATTAAGAGGCAAGTTTGTAGCTTCTACCGATGCGAGTGATGAAGAACTCTACGCCAAGGCACTTGAACAGGAAAATGTTCAAAGATACATAGACGGTAAAGAAATCAGAAAACACTTTGTTATCAAGGGCAGGGTAGTCAATATCGTTGTATAAAGATTTAGAGAACTTATTAAAAGTTCTCTTTTTTATTAAAACCACAAAAAATTGTAATATAATAAAAAAATTTGTGACAAAAAATTGTAATGGATGCAGTTTTTTGTGGTATTGTCTTAAATGTGTCAGAAGGTTTATCATTAAATCAGATGATTGTTACCATTACCTGTAATCCGGCTATTGATAGAAGTATCACTGATAAAGGTGAATATTTTAGCGTTGGCGGTAAAGGCATAAATGTATCCAAGGTATTAAAAAATGTGGGTACAGATTCAATAGCTTCAGGTTTTATCGGGAAAGATAATAAGGATATCGTTTATGATTATCTTGATTCTATCGGGGTAAGACATAACTTTATAGAGATAGAAGGAAAAGTAAGAACCAACACCAAGAAAATAGTAGATGGTGATCTTGAGGAACATAATGAAGAAGGACCTTTAATTGATGATATATCAAAAGAAAAACTCAAAGATTACTGCAGAACATTGAGAAACGATATTGTCGTAATTTCGGGGAGTGCTCCTAAAAATATCGGTGATGACTATTATTATCAGCTCATAAAAATCTTAAAAGAAAATGATAACTATGTCATTGTGGACTGTGATAAAAATCTTCTGAAAGAAGCTGTTAAGGCTAAACCTGATGTGATTAAACCCAATATAAAAGAGTTTGAAAGATTATTTGATAAAGATATGAATGAAGAGGATATCATTTATAGGGCTAAAAATCTGGGTATTAAAACTGTATGTGTATCCATGGGTTCAAAAGGGGCTTTATTTATAGGGGAAAAAGTAATAAGGTGTAAACCTTTAAGTGTGAACTTTGTATCACCTTTAGGAGCAGGAGACAGTATGGTGGCGGCTTTTGCGTATTCTAAAGATAAGAATCTGGATTATATTGATACGATCAGAAATGCCATGGCTTTTTCCGCTGCCCAGTGTGAGACAGAAGGTTCTGAACCATTTGAAAAAGATAGAATGGTTTATTACAGGGAACTTATAGATTATCAGGAAGTACCTGATATAAGGTAAAATATAGGTATGAAGAAGACGAATGTATTACTTTTACTGACACCACGCATATCTTTGGTGTGTCTGGAAGAAGATATGAATGTCCGTCAGGCATATGAAAAAATGAGAGCTCATGGATTTATGGCTGTACCTTTGATAAGTAAGGGTGGAGAATATATCGGTACCATTTCTGAAGGGGATATCCTTCACTGCATGGTCAATTATGATAAAAAACTGAATGAACTGAACAACGTCAGTGTCATGGAAATCCTGAGAAAAGAGTATACTCCGGCAGTAAGCTATGATGCGGATATCTCGGAAATTCTGGAGATGGTCATGAGACAGAACTTTGTTCCGGTGGTTGATGACCGTAATATTCTGATGGGAATAGTAACAAGACAGGCTATCCTGAAGGAACTCACAAAAGAAGATGATTAGTCTTCTTTTTTGCTGGAAATTGATAACTTTAATATACTTGCTAAGTATCCAATATGGATATTAAAATATATATATAACCAGAATGGGTACTAAGATGAATATAAAAGAAATAAGAAAAAGAACCAATATGACCCAGAAAGCATTTGCCGAATATTTTGGTATCCCTATAAGCACTTTAAGAAAATGGGAACAGAATGAATCCAGGCCTGCAGATTATTTTGTAGAACTGCTGATTAAAAGCTTGCCGTGCTGTAACGAAGACCTTAAAGAGTTAGAAGGTCTCCATGGTGAAAAATACTATTATGACAAGGAACGTAAGATAGTGTTTGATCAGAAAATGAACTCTATCAGAATTGAAGATGACAACCTGAATGAAATAAAGAGTTCCAATCTGAGAATCTATCTTAACTGGATGTTTAAAAGCCTTTATGAAGGACAGGAACAGTTTGAAATGGACTGCAAACACGATAGAATATCCGATGCGATATGGAGTGTAGAGAATTAAGATGAGTCTGTATTTCTAACGCCTAAAGATTTGGATACGGAAGTAAAATATTAAAAATATTATTGAATATTTATTGATATTTAATGTTAAATCCTATAGAATAAATAGTGCCTTATTTTTTAATATTGGAGCCCCGGAAACTTCAAAGGAGAAAAATTATGCGTCAGACAACAATGCTGAAACCAGCAGAAGTCAAAAAAGACTGGTATGTAGTTGATGCAAGCGGCAAGACTTTAGGACGTTTAGCAACTCAGTGTGCTACAATCCTCAGAGGCAAGCACAAGCCAACATACACACCAAACGTTGACTGTGGTGACTATGTTATCATCGTTAACGCTGAAAAGGTCGTTACAACAGGCGACCAGGAAAACAAGAAAGTCTACTACCACCACACAATGTACCCAGGAGGTCTTAAGTCAAGATCAATCGGTGTCATGAAAAGGGAATATCCTGTAGAACTAGTGGAAAAAGCAGTCAAGGGTATGCTTCCACACAACAAACTGGGTGATGTTATCAGAACCCATCTCTTCGTTTATGAAGGTGCTGAGCATCCACACGCAGCTCAGAAGCCAATTGAGCTTAAGTAAGGAGTAATCAATGCCAAAGAAGAAAACAAACGTTAGTTACCTTGGAACAGGTAGACGTAAATCATCTGTAGCACGTGTTTATATGACACCTGGTACAGGTAAGATTATGGTCGGAGAAAAAACCCTTGAACAGTATTTACCTCAGGAAATCCTGAGAATGGTAGTAAAATCACCTTTAGTTGAAACTGGTACAGACGGTCAGTATGACATCTTTATCAATGTTTACGGCGGAGGTTTAACAGGTCAGGCTGGTGCCATGAGACATGGTATTGCCCGTGCTTTACTCGAAGTTGGTGAAGACTTCAGACCTGTATTAAAGAAAGCAGGCTTCTTGACTCGTGATTCTCGTGTTAAAGAACGTAAGAAGTACGGTCTTAAAGGTGCTCGTAGAGCTCCTCAGTACTCTAAGCGTTAATCACTGGAAAAACACAAAACAAAGATCAAGGATTTCCTTATGGAAGTCCTTTTTCTTTTTGCGTCTAGCACAATAAATACTACTATAAAATCTATGTCAAATTTGTCACCACTGGTGATACAAAATAAAATCGGGTTTAGTAAAAATGGCTAATATAAATGCACTGTATCTTAAAGTTTTTTTCTAGAAATTTGTTTGTAATAGTTTTTCTTGAATAGTCTTGGATTTCCAAAGAATATCATTTCTGATTTAGAGAATGTTGAACTGGTACATTTAAGATTTAATAATTCAAATGTACAGATCAAGTCAGCCACCTGAAACAGGCGGTAATGGTGAGTATCTTTGGATTCTGGTGGAAGATAATTAGTCAACCTTGAAAAGAAAGTGCTGTTCAGGATGGTGGTAATTTCCTTTTGACCGAAGTCGTAGTACATTTTAACCTGATCAAACGACATAAGATATTCAAAATGTTCAGTAATAAAAAAGTTAAGCTGCTTTAAAAGCTGGTTGTTTAACCACATAAAACTTCCATCATCTTTTCTTTTATCAACAGAAAATGTTTTGTAGCGTATATCTGATGAAATAGCAAAGTAAAAAAGAGAGTTAAATATATGCCTTCTGTCTTTAAGCCCAATATATTCAAATTCTTTTTCTTTTCTGATAATAGGGCCTGAATGAACATATGAATCTTTTTTTGAAGGGAAATATTTTACTAGGTCGTTATTGATTTTGTTCAGTTTGAAAGTAGATAACGGTCTTGATTGTTCATGAAGAACCAGCGTCAAAAGATAAAAAGGAGCTATGGAATCATACTTTCCAAAATCTCCACTTTCATCAACAAATATAGACAAGATGTTCATAATACCTCCCGAAATATAAAAGGCGAGGGATACCCCCGCCATGGTTGGACCCTTAAGCCCATCTTGTAAAATTATATTATCACAAAAATAAGCAGGGTTCAATTTAGTGTTTAGATGAATTTTTATTCAGTATTTTAGAATTCAATTTTATAAAACACATACTAAGCTATGCAGAAACTATCCGTTGAAAGTTTGTTATAGCAAGTCAACTGATATATAAAGATTCTTTCATATATATCCAGATGCACATTAATCTATCTTACATATTTATTATACCATTTAACTTGAAAAAAAATCTTATTAAATAAATAAAATATAAAATAAATCTAGTTTACATTACTTATTAAAAAAGGCAGAATATAATATTCTGCCTTGTACGTATCAGTATCTTTATTCTAATTATTTCTTTCTACTCTTGGCTATTATTAAAGCTACAGCTGCTGCAGCTGCACATACACCAAGCACTACGTACATTGTATTGTTTGCAGAAGAAGTTTCTGGTGCAGCAGGTGTAACTGATTCAGGATTATATTCATAATGATAATTTGAATTATCAAGTTTTACAGTCATGGGTGTTACAACCTTATCGGTATCAGTAGCTTCGTGAGTTTCCGGATTTCTTCCGCGTTTCATTGTGTTGGAATTCTGTGACATATACCACAGCAGATCATTCATAAGTTGTTTGCCGTCTGCGAATGCCTGTTCTTCCATGGCTGTACAGTAATCGGTGATTACGGCAGATGCTTCAGAGGAATCCATATCTTTTGTCATCACAAGAAGATCTCTTATTTCTTTGGACATGATTGCTTCACATGATTCAAAGTAATCTTTGATAGGTGCACCATAGGCATTATAGTCAGTTACGGCTAATGTAGTAAGGCCTTTAAAGGTATAGTAGGCATAGGTGTTATAGTCAAACTGTCCGAAATCATCATATGACTGATTCAGACCGTAACAGTCAGCTATACTGGTTACCGCATTTGATACCGGTACAAAGACACCGGCAATGGCAGGTCCTGAACTTACCCAGGTAATGGCAGATCTATCAGCTGGAAGATCAGAATAAATCTGAATGGCGTGTACACTTAAGGCAGTATCCGTACCGGCAACTCTCATATCGGTTCTTTTTGTATCATCAGGTGAATATTCTGTACCTTCATAACGGTTTCTTATAAGATCAAGACAGTCGTTGAGAGATACTTTATTATCAGGTGTAAACACCAGAGGATATCTTTCATCAATACTGTAGTCACCATATGCAGATGGAGCCATTGTCTTATGACCAATCCAGGTACGCATGTGAGAGTAATTGATGAATTCTAAAGAATATGTCGCCAACAGATCAAGTTCACCGTTTTCGTTATACTTGGCAAAACCGTTTTCTTCAGGAAGAGATAAGAGATGATCAGATACAATTGATTCTTCATAGTCAGAAAGATATTCCAGAGAGAATTCATTACCGAAATAACATACCTTATCTTTTGGAAGTTTTACTGCCGCATATTCATGTCCGGTATACATTTCGACATACCAGGCTTCGCTTTGATCGGCAATCAAGGCGATATTGCATTCAGAACTTCCATAGGTATCTATAAGATTCGCAAGAACTTCAACAGCTTCTCTTGCGGTTTTTGACTGACAGATGACTAAAGAGTCAGCTGTAAATTCCGTAAGACCGTTTTCAATTAATGGGTCGGCATTTAAAGCTTCATCATTTGAGAAAGCGGAAATAGACATGGTCATGCTTACGCCGTATTCATTGACAGCTGCTGCCGCATCAGATTCAAGGCCGTTATATTCAGTAGCTGAATCCATCCATGGTGTACAGGTGTATTTATAGGTTGTCGCAGGAAGTTCAGCAAATACCGTATCATCATTATCTACAGGTGCTGTTCTTCCAGGAACATTTTCTACAGCCTCACAGACCATCACATAGTTAGGCCACACATCCTGATAGTCATTGGAACGGACAATGATGGTTGACCCATCATCACTTACTTCCGGTCCTATATAGATAGCCGTACACGCAAAGACTGAACTGGCACACACAAATGTTGCCACAGCTGCAGTTATTATTACCGCAAATGTCTTTGTAAGAAAGTTTCTTATATTTTTCTTTGTTTTCATAAATATTTTCCTCTTTTACTAAACCTAATTTTAGCACCATTAAAGAATGTGTGAATCCAAAGCGATTTTGTCCCAATTTTTCTTTAATATTAGCACAGATCTTTAGTGTATTCAGGTCTGTGCTTTTGTTTGGCAAGAAAGCCCAGGAAGTCATCATATCTCCATGGTGAGATTCTAGGCTTGATAGTACATGGAATTTCCTCTTCATCATCATCTTCCTTAAGATCGAAGACCTCTGATTTCTTTCTGTTTTTAAGTACTTCCCTTACTTCGTATATGTTGTCAAACGCATTGAGCAGCAGTCTGCCGTCAAGTGTTTCTATCATGATGACAGTCATGCCTTCCTGAAGATAGAGTCTGTGGCCGTTACTGTTTACAGGCATATACACTTTATTCCTGAAACTTATACAGTGACCGTGGTCTATGACTCTTGTGGATAATACCGCCAGATTATTGTAGATATAGATGGCTATGTTCCTCAGGCATATAACCTGGCAATGACTTTAAAGGATACCGGTAATGTCTTCACATTTGTGTATTCACCAGATCCTACTGGTACCTACAGACTTATTGATCTTGGTACACAGTATGTTATAGGGCCTACTGTTGTAGTAAATAACGGTGGCGCTGGTGGTACAGCGGGAACTGATACAACTACTCCAGCTGATCAGACCGGAACCGATACAACACCATCGCAGACTGTAGTAGACAATACTACTCCAGCTGCCAATACACCTGCTGAAGTCATTGATATCGACAACAGCGCAACTCCTACATCCGGCTTATTCGGATCAATCAGCACTCCGCTTGTGATTGGTGGTGCTGCTGCTCTTGCAGGTTTGGGAGGTCTTGTCTTCTTCCTTGTTAAGAGAAAGAAAGATGAAGACGAAGAAGAAACAAGCGAAGCTTAATATCGTTCCTTAATAAAAAATATTTCATGAAGAGTATCTGAAAAGATACTCTTTTTTTATGTGAAATAAAAAAATTAAAAAAAAATGAAAAAAATTTAGGAATTTTGATTTTTCTTACGAATAATGTATCGAAGGAGGTAAAAATGAGATCGATACAAGTTGAACCAGAAAGACTGGAAGCTGTCGCATCTAACATTGAAAACGCCAATAGTGAATATCAGCGCTATGTGTCTATGATGTACGCTTCCATCGAGCGAATGTCTGCGTCATGGCAGGGAAAGGACAATACGGCTTTTACCAATCAGATAAAGACATTTGAAGATGACCTTAAACAGATTTCCATCATTATGACCGAATATTCCAATTTCTTGAGAAATTCGGCAAGAGCCTACAGAGAAACACAGGATGAACTGTATGCTCAGGCATCCAAATTAAGAACGATCTAAGGAGGTTATATGGATCAGAATTCTATCAGAATTACACTTCATGAAGTAAGTAATATCGCTTCAGAAATCAGAAACTGTAACGGCAATATGGATGCGACATTATCGACTGTTACCAGATTAATGAATGAATTAAACAGTGTCTGGCAGTCAGAAGGTCAGGAAACATTACTTGCACGTTTTCAGAGATTTTCATCAGTATTCAATGATGAATCTGAAATTATCGAATCCTATGCTCGATTTTTAGATGATACCGTATCATCTTACGATTCATTAGAATCGACAATTGTTGCGAATGCTGCCAACTTCGATTAATAAGACTGTTCTTCGTCTTGCAGTGATTTTTATGTTTGTTGTCTGCGCATCCTGCAGGGCGGAGACGCCTTATTATGTCAAAAACTATTTAAATGATTTATCCACTCTCAGTGGCATAGGGAATGCTGAAGATCTGATGGGAAATCTTCAGAGTCTGAGAGAATGGGAAATCATAGATGAAGAAGACATAAATCATCTCGACGATAAACTGGATTATTTATTTCTTACTTCAACCATTTCCCGCTTTACCGGTTTGGACAACAGTATGTCAGCTCTAGTAAGAGAGGGCTGGATATCATCCAAAGCCCTTCCAAGAGAAAAGGTAAGCTATGAAACAGGATTAAAGGTGATTCAAAGTGCAATCGAATACAGGAATAATCCGGTAACAGATTTCACCTATGAAACAGCCTACACCGATAATGTTGTTTCGGAAGATGAAGCGAGTAATGTGGGAGATGTCTATTTCAGCAATGAAAAAGGTACTTATCAGAAAATCACTCAGACAGATGATGGAAACATTGGAACAGAAGACGCTTCATTCAGCGATGTATTTGATAATTATGATTATTCTGATACCTATGAAGTAGACTTTTCTCTAGCTGAAGTCATTCCTTATGAGCCTGATCCGGAAGCTGATATCTATGTCAATCATAAATATCAGCTGATGGCGGCCAAAAGCCAGTCTTTTCGTAAGAATGGCTTTTCCATATCATATTCTCTTTCTTCGTCCGGTATAAGCTTTCATATCTCGAAGAATGTCAATGGTATAAATTTCTTCAGTGATATTGATATCTATTCCGTAAAACCGACAATAAAGTGGAAATACCGTGAAGGAGATATCAAGAACTGTTTCTTTGATGTGAAGTTCAATTCAACCCAGAAACTGGGTATGAGTATCGGTAAATACGGTAACTATTACCTGCAGTTTAAAGACCTTGATTCAAGCAGTTTCATGTCTTTACTTAAAACCATGGTACAGCCTCACAATGATTATGTTGAGGCAAGTTTTCCCTTGGCTCAGGTAAAGACCCCGATTCCTAATGTTCCTACAGCTTTTCTTAATCTTGATCTCTTAGTGAATCTTTATGTATCAGGAAAGGTGGAAGTCGTTTTATACAACGCTCATGAAATGGGTTTTGAAACGAGCAATGGAAGTTTAAGAACCATATCTTCACATTCCAATAAGATGGATGGAGATATAGGAGGAAGCACTAAAGCGGCTTTAGGCGTTAATTTTGCCCTGGAGGCGGTAAATACCAGACTTGCGGATATTGAAGTCGATGGGGGCCTCAGAACAAAGCTGAAGAGCACTCTTCATCTATATAACGAAGATGGAAAGAAAACAGGGGAAGAGACAAGCGATATTGACTATTCAATACTTCAGGAAATCACCAAAGAAAACAATAATGTCAAAGTGTGCGGCGATATCTCTTTGAGCTGGCTTTTTGATATAAGACTCAATACACCTAAGACGAAACTTTATTCTTTAGGTTTAGGAAGAACACTCAATATTCTTGATGAAAGTGATCAGATATTTGGAAATCTTTCGCATATTGAAAATGGGATGTTTGTAAAGAAATGTACGCGAAGTGATAAACCATCATTAAGCTCACAGGCTATACCTGTCGCATCAAATAAGATAGTTCTTAATTCCTATGCGGAAGTGCTCAATGTCAATGAAACATTTGTGATTGAAGTTGAAAGTCTGCCGGAAGGGTATACTATTGATGATTTAAGATATTCAAGCAGCGATAATACTATCGCATCAGTGAGCGGTAAAACCATCAAAGCCTTAAAACCGGGATCATGTCAGATACATGTATCATCCAGTGACGACAAATACACATCCTATATCAATATTCTGGTGAGTACAGGCTGATGTTTCTGATAATCGATGATCGAAGAATTCTACAGTTCTTTGATGTAAAAGAAGATCATCTAATAGAAGGAATATATCTTAAAAAGAAGAAAGATATCTTTTATCTGTGTCTAGAAAACGGGTATGTCTTTTCTGATCACTGTAAGATCAAAAGACTGAAGGCTGATAAATATACCATTCATCATGAACTCTTCTATAACGAGATAAATATCTATGTCTATGAAGATGATAAGGGTATAAATGATTATAACTTCTATAAAAGAAAAGACTTTATCATATCAGCTAGTGAAAACAGTCATATTATTACTAGAGACAGATATCTCAAGAACGCATATTTGTCTTTGGTGGATGATGTGCTCAGCGCTAATTTTCCGGTATATCTTAATAAGTGTTTTGCCCATGATGAAGAAAAGATTAAAAGTGGAGACAGAATAGATTTTCTGGGTATACGTATCTATGTCTTTGATGATTTCTATTATATGAACGGGTTTATGATGGATAATCATCTTCCTTTATATGATACAGATCCTAAGATCATAAAGTATCATCACAAGAAAGAAAAAGCGGTCTACAATATCTCGGGACATGTGAAAAGATATGAACTGAAACCTTTAAAGAAATATGAAAAACCGAAGATTCAGAAAAAAGAAATAAACAGTATCTTTCCAAATCTCATAATGGTTATCTCTTTATCATGTATCGCGGGAATAAGTTTCTATAATTCCTATCTTCATGATCAGCCGTTATTAAACAGGATATCATTTGTCGTTATGCCTGTAGCGATGATGATAAGTGGAATATTCATACCATTGATATCCTATCTTCTTAATGAAAGAAAAAACCGAAAGATTATCAACAGAAGTATTGAAGATTATCTTTCGTATCTTGATGAATATGAAAAAGAATCATTATCGAAAATAGAAGAATATCTGAACAGATGTAACAGCTATTATTTTTCTTTAAGAGATACTTCAGGAAAACTGTTTTCATGTCAGAAGAAGGATGATTATTTTATGCATATATCCTTAGGAAAGATGAAGACATCTTTTCCTTTGGAATATGAAAATACAAATGAAGAAAAGATAGACAGAAGACTTGATGAAATAAAAAGAAGATTTATGGATATTGATGGATATCCATTGATGTTTGATCTTATGAAATATAGAAGAATGAGTCTTGTCTCTATAAAGGAAGAAAAGGATTTCTTTTTCAATAAGATACTTCTGGAACTATCCTATAAACATCATTATGATGATGTGCTCATTGCCTTATATTCTAAAGATTCAAGAATCTATAATTCTTTCTATAATCTTCCGCATCTTTTCTATAAGGGTATGAGACTAACCTTCAACAGTGAAAAACAGCTTAAACTCTTAAACAGTATCGAAGAAGAAAAACCTGTAATCCTGATGATGTATGATTACCTTGATATAAAAGGTCTGAATGATAATATCCATTGTCTTTATTTTTCAGATGATATTAGAAATCTTCTCAAAGACAATGAAGCTCTTATTGAATACCGGAACTCTAAGGCCTATCTTTTTGAAAATGAAAAAAGAGAATTTCACTACGAGATAGAAAGAATCAATTTTGAAGAATACTATACATATCTAGGGAAAATAAAAACTTTTAAAGGAAGCGAGAATATCAGCAGCTTCAATCAGTATTTCGATATAAGAAAAATTGATGATTATTATCATCACCATGACAAAAGGCTTAAGGCCATCTTTGCCTTAGGAAGTGAAGAGGTTCTTAAATTGGATCTTCATGAAAAGGGTTATGGTCCTCATGGGCTTATCGGAGGATCTACCGGTTCAGGAAAGTCAGAACTGATAGTATCCTTACTTTTGTCATTATGCATAAAATATCCGCCTGATTATCTTAATATTGTCCTTATCGACTATAAGGGTGGAGGCATAAAAGAGTCTTTATCATACAAGGGACAAAGTGTTCTCCATATCATTGCCTGCGTGAGTAATCTAGAACATAACGCCCTTGAAAGACTGATAATTGCCTTAAATCTTGAGTGCAAGAAAAGACAGTCATCTTTCAATGAGATGTCGCATATTCTGAATACTTCAATCATGAATCTTGATGATTATCTTGATAATCTTAATAGGTGTAAAGATTCTGAAAAGATGGCACATCTTCTGATTGTGGTGGATGAGTTTGCGGAGCTTAAAAAACTTCATCCTGAAGAGATAAAGGAGCTGATCTCCATCTCAAGAATCGGAAGAAGCTTAGGCATACATCTCATACTTGCCACCCAGAAACCGGCAGGCGTCATCGATGAAGAGATATGGTCCAATTCAAGATTCAAGATAGCGCTGAAGATGTTTGATGAGAAAGATTCAAATGATGTTTTAAAGGTTCCGGATGCGGCATATCTAAGTGAACCTGGCTCATTTCTTTTAAGAGTAGATGATGAAATAAACAGATACAGAAGTATCTACGCCAGAAACGATATGAGTGATTATGATCCTTATAGAGTCAGTCTTTTTGATAATCTATTAAGAAAAGAAAAAGAGACAAAAAAAGAAATCTCAGGATCCAAGACACAATGTGAAGCGTACTGTGAAAAGATAAATGAGATATCATCAGCCAAAGGATATCATTTAAAGGACTTTGATTTTTTATCACCATTACCTATGGAAAGAAAGAAACTGTGCAGTCAGAAATGTTTTGTGATAGGGGAAAGTGATGATTATCTCAATAATAAAAAGGGTCTTGTGGCTTATGGTTTAAAAGAAAATATTCTTATATGTTCATCAAGAAAAAAAGAGATAAATTCATTTCTTAATACGCTTAATGAATATAAAAGAAAGACAATTGTCATATCTAACAGATATTATCAGAATGAAATGATATCCGACAGTATTCTATATCATGAAACAGAAGATATCATTTATCTGTTTAAGATACTGTTAAAGGAAGACCTTGATATATGTCTCCTGATAGAAGATGTCTTTTCTTTTCTTTCATACAGTGAAGATTATCTTAATCTTCTGATAAACCTTCTGAAACAGAATGAAGGAAAGAAGATGAATATCCTGTGTTTTACAAATAATTCTTCCATCAGTTACCGTCTGATAAACTGTTTCAAGAAACGTATTCTTATTGAAATCAGTGAATTAAGCAGTATTGTCGATTTCTATTCGATGAAGAGTATGTATAAGGGAAGAAGTTTCTATTATAAGAATGAACCGATAACTTTTGTACCGGTAGTGACTGAAGAGTTTATGTATGGAGAAAGGGAGCAGAGAAATATCGTCCGTCATATCCCTAAAAAGATTAAGCCGATGATTATCGAAAACCACAGCCTTATCGGTTATGACCTTAAAAACCGTTCCAAGATCTTTGTGAAACAGAATCTTAAGATTTTCTCTTTAAAGGAAGATTTATTAAAACCATACAGGAAATATTCAGATATGGATGTCCAGGTATATGACTATAAGACTGTAAAACTGGAAGGTAAGGATATCTTATGGCTGGGTCCTGGTATCTTTGAACAGCGTCTTTTCATTACTTCTTTAAGAAATGATCTAAGTGATGATGAAGGTGTATATGTACATCTGGGACAGCCGTATAAGATAAGGATACTAAATGATGAATAGTGTAAATCTGCGTTTCTATGTCCTCAAGAATGATCAGGTGTATGAAGTATCATTTGATACAAGGATATCATTTAAAGATAATATGGGGATGTTAAAGGTGATGGAAGATATCGTTAATGAAGATATGAAGGTTTATGACAACACAAAAGGTATATTTTTAAGGATGGATGTGCCTTTAAAAGAAATGGAGATAGAGTGTTTTACGAGCTTTTATCTGCTATAGTGATATAATTTTCTACGGAGGTAGATTTATGTCTGAATGTACTCATAACTGTTCTGGATGTTCTAAAGACTGTGGCACAAGAAAGCCTGTAGCACCTTTAGAAGGAACTGAAATAAAACATATCATTGGCATCTTAAGCGGTAAGGGAGGCGTAGGTAAATCCATGGTCTCTTCTTTACTGGCGGTTGAACTGGCTAAGAAAGGATACAGCGTAGGTATTCTGGACGCTGATATTACCGGTCCAAGTATTCCTAATATCTTCAATATTCATGGACAGCTTCTGGGTGATGGAAAGGGTATTTTCCCTGCCGAAACCCCACTTGGTATTCATGTCGTATCCATCAACAATATGGTGGAAAGCGAAGACATGCCGGTTATCTGGAAGGGACCAATCCTCGGCAATGTCATCAAACAGTTCTATACGGAAGTATACTGGGGATCTCTTGATTATCTTCTGATTGATATGCCTCCAGGAACATCCGATGTAGCCATTGCTGTCTTACAGGAAATTCCGGTTGACAGTTTTGTGATGGTGACAACGCCTTCAAAACTCGTATCCATGGTTGTGGGTAAAGCTATCAATATGACAAAGAATGTCGGTAAACCGATCCTTGGTTTAGTAGAAAATATGGCTTATGTAAAGTGTGACGAATGCGGTCATGAAATAAATATCTATGCCCACGATGAGACAGAAGATACAGCCAAGAAGTATGGAATTGAACTTCTGGCTAAGTTACCTATAGATCCTGTACTCGCAAATCTTACTGATGAAGGAAAGATTGAAGAATACGAAGAAAAATATCTTTCAAAGGTAGTAGAAACACTGGAAAAAGAATAAAGCACGAAAGTGCTTTTTCTTGTATAATGGAAATAGACTCTCTAAAAATATTAAAAGTATAGATTTTTATTGAAAAGAGAAATTACTTTTGGTATGATACTTATGTTATGGTCTCTCCTTAGAGGGGATTATAACCGCACAGAAAAGGTTTATTAAGACATTAGTCACCTTCATGGCGAGTCTGAATCTAAATAAAGGAGGTAAACTATGTACGCAATTATTGAAACAGGCGGCAAACAGCTGATGGTAGAAGAAGGCCAGACAATCTATGTTGAAAAACTGGATGTTGAAGCTGGTCAGGACTACACATTTGATAAGGTTGTTGCCTTAGAAAACAACGGTCTGACAGTTGGTGCTCCATATGTTGATGGTGCAACTGTTACCTGCAAAGTTGAAAAGCAGGGTAAGGAAAAGAAGATTGTTATCTTCAAGTACAAGGCTAAGACTGGCTCTACCAGACGTAAACAGGGTCATCGTCAGCCATACACCAAACTGACTGTTACCAAAATCGGCTAATGGTTAAAGTTGTATATGAAGCAGATGAAAATCATTATCTGACACTTGAAGTAAGCGGACACGCTGAAGCAGGTGAATATGGAAATGATCTGATATGTGCTTCCGTAAGCAGTATCGTCTTCGGACTTATGAATGCGCTAGACGCATTAGAGAAAGAAATCGATATTGAGGTGTACGAAAATTTGATTTCGATTGATATTCATGAAGTTTCAGATATTACAGACAATTATATGGAACTTGTGATGATCCAGTTAAAAACGATTGAAGAATCCTATGGAGACTTCATAAAGGTAGAAAGGAAGTAAAACAAATGAAATATGTTTTAGATATTCAGTATTTCGCTTCTAAAAAGGGTGTTAGTTCGACCAAGAACGGACGTGATTCACATTCAAAGCGTTTAGGTGCGAAATTGGCAGATGGTCAGTTTGCGACAGCGGGCTCAATCATATACCGTCAAAGAGGCACAAAGATTCATCCTGGTACAAATGTAGGCAAGGGTGGAGATGATACATTATTCTGTCTTGTTGATGGTGTTGTTAAGTATGAACATTTAGGCAAAGACAAAACAAAGGTTTCTGTTTATCCAGTCGCTTAATTAGAATTCTTAAAAGCCCGTCATGGGCTTTTTTATTGGAGTGTTATGCAGTTTATAGATAAGGTTAAAATCAGACTTAAAGCGGGTAACGGCGGCGATGGCATTGTCGCTTTTAAACGTGAAAAATATAATCCTTTAGGAGGACCGAGCGGTGGAGATGGCGGTAATGGCGGATCCATCATTTTCAAGGTCGATTCCAATAAGAACACATTACTGGATTTAAGATATTCCAAGATTATCAGAGCGGAAGATGGTGAAAAAGGTAAAGGAAACAATATGTATGGAGCATCAAGTGAAGATGTCATCGTCAAGGTTCCTTTAGGTACTATCGTTAAGGATATCAAAGCTGATGAAGTTATCGCTGACCTTAATACGCCTGATGCGTGTGAAGTCATATGTAAGGGCGGTAAGGGTGGAAAAGGCAATTTCCATTTCAAGTCCCCACGAAACAACGCTCCTGAACACTGTACATTAGGTGAAAAGGGTGAAGACAGGGAAGTTATCGTTGAACTCAAGATCCTCGCTGATGTCGGACTTGTAGGTTTACCATCAGTCGGTAAATCAACGCTCTTATCAGTAGTATCCAATGCCAGACCGGAGATTGCGGATTATCCGTTTACGACCTTAAGCCCACAGCTTGGTATGGTCAAGATTGATGATTATTCCTTTGTCATGGCAGATCTTCCTGGTCTAATTGAAGGCGCATCCGAAGGAAAAGGTTTAGGACACGATTTCTTAAAACACATTGAAAGATGCAGATTATTGATACATGTGCTTGATATGTCTCATGATGATCCGATTGAAGATTATCTTGTGATCAATAAGGAACTCAAGGACTATCCTGGCAATCTTGAAAGCAGACCTCAGATAGTGGTAGCCAACAAGATGGATGAAGAAAACGCGGAAGAAAATCTTAAAAAGTTTAAGGAAAGATTTCCGGAACTTGAGGTATTTGAAACCTGTACTATTATCAATGAAGGCTTAAAGCCTGTCCTCTACAAGTGTAAGGATATGTTAAAGGAATTACCTCAGTTTGCCTTATATGATACCAACAAGGCAGATAAAAAGGTTGTCTATACCTATGAAGAGCCTAAAGAGTTTGAAATCTATAATGAAGGTAATGGTGTATGGAGAGTTGAAGGCGATAAGATCTCAAGACTCTTCCATAATACCAATCTCAATAATGAAGATGAAGTTATCCGTTTCTCCCGTGCCTTGTCAAGAATGAAACTTGATGATGCCTTAAGAGAAAAGGGATGTAAACAGGGTGATCAGGTCTTTATTGAAAACTACAGTTTTGATTTTGAAGAGAACGATGACTAACGTTCTCTTTTTCTTTACTCAAAGAGTATAAAGAGTAATCAATGTTATAATAGAAACATGATTGGATTTGTAAGAGGTATCGTTCACGCATTCGGTATGGATTGGGTATTGGTAGATGTCCATGATGTCGGTTACCGTATTAACTTTTATCATCCTGAAAGTCTTAAAACCGGCGAAGAAATCATCATCTATACCTATCAGAATGTCCGTGAAGATGAACTCAGTCTCTATGGTTTTCTGTCACTGAAAGAGTATGACCTTTTTGTTGATCTGATTTCGGTAAAAGGATTAGGTCCAAAGATCGCTTCAGGTATTCTTGCCAAGGCATCTGTTGAGTCTATAATTGCCGCTATTGAAGAGGGTAATGTCGACTTTATGCAGAGAATGCCTGGTGTCGGCAAAAAGACCGCTTCACAGATTATCCTTGACTTAAAGGGTAAACTTGTTGAAAGTTCTGAACAGGTTATCGATAATGAAAAACTTAAAGATGTTCAGGAAGTATTAAAGGCTTTAGGCTATAAACCGATGGAAATAAAACCGGTAATAAAGAGACTGGAAAATGAAGATGGTTCAACGGATGAGCTCGTTAAAAAAGCTTTATCGATGTTAAAGAAGTAAGAAATGGAAGAAACTGTTTTAAGTGCTGAAAGAACTAAGGAAGATGAAGACGCTTCGCTTAGACCGCAATCATTGAATGAATATGTAGGACAGAAAGATCTGAAAGAAAATCTGGAGGTTTTTATCAAGGCTGCAAAGCTAAGAGATGAATCTTTGGATCACGTTCTTTTATATGGCCCTCCAGGTTTAGGTAAAACGACTATGGCGATGATTATCGCCAATGAGATGAATTCGCATATTCATATCACCTCAGGTCCAAGTATTGAAAGAAGCGGAGATCTCGCAGCTATTCTATCAAGTATAGAAGCGGGTGATGTCCTGTTCATAGATGAAATTCATCGTTTACCTAAAGTGGTAGAAGAAGTATTATATCCCGCCATGGAAGATTTCTGTATTGATGTCGTTATCGGTAAGGAAGAAGGCGCAAGATCAATAAGACTTGATCTTCCACCGTTTACACTTGTTGGCGCTACCACAAGAGCGGGCGCCATATCTTCGCCATTAAGAGACCGTTTCGGTATAACCGCAAAACTCAATTACTATAATGAAGAAGAACTGGCGACAATTGTAAGAAGAACTTCAAGAGTCTTTGATACAAAGATTGATGAAGAAGCAGTCATTGAAATTGCCAAGAGATCACGTGGTACACCACGTATCGCCAACAGGTTATTCAGAAGAGTAAGAGATTTCGCTCAGGTTAAAAACGATGGAAAGATAGATCTTGAAATTGCCAAGAGCGCCTTACAGAGACTCAAGGTTGATTCATTAGGTTTGGATGATGTAGACATCCGTTATCTTAAGGGTATTATTGAAAGATATCATGGTGGTCCGGTAGGTGTAGAAGCCATCGCTTCAGCGATCGGTGAAGAAGCTATTACTTTAGAAGATGTCAATGAACCGTATCTCTTACAGATCGGCTTTATCAACCGTACGGCAAGAGGCAGAACGGTTACGGAAAAAGCCTATGAACATTTAAGGATTGAAACCGAACAGCGATTATTCTAAATATTTTAAATAAAATTGATATTTTAAAAGTTATTATGATAGAATAAATTAGCGTAAATGGAGGGAAATATAAATGCCTAGAGATTTTATAACATTCAAGTGCACTGAATGTGGTGAAGAAAACTACACAGGTTCTAGAAATAAGAAGAAACATCCAGAAAAGATGGAAATCAAAAAGTTCTGTTCTAGATGCAATAAGATGACTGTTCATAAGGAGAAAAAATAGGCTATGCCTATTTTTTTATAAGATATGGAAATAAGGACATATGTTTTAGGTCCGATAGAGACCAATACCTATCTTCTTACAGACGGTAATGATGCGTTGCTGATAGACCCGGCATCAAAACCGGAAAAGTGTATTGAAATACTCAAAGACTATAATCTTGCGGGTATTCTGCTTACCCATGGTCATTTTGATCACATCAAGGCTGTAGATGGTCTGTATAATAAATACCACTGTCCGGTATATCTTCATGAAGATGATGAGTTTCTCGCAAGAGATAAAAACTCCGGTGCATCTTTTGGATTGGTTGCCTATATCAGTGTACCTACCATTCCTTTAAAGGAAGGTAAGATGAAGATTCATGATTTTGAATTTGAAGTTATATTTACTCCTGGACATACACCAGGTTCCGTAATCTATGTCTTTGAAGATGCGATCTTTACCGGTGATACTTTATTCAGATGTTCGGTGGGAAGAACTGATCTTGAAGGTGGAAACTTTAGAGACTTAAACAGTTCCCTCCAGATCTTTAAATCATTTAAGAAGGATTATCTCATCTATCCGGGACATGAAGCGCCAAGTACCTTATACTTTGAACTTGACAATAACCCTTATCTTTAAGAAAACGCTCTAATCGAGCGTTTTTACATTTCCTTATTAAAGAGATAAAAGAGATCATTATCTTCAAGTTCTTTCATATCGGAAATATCATAATGATGATTGAGCGCGATTTTAATAATCAGAATCATCGAAAGATAAGAACAGTAATAATCGTTTATGACAGGATCATCATATTTTTTATCAATAATGATCATTGAATTAAAATGTGATGGAAGCTGACTAATCATCATCTCATCAATATCCTTAAAGGAATTGAAATAGATAAGGTCGTAATTATCAGTTCTTGAAAGATTGAGTCTGCCGTGACAGTAGTTATACTTGTCGCTGAGGATACACGATGCCATACCTGATTCATTGAATGATGATTCCAGAAGCACTGCGGCACATCTGTTTTCATAACCGTATATCACCTGGTAGTTTTTATTACGACTGTCAGTTTCAATATCTGAAGAGATGATATCTTTTAAGAGTTTTATATCATTACAGTAATATAAGAATAGTAAACTGAGTGGAACCATGGTTGCACTGATGGAAACATATGATACTTCCTCATTCATCTTATAGAGAAGACAGTCTATGCCTTCTTTTTTATTTCCGGTAAAAAGATAGTGGTGAAGATCATTGTCGAAGGAGACATCAACTCCGATATTTCTTCCGGAATAGGAGACGCTGATGATATTCTTATATCCGCTTAAATCCATATATTTAATATCTCGAGGAGAGACATATGTAGCGATGATGTGGTTCTTTTCACTTAAGACTTTAGCCATGAATGTGGCAACAACGCTCGAACCGCCAACGCCGGTGACAAGAGTCGGTTCTTGAATATTTTCAAGCTGTCTGAAAAGTGTATCCGTATCCGTATCTTTTATGGAATCAAGGATATTGGAATTAAGATTTGTATAACAGTCATTCATTGAATCATAGATCATAATTGTGTTCCTTTGCGAAATTTTCGAGGGCTTCAAAAGAGGCGACACCACCTAAACCTCCAAGTACTGTACAGGCATAGGCTCCAGAAATACTGGCATATCTTAAAGCTCTTTCATATTCAAAACCTTTTATAAGGCAAGCCAGGAAGGTTCCCGCAAAAGAATCTCCGGCACCGGTTGAATCCTTGACGTTTATATTCTTTACGCTTTCAGCGTAGTATTCCTTATCTTTTGTGTAAAGATGAGTTCCATTTGAACCATCTGTTACACAGATGAATTCGGCATTATTGTTAAAAAGAATTGTTTTGGGATCTTCTGAGGAATGTTTCTTTAAACGCTGATAATCGGTTTTATTGATAAACAGTCCATCCGCAAGATCATACAGCATCTTTACCCTTATCGGATCATCATATTTACTTGTTCCATCAATAATAATTCTGGATCCATGTCTTTTGGCTTCAAGTAAGGGTTCAATCGAAGAAAAAGAACGGTTGATGATATGCAAAAGGGAATATGCATACTTTGAACTGTTAAGAAGATCCTGCATCTTTTCATCAACTTCATAGTGAGGTCTTATCGGATCCACCACAAACATCGTTCTCTTATCACCTGTATTGATGATGATAACTTTACCGTTGGATACCTTTTCTCTGATTATGATATTTTCACAGTCCATGTTGAGGCGTCTGGCTTCACTTATAAGAAAAGCTGTACTTTCATCATCTTTCCCCAACATATCCAGTGCTTTGACACTTATCTTTTTACTGGCAGCGACTGCCCCTGCATTGAAAGGACAGCCACCGGCACTTGAGCCTGTATAACGGGCATGAGAAAAATCACCTTCTATAGGATAGCTTTCAGCTTCATAGAAATAATCGACACTGCTTCCAAGTATTGTCAGTAAGTAATCTTCCATTAACTAAATTATAGCCAAAATATATTAAAATATAATTAACTTGAATCTCTTAAGGAGGGCATATGGAAGAAATTGAAAAGAAAGAAGTCAGTAATGAAGAACTGATGGAAAAACTCGATCAGCTGATTGAAGTAAATAATGAACAGCGTGAATATATCAGAAGACAGAAACTTATGTCGCAGATTAGTATGGGTATAAATCTTGTGATGATCATAGCTGTTGTCGTTGTACTGTGGATATATGTACCTAAAGTAATGAACTTTGTGAATGAAGTTCAGAGTATGGTTGATGAGTTTAGCGCAATCGGCGATACGATGAGTAAGCAGCTGCCTGGTATTATGGATAATCTCAATTCAATAGACTTTGAAGGATTGAGTTCAATGATTGATGAAGTCTCGGCAACTCTTACGCCATTGAAAGATTTTCTCAGTATTTTTCAAAGATAATTAAAAAAAGTCACGAAAGTGACTTTTTCTTTTAGGAATTTTCGTTTTTCTTACGAATAATGTAGTGATGGAAGAAAGACTGCTTGCACTACTGAAACTGGCCCTTAAATATCATGCGAGTGATATTCATTTTCTGGTGGTGAAAAATGAATGCTCAATTGAGATGAGGGTCGATGGTAAATGCCGTAAAGTCAAAGGTAAAGCTCAGGACTACAAACTCGTAAGGTACCTGCAGTATCTCTCCAACCTTGATGTCGGCATGATCACGAAACCCCAGACGGGGCAGTTTGAAATGGATGTTGAAGGGAATCTCCTGTCTTTACGATTTGCGATCATCCATGAGCTCAATATGATCAACGGTGTATTGCGTATTCTTAATTCCAGAATCAACCTGTCGGTTCATAGCCTTTCTTTACTTGATTTTCAGAACCGTTATCTTGAACGGATACTGAAGAAACCAAATGGCCTGATTATTTTTTCCGGTCCTACAGGTTCGGGAAAGACGACTTCCGTCTATACCCTCTTGAAACACATAAAAGGGAAGAAGATCTTTTCTGTAGAGGACCCGATTGAAGTGTATCACGACGAATTTGTTCAGCTCTCCATAAACGAATCGACAGGTTTTGATTACTCTAAAGCCGTAGAACAGATACTCCGACATGATCCGGATATCATCATGATTGGCGAAATAAGAGAAGCCAAGGCGGCAAGATGGGCAGTAAACGCCGCCAATACCGGGCATCTTGTCTTAACGACCATCCATACTTCCAAGGCTTCAGGCTGTATCTCAAGAATGAAGGAACTCGGAGTAAGTGAAGACTATATCTATGAGAACCTTATATGTCTAATCAATCAGAGAATGATGTATAACGTAAAGACCAGAAAGAAACAGGTACTCTTTGAAATAATGGATGCCAGGGAAATTGAATATTTCAGGGAACACGGAAGAAACTCTAAAGATTTCTTAAGTATCGACAGACAGATAGAGATGGGAATTAAAGATGGATTATTCACGTAGTATTTTTTCTAAAAAAGAATTAAGTATTGATGATCTTTACTATATGAGAAAACTGTTGGAGACAAATATGCCACTTAATTACTGTATGGATCTATTGGAGAATTCAAAAAACAGAGACAGTTTTACGAAAATCAGAGAAAAACTAAGTGGAGGAAAGCTGATAGAAGAGATTATCAGTGAATATCTTCCAACTTCCATTAAGGAATATATGTTACCTTTACTGGGACATTTCTCTTTTGCGGAATCTTTATCACTGTCTCTGGATTTCTATGAAAAAAACAGTGGAGGATTATCTACATTTATCGGACAGATTGCCTATCCGTGCGTGCTTCTGTTTGTGACGGTATCCGCCTTATATCTTTTTGATCTTTATGGACTTGATTCAATCTTTGGACTTCTTAAATCATTTACTTCAGACCTTGGGATATATCAGGATTTAAGAATCATGTTCAGGATATTTATCAGGATCTTCTATTACGGGATGTTAGGTATGATTGTCATTATTGTCTATTTTATCAGTCCCAAAAGAATCAGTTTTCTCTACATTGTAGTCTCAAGATATTTTCCTGATTCACTGCTTAATATCTATTACAGTGAAGAGTTTGTATCACTATTACTGATATGTGTATCCAAGGGTTATGGATCCAGACAGTCATTAGATATTTTAAAAAGGATGAAACACAAACCCATCATATCTTTACTGGCTTTTCATCTTGATGAAAGTCTGCTTGAAGGAGAGAGTCTACAGGCTGCGGTTAAAAAGAAATACTATGATATGTCCTTATCGAGGTTTATCAGAATCGCATCTTCATCTGATGATTTTGAAGGGATATTAGGATCCTATACATCTATGGCTCAGGAAAGGATCAGAAGAAGGATGAAGAGGGCATCAGGGACCATACAGGTTTTCAATTATACGATTATCGGTCTGATTATTATTTTTATCTATCAGGTACTATTTATGCCTATGCAGGCTATTTCAGCCTATTAAAGGAGGATTAATGAAAAAAGGTTTTACATTACTGGAAATGATTGTGGTGGTGATTATTGTATCGGTACTGATGCTGCTGACGATACCGAATATTTCTAAAGTTATTGATTCGGTTGACTCCAAGGCATGTGATGCGATGACGAAAGTTGTAGACAGCGGCATTGTAGAATTCAAACTGGATTATGGAACAATGCCTAACAGTATTACTGATTTAGTCAATGGGGGATATATTGATTCTAGTCAGACCTCATGTTCTAACGGAAAGGCTTTATCTATTGTAAATGGTCACTGTGTTCATGAATAAGAAGGGTTATTCGATGGCAGAACTATTGGTTCTTTTGATATTTGTGATGGCAGCTACAGTCCTCAGTTTAAGCAACTATCATGAACTCAATATGGAACACTACTATTTTATGAATGAATATCTTCTCAATCAGTCTATATCCATAAATGAATATACAGATATTCCTATGGATCATAATGTCTATTTCAATTCCATGGGAAGAGTAAGAAACGGGGATACCATTCATTTTGATACCCATTCCGTTATTGTTCATCTGGGTAATGGATATATCACTTATGAATAAGAAGGGTTTTCTTTTACTGGATAGTCTTTTATGTGTCTTTATTGGTGTCAATATGTGTCTGTTATGTTTTTCAATTTATCGAATCATCAATTCTGATATAGACGTTAATCGAAGATATAACGAAAGAGAAAATGATTTCTATTATGAACTGTTCAATTCTTTTGAATACTGCGAAAGATGTGTCATAAATGAACCTGATGAGGAATCTATTGGGACTGATGATTATAGTGATGATGCTTAATATCAGTCTGCTGGCCTATAGTATTACGGGTAATATATCATTTGACTACAATCAGATAAATGATGATCTTTCATTCTGTCAGTTAAGAAGGATTATGCTGATAGCTTATGATCAAAGTCTCAGTCATGACTCTATAACATTTACCTATCATAATAAGGAATTCAGATTGAGTCTTGTGAACAGTAAACTTCTTTTGCAGCCAGGTACCCAGATCTTTCTCAATGATGTTGAAAGTCTTTATTTTATCGAAATAAACGGGTGCTATGTTGTGAGGTATACAAGAAAGGGGAAGGAGTATGAAAAAGTCATCTGTTCAAAAAGCGGGATTTATATCGACGACTTTTCTGATTGTGATGTGCTTCCTGAGCTCAATAGTGATGGCGAAAGCGGATTATATAATCAAGACACGTAATGCCTTATATAATCTTCAGGAATTTGAAAGTTCATTTTCTTTAGAGGCAAAAGTCATAGAACACTGCAAATGTATACTTATGCAGAATATAGATCTTGAAGATTTTTATACTGATGGTGTTTATGTCAGCGTTCATGAATCAAAGGATGGCTATACTCTTTACTATGATAAATATGTAATGGAGCTTACAGTATATGAAAAACAGATCATCGATTATACGGTAAGTTCATGAAAACACTTTATTTATCGTATTCCTTGACTTACATATTTATAGCCCATAGAATGGTCTTGTTATGGATGAAAATATCAACACCATAGGTAAGGATTTTACGCTGACTCAGCTTATAGCCTTTACAGCCGGTCCGGTATTTACCAATCTGCTGGTATCGGTTTTACAGACACTCGATGACAGTTTATTCATATCAAGATACTGCGGTCAGGATGCATTGGCCGCTTTTTCGGTATCCTTTCCTTTCTTTATGCTGATGGACGCCATTGGAATGGTGCTTTCGGCAGTATCGGTAGGCTGTTCCATCAAGATGGGACAGAAGAAGAATGATGAAGCCAATTCGGATTTTACGACAGTCACGATAATCACATTTCTTTCAGGACTGGCATTTTCCATTATTCTTTTCTTTTTCGGTGAACCGATCTTAAGACTTATGGGAGAAACGGATATTCTGATGCCATATGCTTTGACTTACGTAAGAATATCCCTATATACTTTGCCGTTACTGATGACAGGTTATGTCTTTTCAAGATTCTATGTCATAGCGGGCAAACCGCAGTATGCCGTTATTACGACAGCTATGGCGACATTTATCAACCTCTTCTTTGACTGGCTGTTTATTGTAGTGATGAAGATGGGTATAGCCGGTACGGCACTGGCCAACTCTATCAACTATGTGACAGTATTCGTCTTTTCGATGTTTGTGTTTGCCAATCCCAAACAGGAAGTTCATTTTGTCAAACCGGAAAGTAAGATATGGCCTTTACTTAAATCAACATTCCTATATGGAAGATCACAGTTTATTACTTCTCTTTCAATTTCCGTTAACGGCTTTATCGCCAATAATGTTCAATTGGCATTAGGTGGAGAAGTCTTTGTGGCGGCCTATACGATTGTCACGAATGTGCAATGGCTCTTTATGAATTCATATTTTGCGTTTTTAGGAACAGTTTCACCGATTGTATCCTATGCCTATGGTGAAAAAAACGCTCCTAAACTGTCCAAGACTTTCAGACAGATCTTTATTCTGGTTACCTTACTGATGATAATGATTGTCATTATCTTTGTATCGGGTAAGGATCTGATTATGTTACTTTATCTGACGGAAGAAAGTAATCCGGCAATAAGGGATATCATTAATTATGGTGTAAAGATAGTACCTTATGGTTTTCTGTTCTTTGGTTATAACGTCATGGTTCAGGAGCTGGCCACATCAGTCGGTAATACAAAAACTTCGATGATCCTTTCTATGATTCAGCATATCCTGGTTCAGAATGTACTGATGCTGGCGATACCTTATATCTTTGGGGTTAACGGTATCTGGTTTGTCTTTACCGTAACCCAGATTATAACGCTGTTCTTCTCCCTCTATGTCATCAATGCCTATAAGGATGTCTATGGATATGGAAGAAGCGGTATAGCGACATTTGTGAATGAATAAAAAGAAAAAGCCCGATGGGCTTTTTTGTTACATATGGCAGGGGAGGAAGGAGTTGAACCCACACACGCGGTTTTGGAGACCGATGTACTACCGCTATACTACTCCCCTATGTGCTTAATTATTTTAACCTAAAGAATACCTTTATGCAAGTTTATAATAGGGTTATGAGTGCTTATTTCTCAAAGATAAAAAAAGAATATTATGATTCATTGAATGAATATCGAAAAGAACTTATGGAAACGGGTTCTTCTTTTGATGGATGTGCTAATCTTGAGAATTTTGATGATATGGAAAAGTGGCATCTTGACTGTATATTGTATGAAAGTAAAGATACTGTTCCACCTCTATATTCCATAGGTTATCAGTATCTTTATATTGAAGATGATGAGGTGATTGGACTTCTTAATTTCCGTCCTGAAGCCATGAGCCATCCCTATCTTAAAACCTTTGGCGGACATATCGGATATAATATCAGACCTTCCAAAAGAAAAATGGGATATGGGGTAAGGATGCTGAAAGATTTTCTTCCAATCGCAAAAACATATGGATTAAAAGAAGTGCTTTTAACCTGTCTTGAACATAACGAAGGGTCTAAAAAGATTATTATGGCAAACGGGGGAAAATACGACTGCAGTCTTTTCTATAAACCTGAAAACTGCAATGTTGAGCGATATATTATCACGCTATAGGCAATGATATAATAAAGAAAAAGTATACACATAATAAACGGAGGAATAATATGGCTACACCACATAATAAGGCCTTAAAGGGCGAAATCGCCAGGACAGTAATCATGCCTGGAGATCCGCTTCGTGCAAAATTCATCGCCGATACATTTCTTGAAGATGTAAAGATGTTTAACGATGTAAGAAACATGTTCGGCTTTACCGGAACATACAAAGGCAAAAAAGTGTCCGTTATGGGTTCAGGTATGGGTATACCATCCATCAGTCTCTATGCCTATGAATTATATGAATTCTATGAAGTAGAAAATATCATTCGAGTAGGTTCAGCTGGTGCCTATGCGGAAGATCTGGATATCTTTGATACAGTTCTTGTGACTGGTTCCTTCTCTGAATCTTCATTTGCGAAAGCGTATGGAAACTATGATGGAAAGATCATGTATCCTGATGAAGACCTAAATGATAAATTAAGAGACTCAGCGCAAAACAGCGGTATCGATCTTCATGAAGGTCTTATCTGTTCTTCTGATCCTTTCTATTATGTCAACGGTATGGATGAACATTCTCTGGAAAATGCCAGAACATATAATCTGCTGGCAGTAGAAATGGAATCATTCGGTTTGTTTACAGTTGCCAAGAGCCTGAATAAGAAGGCGGCGTGTCTATTGACGATATCAGATCATCTGATTAATCATAAGGAAACTTCCGCACAGGAAAGACAGACAAGGCTGCTCGATATGATCAAGATCGCTCTTGACGCTGATATCTACGGGGAATAATCATGAAAGTATTAAGTTTTGGGTCTTTAAACTATGACCATGTCTATGAAGTTGAACATTTTACAGAGCCTAAGGAAACCCAGTCATCACTTGGATATCTCCGTAATTTTGGCGGTAAAGGTTTAAACCAGTCTATCGCTTTAGCCAAGGCAGGCTTGGATGTCTATCATGCCGGCAGAGTTGGAAGTGATGGTCAGGACTTTATCGATTATCTTAATAAATACGGTGTTAAAACAGACTATCTTTTAAAGGATGATAGTATGGCGACCGGTCACGCCATTATTGAAATATGCAATGGTCAGAACCGTATCCTCTTACATGGTGGCGCCAATCAGTCTATAGATGAAGCGCAGATTGATGATGTCCTTGAACATTTTGAAGAGGGCGATGTATTACTTATTCAGAATGAGATATCCAATCTTTCATATCTGATTGAATCAGCACATGAAAAGGGCATGATGATCATCTTTAATACCGCACCGATGAATGATAAGGTCTTTACCTATCCTCTTAATCTTATTGATATCTTTGTGGTAAATGAAATTGAGGCAGCAGGTCTGGCTGAAATTGACAGTAAGGATGAAAAGGAAGTTATTCCTGTTCTGTCAAAAAAATATCCTGATAAGGCAATTGTCTTAACGGCAGGAGAAAGAGGTTCTTATTATATTAAAGGTGATGATGTCATTCATCAGGATGCCTATATGGTAGAGGCAGTTGATACAACAGCGGCAGGAGATACTTTTACCGGTTTCTTCCTGGCTTCATATCTTAAATATCAGGATGTAAAAAAGGCTTTGGATCTTGCCTCAAGAGCTTCAAGTATCGCCGTCACAAGAAGAGGGGCAGCACAATCTATCCCTTCTATAGAGGAACTCGCATAATGAAATATATTGATATGCACTGTGATACCATTACCGCTTTATACAGGGAAAATGGAAGTTTATCAGAAAACAATCTTCATAATGATCTGAATAAGATGAAAAAGGGTGAATGCATGTTACAGAACTTCGCTGTTTTTACCCATATTCAGAAAGATGATTCATCATTTACGAAGAAAGCCATCGATTATTACTATAAGGAAATAGAAGAAAACAAGGATATCATCAGACCTGTATATACATATCAGGATATTCTCGATAATGATTCAAAGGGATATATTTCAGGTATGCTGACACTGGAAGAAGGAAGCGTCATTGATGGAGATCTTAAAAATCTTGAATGGTATTACGATAAGGGTGTAAGAATGATTACCCTGACCTGGAACTTTGTGAACGGTATAGGATATCCGAACTTTATACCTGGAGAAACCGAAGGTGATATCATGTATCACTATGACAGAGAACATGGACTTACTGACTTTGGTATAGAGTATGTAAGGAAGATGGAAGAACTCGGAATGATTGTCGATGTATCACATCTTTCCGATGCCGGATTCTACGATGTCTTAAAATACACCAGTAAACCATTTGTGGCATCACATTCCAATGCCCGTGCCTTATGTGGGGTAGCCAGAAATCTTGATGATGATATGATCAGGAAACTGTCAGAAAGAGGTGGGGTTACCGGTCTGAATTTCTGCAGTGTCTTTATTGAAGATCACAACGAAGAAATGACTACCATTGAAAATATGGTAAGACATATAAGACATATCGCTGATATAGGTGGAATCGACTGTATTGGTCTTGGATCTGATTTTGATGGTATCGGCAATAAACTTGAGATAGTTGATGCCTCAGGTATGCAGAAACTCTATATGGCCTTAAAACCTTATTTCTCTGAAGAAGATATTGAAAAAATCTTCTATAAGAATGTCCTGAGAGTTTATAAGGAAGTATTAAAATAAGAGACTTACAGATGTAAGTCTCTTTTATGTTTATACAAGTTTATCGAGTTCTGATTCAAGCTTTTCAATAAGCTTCTTTTTGTCTTCATCTTTCATGAAGGAAGATTTGACAGAATTTATATTCATGAGAATGAGATCCTCATATTCAAAGCCCATATCATTAAGACAGTGATCATATTCATCATCAAGGCATACTCTTGACATGGTCATATTGTCAGTATTGATGGTTACAGGAATACCCATCTGGTAAAGATTCCAGGCAGGATGTAAACCGTAGGTCTTTCTGGTCTGACACTGAATATTGGATGTAGGACAGATTTCTAAAGCGATATTGTGTTCTGCTGCATAGCGGCAGAGTTCAGGGTTTTCATAGATATGATGACCGTGTCCGATTCTTACAGCACCCATATCGATGGCGTCTTTGACGGTTGTCCAGTCCTGAGAATCACCCGCATGGCAGATGATAGGTGTTCCGTGGTCTCTGGCAACTTTGAATATTGGGGCGAAATTGCTTAAAGGTACAAAACCTTCAGCACCCGCCAGGTCTATACATACGACACCCTTATTGAGGTATTCATGAACGATATTGGCTGTTTCCATATTGGCATCCCAGTTGACGGTTTCCGGACCCTGGCACATCAGACAGCAGATAATTCCGATTTTGATATCGGGATTTTCTTCCATACCGATTCTTCTTCCTTCAAGAACGGCTTCTATCGCATCTCTCTGGCTCATTCCTTTATTGGTGTGAAGCTGTGGGGCAAATCTTATTTCAGCATACGCTACACCGAGTTTTGCGATATCTTCAATAAGTTCTTTGGTGATACGGACAATAGAATCCTTATCCTGCATAACCTTTAATGGTGCATCAAACATCTCCAGGAACTGGTTTACACTTCCGGACTGGGAATGTTCTTCCATCCATTTTTCAAATTCTTCTTCGGTATTTACCGGCATCGTAACGCCCTGTGCCGATACGAGTTCCCAGATGGTAGAATTTCGAAATGAGCCATCAAGGTGCAGGTGCAGATCAACTTTAGGGAAATTATATTTCATCTTATTTGTCTCCTATAAAGATATTATAAATCAAAATATTTGATAGAATTAGATAGTACACTGTTAAACAAGAGGATAATTATGAGCGATATTAAAAAAAGACCGGTCATTCTTGATGGCGACCCGGGGCATGATGATGCGATTGCCTGGGTTCTTGCGGCAACCTGTCCGGAATTTGATATAAAAGCTATTACGACTGTTGCCGGAAATCAGACGCTGGAAAAGGTAACCTATAATGCCAGAAGAATTGCGGCTTTACTGCATTTGGATATCGAGGTGGCAAAAGGAAGAAACAGACCTTTATGCGGAGATCTGATTATCGCTCCCAACTTTCATGGAGAAACAGGACTGGATGGTCCTAAACTTCCTGAACCGCATCTTCCTTTAAGCAGTCTTTCCGCCATAGAAATGATGGCTAAAGTATTAAGAGAATCAGAAGAAAAAGTTACGATTATCTCTACCGGTGCCCAAACCAATACTGCAGCTTTACTGATAGCCCATCCTGAACTTCATGAGAAGATCGAAATGATCTCAACCATGGGTGGCGGTCTAAGAAACGGAAACTGGACTGCCGGTGCGGAATTCAATATTCTGGTAGATCCTGAAGCTGCGCATATTGTGGCTCATAGCGGTTTACCTGTACAGATGTGCGGACTGGATGTTACAGAAAAGGCGCTCGTCTATCCTGAAGAATGGGATAGGATCAGAGCTTTACATAATCCTGTTGCCGAAGTAGTTGCCGGATGGTTTGACTTCTTCTTTATCCATGTCTCTTCTTTAGGCTGGGCCGGGGCAACAACACATGATCCATGTGCCGTTATGTCACTTGTTCATCCGGAGATTTTTGATATCCGTGACTACTATGTCGATATTGAATTAAACGGTAAATACACCCGTGGTGCAACCGTAGCTGACTTCGATAATATCAGCGGTAATAAACCTAATATGCGCTGTGTTGTAGGTTTAAACAGAGAAAAATTTGTTGACTATCTTGTAGAAGCCTGCAGTAGATTTGAAGGATGGGAGATCTAGATGAATAAGAAAGCGATTTGGATAGACTGTGATACCGGTGTTGATGATGCGTTCGCCTTATTTACAGCCTTAAAAATAGAAGAACTTGATATTCTTGGCATCTCTGTCACTGACGGAAATACAAGTCTCGATAACGGATTCAGAAATACCCGGAATGTTGTGTCACTGGCTGGTAAAGAAGATATCAGAATATACAAGGGTGCGAATAAACCTTTAATCGGTAAAAGCGCTATGGATGCATCAGAATTTCATGGCGAAGACGGTCTTGGAGGTGTAATACTTCCTGAATCAAAGGCTGAAGTTGAAAGGAAACTGGCATGGGATGCCCTATATGAAGCAGTTAAAAATTCGAAAGAAAAGGTTACTGTCTGCGCTATTGCACCTTTGACCAATATCGCGACAGCTATCGCCAAACATCCTGATATTGTCGACTATATAGAAGAAATCAATATGATGGGTGGAGCAGCAGCAGGAGGTAATACAACGTGCTGCGCAGAGTTCAATGTCTATCATGATCCGGAAGCTGCGGAAAATATCTTCAAGAGCGGTATACCGGTAAATATGTTTGGACTGGATGTCACAATGAAAGTCAATTTCTCTAGAGCTGATATAAAAGAAATGGAAACATATGGTAATCCGGTAGCTGAAGCTTTAAAGGAAATGGTAAAATATCCTCTGGCATATCTAGATACTGTATCTTATCAGAATGATATCTGCCTGCATGATACTCTGCCGATTCTCTATGCAGTAAAACCTGAACTATTCAAGGGTGAAAAATGTGCTGTCTATGCAGAGACACAGGGCAGCATCACCAGAGGCAAGACTGTTACGGATTTATGGACGGATTTCAAGTTTGAAGACCGTCACTGCAGATTATTTTTGGACGCAGACCGTGAGGAAATTGTTAAAATAACTAAGGAAGCTATAAAAAATTATTAAAGGAGATAGATTATTTTGGAAACAGCGTGGAAAAAATACAGCGATGAAAAGCTCAAAGAAGTAATGGAATTTGTTCAGGGATATAAAAAGTTCCTGGCTGATGCCAAAACTGAAAGAGAGTTTACAGAAAACGCCATCATCGCTGCAAAGAAGAAAGGATTCAGACCTTTCAATAAGAATGAAAAACTGAAGGCAGGGGATAAGGTTTATTTCAACAACCGTGGTAAAAACGTAGCCCTGTTCGTTATCGGTAAAAAACCGGTAGAAGAAGGACTCAATATCCTTGGTGCTCATATAGATTCACCAAGAATTGATATCAAGATGAATCCGTTATATGAAGATAATGGACTGGTACTGATGGATACTCATTATTATGGTGGAATTAAAAAATACCAGTGGGTAGCCATTCCTTTATCCTTGCATGGTGTTATCTGTAAGAAAGACGGCTCATCAGTAAAGATCAATATCGGTGAAAAGGATGAAGATCCTGTACTGGGTATTTCTGATCTTCTGATACATCTTGCGAAAGATCAGATGCAGAAGACTGCTGCTTCTGTAATAGACGGTGAAGACCTGAACGCTTTAGTAGGATCTATTCCATCAGACAGTGATTCAAAAGAAACTGTAAAAGAGAATATCCTCAATATTCTTAAAAAAGAATACGGTATAGAAGAAAGTGATTTTATTTCTGCGGAACTTGAACTTGTACCAGCCGGCAAACCTAGAGATTTCGGTTTAGACCGTTCTATGGTTATGGCTTATGGACAGGATGATCGTGCCTGCGCCTATACATCTTTGATGGGTATACTCGACTCTGAAGTTACAGATAAAACAGTTTCATGTATCCTGGTGGATAAGGAAGAAGTAGGATCTAACGGTACTACCGGCGCTCACTCAAGCTTCTTTGAAAACTGTGTAGCTGAAATACTGGAGGCAACAGACGGCAACAGTGATCTCAAGTTAAGACATGCCTTAGAAAACTCTTCACTTATTTCTTCAGATGTATCTATGGCATATGATCCTAACTATCCTAATGTCTTTGAAAACAAGAATACGGCTTTCTTTGGAAAAGGTATTTCCTTCAATAAGTTCACCGGTTCTAGAGGAAAGTCTGGTGCCAATGATGCATCAGCTGAATATGTTGCGAAAATCAGAAAGGTGATGGATGACAATAATGTATCCTGTCAGTTCTCTGAACTCGGTAAGGTTGATCAGGGTGGTGGCGGAACAATTGCCTATATCCTCGCCAACAAGAATATGAATGTCATCGATGCCGGTATTCCGGTTCAGAATATGCACGCTCCATTTGAGACAGCTTCCAAGGCTGATATCTATGAAGCATATCAGGCATACAAAGCTTTCTTAAAAGATATGGATTAGTTTCCCGTATGTATCCCATATGGACTACAAGCATTAAAAAAAGGGGCTGTAACGAAACCTATTGACTAGGTTAGAGGTTACCAGCCTCTTTT